>NZ_JBITGZ010000025.1:0-106037 GCF_044457565.1 Kitasatospora sp. NPDC050543 | reverse complement strand
CCACCACTGTGTGGGACACCCCGGGGGTGTTGTCCACGAAATTGGTGATCAGCCAGTTCAGGTTCTGTGCGGCCTGGCTCATCTGACTCAACTCAACGCTCCTGATGCTCTGCGCCGTTGCCTGGGCCGCCGTTGCGGCCGGCCCCGTTACCGTCCCCCTGGACCCCGAAACTATCGAATCCGCCCTGCTGAGCACCATGGGCGAAGCCACCCTGGTTGACCACTGGCATGCCCTGCCCGGCGGTCTGCTCGACTCCGGCCCGACGGCCCTGCTGGATTCCGCGCCGCAGGTTGGTGAGCCGGCCGCGCACCTCCTCGGGGGCACGTGAGACCTGCGGACCGGTCAGCGGCGCCGCCTCGGCGGTGCCGGAGACCAGGTTGGCCTGCGGGGTCCGGCGCGGCAGGCCCGAGGTGGTCAGCCCGCTCGTCGAGGGCTCGCGGACCTGCTCGGCCCGGCGCCAGCGCTCGTCGTTCGCGGACGGACGCCACGGCGCCTCACCGGCGGCCTGCTGGGCCTGCGCCTGGGCCTGCTGGGCCTGGGAGTGCTGCTGGCCCTGCTGCTGGTGCGGCATCTGCTGCGGCCGGCCCTGGGGGGCCTGCTCGTCGAAGCCGGGCGCGGTGGTGCCGGGACGCTGCGGCCGGTAGCCGGCCGCGAGGCCCTGCGGGTCGCCGGGCTGGGGCTGCCAGCCGGCCGCGGCGGGCGCACCGCCGGGGATCTGCGCGCCGTCGGACGGGCCGGTCGGCAGTGCCATCGGCTCCTGGCGGACGGGCTCCTGGCGCACCGGCTCCGGACGGGCCGGGTTCGGCACGCTCGGCAGGACGGGCTCCACCAGGCCGAGACCCAGCGGGTCACGCGGGTCGATCTCGCTGGCCTCGAAGCGCGGGCGGGCGAACTGCGCGGTGGTCTCCACCGCCGGCTCGACCGGAGCGGGCTGCTGGGCCGGCTGAGCCTGCGGGGCCTGCTGGCGCTGCGGCAGCGGACGCTGCGGCATGCCCTGACCGCCCTGCGGGCCACCCTGGCCACCCTGGCCCGGCCGGCGGCCGGCCTCGGGACCCTGACCGGGGTTCGGCTGACGGCGGCCGGGACCGTCCTGCGGACGGGCGCCGGGGCGGCCACCCTGCTGCTTGCCGGGCCGCTCACCGCGGGCGGCCTGGTCGGCCCAGCCGGGCTGCGGCTGCTCGGCCGTCCGCGAGCCCGGCCCGTCCAGGTTTTCGGCCCCGGGGCGCCGGCGTTCCTGGCCGGGACGCTGGGCGCCCGGCGGCAGGCCCGGGCCCTGCGGCTGGCCGGGGTTCTGGCCACGGCGGGGCAGGCCGCCGCCGGTGCGGCCGGCGGGCGCGCCCTGCGGCTGCTGGCCCTGCTGGGGAGCCTGCGGACGCTGCTGGTTCGGGCGCTGCTGGTTGGGCCCCTGCGGGCCGCCCTGCGGCGGGTTCTGGCGCAGCGACTGGCCGGCCTGGCGGGTCGGCAGCCCGGGGGCGCCGCCGGGGCGTCCGCCCTGCGGGCCGGGGCCGCCCTGGCCGAGCTGCGGCCGGCCGGTCGGGGCACCGCCCGAGGGGCCCTGGGGGAGCGCGGCGGCCGGTCCGGTGCCGGGCATCTGGCGCTGCTGGCGCGGCGTCGGGGCCGCGCTGCGCTGCTGCTTGGCGGCGGCGCCGCCGGGGCGGGCGCCTCGCCGGTCGGAGGAGTTGGTGACGTCCACCGGGAGCATGACCAGCGCGGTGGTGCCACCGGAGTCGCTGGGGCGCAGCTGGATGCGGATGCCGTGTCGCAGGGACAGGCGGCCGACCACGAACAGACCCATGCGGCGGGAGACGGAGACGTCCACGACCGGCGGGTTGGCCAGCCGCTCGTTGATGTCGGCGAGGTCGTCGGGGCTCAGACCGATACCGGTGTCGTGGATCTCGATCAGCACCCGGCCGTCCGGCAGGGCGTGACCGGTGACCCGGACGCGGGTCTGCGGGCTGGAGAACGAGGTGGCGTTCTCCAGCAGCTCGGCGAGCAGGTGGACGAGGTCGTTGACGACGCGGCCGGCGACCTCGGCCGACGGCACGGCGGCCAGCTCGATGCGCTCGTACTGCTCCACCTCGGAGGCGGCGGCGCGCAGCACGTCGACCAGCGGGACGGGGCGGGTCCAGCGGCGGCCCGGGTCCTCACCGGCGAGGACGAGCAGGTTTTCGCCGTTACGGCGCATACGGGTCGCGAGGTGGTCCAGCTTGAAGAGGCTGGCCAGCTGGTCCGGGTCCGCCTCGCGGCTCTCCAGCTCGGAGATCAGCGACAGCTGGCGCTGGATGAGGCCCTGGCTGCGGCGCGAGAGGTTGGTGAACATCGCGTTGATGTTGCCTCGCAGCAGTGCCTGCTCGGCGGCGAGGCGGACGGCCTCGCTGTGCACCATGTCGAACGCGTGCGCCACATGGCCGATCTCGTCCGTCGAGTCGACGCCGACGGGTGCGACGGTGACGTCGACGTCGTGCGGGTCGCTCTCGGAGAGGGTCTTGACCAGTTCGGGCAGCCGCCGCTCGGCGACGTCCTCGGCCGCGGTCTGCAGACGGGTCAGCGAGCGCACCATCGCGCGGGCGATCAGGGCGGCTCCCGCGACGGCGACGAGCAGCACCAGGGCGACGGCGCCACCGGTGATCAGGGCCTCGGTGTCGGCGGCCGACTGGAGCTCCTGGGCCTTGCCGTCGAGCTCCTCGATCAGCCGGCTCTCGATCCGGCGCTCCGCGGTGATCTTCGTGGTGGCCTGGTCGTACCAGCCCTTGTAGGTGCGGATGTCGGTCTGGCGGATACCGCTCTGCTGGAGGATCGAGCGCGAGTAGCGGTCCGCGTCGGCGATCACGTCGTTGTAGCTCAGCTGACCCCGGAGGTTGTCGAGGTCGTGCGAGGTGTAGATCGCGTTGAAGTTGCCGATGGCGTTGTCGTACGTGGCCCGCAGACGGATACCGAAGGACTCGTCGCTCAGGCTGAGGTTGGGGCCGGCCTTGTTGGCGAGCGCGGCGCTGATCAGCGCACGCTGCTGCGAGGTGACGTCCTTGGCCAGCGAGAACTGCTGCAGGGCGCGGGTGGAGCGGACCAGGTCGGAGTTGTTGGACGCGAGGGCGATGTCCTGGGTGATGCCCAGGAGGTCCCTGATGATCACGTCGTAGGCGGTGACCGTCGCCTGGATGTTCTCCGTGTTGTTGTACGCGTCGCGGCGGGCGTCGGCGATCAGGTTCAGGTCCTTGCGGACCTGGAGCAGCAGCGCCTTTCCACCGGCGAGCTCCAGGTTCTCGAACTTGTCGGCGGAGGCGGTGAAGGTACGGCTCAGGTCGTCCGTGGTCTTCTGCGCGGCCGCGACGTCGTCGTCGCTCTGGAGGCCCTTGGTCAGCGGACCGGCGCTGATGTCCCGTTCGGTCTGCAGCGAGTCGGCGAGGTTGGTCGCCTTCTTCGCCAGGTCGGACAGGTTGGCCATCTGGGCGAGCTGCTGCGAGGACTCGAGCGACGTCTGGATGCGCAGGCCACCGAGGGCGAGCGCGACCAGTACGGGGAGCGCGAGCAGCGCGATGAGGCGGGTCCGGATGCGCCAGTTGCGCATGGCGAACCTGCTGATGCCGGTCGCCCGGCGGCGGATCAGGGTCTTGCGGAGCCTGGACCGGTTGGACTTGTCCTCGGTCGGCTCGCCTCCCTCTCCGCGGGCGGTGTCCGGCTTGTCCGGATCGGCGGGCCTTCCGGCCGTCCGGTCACCCGGGCCACCGGAGGCCGCCGCCTGGAGGGGGGCTACTGCGGGCTCTCGCGACTCCGGGTCACCCGCGGCGCCGCTACCCCTTTTGAAACGTCCCTGCACTGGCGTCGCAACCTCTTGACCGGGCGTCCTGCCACGTTGCCGTGACCTGGACGGTGTCGAGTTTCCATCCGCACCCCGGCCGGTCCGGGAGAGCGGGTTCTACCGGGGCGGACTGCTCCATTCCCACGGTCCGTGGCATTCCAGCACAGCGGGGGAAGTCCAACAAGGGGAGCCAGTTACCCGCGCCGGGCGCTACCCAGAGCGTGCGGTGATACACGGACTGTGGGGTAACCGGAGGGGAATACCGCCCTTTTCGGACACTCGCCAGATACATGCCAAGCAGACCACAGATCAACAAGAGTCGGAAGGCTTCCCGATTGACCGATATGGGCAGTTTGCCGGTTAATTCCGAAGCGGCGGTATGTCTGGAATGTCGCAATCCATCGGCAAATTGTGAGGAAACTCACAGGCCAATGTGTAGCTTTGGTTACGGCGACTGTGGAATGAGATACCTAATCTGTGCTGTAGCAGTGGGCAGGGCCTCCGTCGGCCTGCCCGGAATCGCTGCGACCAGAACACTGCCACCCAGAAACACAGCGGCCGGCGCATTCCGTCGGCCCCGAGCCCCAAGGTGTGACGCGATGTCCCAGTCGGCGAAGAAGGCCATGAAGTCCACGCTTGCCTGCCGCCCGACGGCGAACCCGCGGCGTACGACGCTGGCCTCGGTCGAGGACTTCAGCCAGATCCCCGGCGCCCGCCGGTCCGAGGACGTCCTCACCTACTCCACCCAGCTGCCGGCCAGCACCGCCAACCCGCGCCGCACCGTGCTGATGGTCGCGCCGGTGGTCGCCGTCCCGCAGGACTGAACCCGCCTCGGCCCGGAGGGCGCCGCGTCCGCTCCGGCGGCTGCGGCGCCCTCCGGCGTGTCCGGCCGGGGCGGACGGCCGGTGCCCCGCGGGCGACCGCGGGCGGCCGGTGGGCGGCCGCTTCCGCGGGCGGGCGTGCACCACGCTGAACAGGCGCAGAGCGGGCCGCCGCAGGCTCACGCGATAGCCTGGGGGGCGATTGAGCGGGGCCGCGTCAACACCGCGGCCCGCCAGCGCCCGGGCGCGCCCCGGGCGGCCGACGAAGCGAGGGGTAGCCCAACCGTGCGCATTGCCAGGTTTTCCGTCCGGGAGGGGAGTCCTGCCGCGGGCAGCGTCTCCTTCGGCGTGGTCGAGGGTGACACCTCCCAGCCCGAGTCTCTCGTTGTCCACGCCCTGGCCGGCCACCCCTTCGGCCAGCCGCAGCTGAGCGGTGAGAGCTACCGCATGCAGGACGTGCGGCTGCTGACCCCGATGCTGCCCAACAAGATCGTCGCGGTCGGCCGCAACTACGCCGCGCACGCCGCCGAGCTCGGCAACGACGTCCCCGACGTCCCCCTGACCTTCTTCAAGCCCTCCACCGCGGTGATCGGCCCGACCGAGTCCATCGCGTACCCGCCGTTCTCCTCGGACGTCCAGCACGAGGCCGAACTCGCCGTGGTGATCGGCCGGATGTGCCGCGAGGTCCCGATCGAGCGGGTGCCCGAGGTGATCTTCGGCTACACCTGCGCCAACGACGTGACCGCCCGTGACGTCCAGCAGCGCGAGGGCCAGTGGGCCCGCGCCAAGGGCTTCGACACGTCGTGCCCGCTCGGCCCGTGGATCGAGACCGAGCTCGACCCGAGCGACCTGGCGGTCACCTGCACCGTCAACGGTGAGCTCCGGCAGGCCGGCCGGACCTCCCAGATGGTCCGCTCGATCGCCGAGCTCGTGGTGCACATCTCCGAGGCGATGACCCTGCTCCCGGGCGACGTCATCCTCACCGGCACCCCGGCGGGTGTCGGCCCCATCAACGTCGGCGACGAGGTCGCCGTCTCCATCGAAGGCATCGGCACTCTCGCCAACAAGGTGATCAAGCGTGGCTAACACTTCCGCGGACCTGGACCCGACCGTCCGGGTCCGCTTCTGTCCGTCCCCGACCGGCAACCCGCACGTGGGCCTGGTCCGCACCGCACTCTTCAACTGGGCCTTCGCCCGCCACCACGGCGGCAAGCTGGTCTTCCGGATCGAGGACACCGACGCGGCCCGCGACTCCGAGGACTCCTACAACCAGCTGCTGGAGGCCATGCGCTGGCTCGGCTTCGACTGGGACGAGGGCCCCGAGATCGGCGGTCCGCACGAGCCGTACCGGCAGTCCCAGCGGATGGACATCTACGCGGACGTCGCCCGCCGGCTGCACGAGGCCGGCCACGCCTACGAGTGCTACTGCAGCACCGAGGAGCTCGACGCCCGCCGCGAGGCCGCCCGCGCGGCCGGCAAGCCCTCCGGCTACGACGGCCACTGCCGCGAGCTGACGGCCGACCAGGTCGCCGTCTACAAGCTGGAGAACCGGCAGCCGATCCTGCGCTTCCGGATGCCCGACCGGACCCTGGCCTTCGACGACCTGGTCCGCGGCTCGCTCAGCTTCGAGCCCAAGGACGTGCCGGACTACGGCATCGTCCGGGCCAACGGCGCCCCGCTGTACACCCTGGTCAACCCGGTGGACGACGCACTGATGGGCATCACCCACGTGTTGCGCGGCGAGGACCTGCTCTCCTCCACCCCGCGTCAGATCGCGCTGTACGCGGCGCTCGCCGAGATCGGCGTCGGCAACGGCACCACCCCGCGCTTCGGTCACCTGCCGTACGTGATGGGCGAGGGCAACAAGAAGCTCTCCAAGCGCGACCCGCAGGCCTCGCTCAACCTCTACCGCGAGCGCGGCTTCCTGCCCGAGGGGCTGCTGAACTACCTCTCGCTGCTGGGCTGGTCGCTCGCCGAGGACCGCGACCTGTTCTCGATGGACGAGCTGGTCGCCGCGTTCGACATCGCCAAGGTGAACGCCAACCCGGCCCGCTTCGACCTGAAGAAGTGCGAGGCGATCAACGCGCACCACGTGCGCGAGCTGGCGCCGGAGGACTTCGTCCGCCGCCTGGTGCCCTACCTTCAGGCCGCCGGTCTGCTGCCGGCCGAGCCCGCCGCCGAGCAGCTGGAGCTGCTGGCCAAGGTGGCGCCGCTCACCCAGGAGCGGATGGTCGTGCTGAGCGAGATCGTCAACATGGCGGGCTTCCTCTTCGTCGACCCGGCCGACTTCACCCTCGACCCGGACGACGCGGCCAAGGTGCTGACCGCCGACGCCCGCCCGGTGCTGGAGGCCAGCGTCAAGGCGCTGGAGGAGCTCGCGGACTTCACGCCCGAGCCGATCCAGGCCGCGCTGCGCGAGGCGCTGGTGGAGGGGCTGGGCATCAAGCCCAAGTTCGCCTTCACCCCGCTGCGAGTGGCCGTCACCGGCCGCCGGGTCTCGCCGCCGCTGTTCGAGTCGATGGAGCTGCTCGGCCGGGCCGAGACGCTGCGCCGGCTCACCGCCGCGCTGGCCGCCGTCCCGGCGGTCTGACCCCTGCTGGTCCCGGTCCTGCTCCCGCGCCGCCCGGAGCGCCCCCTGGGCGGCGCGGGAGCGGCCGGCTCGGTGCACGCCGCAAGGGGCGTTCCAGGGCCGCTCCCAGCAGCGCTCCCGGCGGCGACGAGCCGCGCCGGCACCGGTTGCGGGCCTGGTCAACGACCGGGCACGCGCCCGTCCGCGGTCTGCCTGCGGTTATCGATTTTGGAGCGACGCCCGGCATCGGGTAATGTTCTTTCTGCGCCGCCCGGGAGGGAACGGCGAGGGACCAGAAACCTCGTCAGCACCAGACCGCAGGCGCAGCACCGAGGAGGCCCGCAGGGGTTGAACTCTGGTGGGGTATGGTGTAATTGGCAGCACGAGTGATTCTGGTTCATTTAGTCTAGGTTCGAGTCCTGGTACCCCAGCGCAGTACAGCAGTATCCAAGTGGTAACAAGCAGTACAAGCCCCCGTTGTGTAGCGGCCTAGCACGCTGCCCTCTCACGGCAGTAGCGCCGGTTCGAATCCGGTCGGGGGTACTGATCCCAAAAGGGATCGCCAAGAAATGCCCCCGTTGTGTAGCGGCCTAGCACGCTGCCCTCTCACGGCAGTAGCGCCGGTTCGAATCCGGTCGGGGGTACTGATCCCGTAAGGGATCGCCAAGAAATGCCCCCGTTGTGTAGCGGCCTAGCACGCTGCCCTCTCACGGCAGTAGCGCCGGTTCGAATCCGGTCGGGGGTACCAGAGCAGGTAGGCCGATGGGCAAGCCCATCGGCCGAGCGCTTTGTTGGGGTATGGTGTAATTGGCAGCACGAGTGATTCTGGTTCATTTAGTCTAGGTTCGAGTCCTGGTACCCCAGCCAGAGAATTGATGCCCCGGTTCCCCGGGGCATTTTGCATTTCCGGCGCAATTGGCCGGGACGGCCGGAAGGGCCCCGCTCGGACGCGAGCGGGGCCCTTCCGGTCTCTGGTCGGTCGCCGGGGTGGAGTTCAGCCCCGGCGCAGGGCCTCGGTGAGCCGGTTGGCGGCTTCGATGATGGCCTGGGCGTGGAGGCGGCCCGGGTGCCTGGTGAGGCGCTCGATCGGGCCGGAGACGGAGACGGCGGCCACCACTCGGTTGGAGGGGCCGCGCACGGGAGCCGAGACGGACGCCACGCCCGGCTCGCGCTCACCGATGGACTGGGCCCAGCCACGCCGCCGTACGCCGCTGAGCGCGGTGGCGGTGAACCGGGCGCCCTGGAGGCCGCGGTGGAGCCGCTCGGGCTCCTCCCAGGCGAGCAGGACCTGTGCTGCCGAGCCGGCCTTCATCGGCAGGGTGCTGCCGACCGGGACGGTGTCCCGCAGGCCGGAGAGCCGCTCGGCGGCGGCTACGCAGATCCGCATTTCGCCCTGTCGGCGGTAGAGCTGTGCGCTCTCGCCGGTGACGTCGCGCAGGTGGGTCAGGACCGGGCCCGCGGTGGCGAGCAGCCGGTCCTCGCCCGCCGCGGCGGAGAGTTCGGAGAGTCGGGGGCCGAGGATGAACCGGCCCTGCATGTCCCTGGTGACCAGGCGGTGGTGTTCGAGTGCGACGGCGAGTCGGTGGGCGGTGGGCCGCGCCAATCCGGTGGCGGCGACCAGCCCCGCCAACGTGGCGGGGCCCGACTCCAGTGCGCTCAGCACCAGAGCGGCCTTGTCGAGAACGCCGACGCCGCTAGAGTTGTCCATGCGTTGATACTGCAGTCTCATTCCGCGAGACGCAAGTTCAATCTTCCCGGAAAAGCGCCACTCTGGATGAAGCAGCCCGGGAGACACCCTCGTCGGCGCCGACGGATTCGGCGCGCGCCGGGGCCACCGATCCGGCGTGCAGGTCGCCCGGGCGAGCCTCACCAGAGCGGTACGGGCAGTGACCTCGAACACACGAGAAGGCCGGCAGAGCGGCCGGCTGGAGGGAACCCTGATGGGACGGACACTCGCAGAGAAGGTCTGGGACGACCACGTCGTACGGCGCGCCGAGGGCGAGCCCGACCTGCTCTTCATCGACCTGCACCTGCTCCACGAGGTGACCAGCCCGCAGGCCTTCGACGGTCTGCGCCTGGCCGGCCGCAAGGTCCGCCGCACCGATCTCACGATCGCGACCGAGGATCACAACACGCCCACCCTCGACATCGACAAGCCCATCGCCGACCCGGTCTCCAAGGTGCAGCTGGAGACCCTGCGCCGCAACGCGGCCGAGTTCGGGGTCCGGATCCACTCGCTCGGCGACGTCGAGCAGGGCGTCGTCCACGTGGTGGGCCCCCAGCTGGGACTCACCCAGCCCGGCACCACCGTCGTCTGCGGCGACTCCCACACCTCCACCCACGGCGCGTTCGGCGCGCTGGCGTTCGGCATCGGCACCAGCCAGGTGGAGCACGTGCTGGCCACCCAGACGCTCCCGCTGGCCCCGTTCAGGACCATGGCGATCACCGTCGAGGGCGAGCTGCCCGCGGGCGTCACCGCCAAGGACCTGATCCTGGCGATCATCACCAGGATCGGCACCGGCGGCGGCCAGGGCTACGTCCTGGAGTACCGCGGCTCGGCCATCCGCAGCCTCTCCATGGAGGCTCGGATGACCATCTGCAACATGTCCATCGAGGCGGGCGCCCGGGCCGGCATGATCGCCCCGGACCAGACCACCTTCGACTACCTCCAGGGCCGCCCGCACGCCCCCCGGGGCGCCGACTGGGACGCCGCCGTCGAGTACTGGCGGACCCTGGTGACCGACGAGGACGCGGTCTTCGACCACGAGATCTTCATCGACGCCACCGAGCTGACCCCGTTCGTCACCTGGGGCACCAACCCCGGCCAGGGCGCACCGCTCGGCGCCGACGTGCCGGACCCGGCCTCCTTCGCGGACCCGCAGGAGCGGGTCGCCGCCGAGAACGCGCTGAAGTACATGGGCCTGGAGGCCGGTACGCCGCTGCGCGAGGTCAAGGTGGACGCCGTGTTCGTCGGCTCCTGCACCAACGGCCGGATCGAGGATCTGCGCGCCGCCGCCGCCGTCCTGGAGGGCCGGAGCGTCGCCGAGGGTGTGCGGATGCTGGTCGTCCCCGGCTCGGTGCGGGTCGCTCTGCAGGCCGTGGAGGAGGGCCTGGACAAGGTCTTCACCGCCGCCGGCGCCGAATGGCGGCACGCGGGCTGCTCGATGTGCCTGGGCATGAACCCGGACCAGCTGGCTCCCGGTGAGCGCTGCGCCTCCACCTCCAACCGCAACTTCGAGGGCCGTCAGGGCAAGGGCGGCCGCACCCACCTGGTGTCGCCCCAGGTCGCCGCCGCGACCGCGGTGCTGGGCCGACTGGCCGCGCCCGCCGATCTGTCCGACAACGTCGCCGTGGAGGCCTGAGCAGCATGGAGAAGTTCACCACCCACACCGGCAGGGCCGTTCCGCTGCGCCGCAGCAACGTCGACACCGACCAGATCATCCCGGCCCACTGGCTGAAGAAGGTCACCCGGTCGGGCTTCGAGGACGGGCTGTTCGAGGCCTGGCGCAAGGACGAGTCGTTCATCCTCAACCAGCCCGAGCGCGTGGGCGCCACCGTCCTGGTGGCCGGCCCCGAGTTCGGTACCGGCTCCTCCCGTGAGCACGCCGTCTGGGCGCTGCAGAACTACGGCTTCCACGCCGTGATCTCCTCCCGCTTCGCCGACATCTTCCGCGGCAATTCGCTGAAGAACGGCCTGCTCACGGTGCTGCTCCCGCAGGAGACGGTGGAGCGGCTGTGGGCGCTCACCGAGGCCGACCCGAGCGCCGAGATCACCGTCGACCTCCAGGCCCGCGAGGTGCGCGCCGAGGGCGTCACGGCCTCCTTCGAGCTGGACGACAACGTCCGCTGGCGTCTGCTCAACGGCCTGGACGACATCAGCATCACGCTCACGAACGAGGCCGACATCGCGGCGTTCGAGGCCACTCGTCCGGCGTTCAAGCCGCGCACGCTGCCGATCCCCTGAGAACCCCGCTTTTGACGCCGTGCCGGATGGCCCGCCTCCCCCTCGGGGGGGCGGGCCATCCGCCGTTCCGTGCCCGAGTTACGCGCCGGGGCGGCCGCGGATAGTTGAGCGTCATTGCCGTGACAGGGCCCGGCGCAGCACAACTCCGCGCAGATGGCACAATCAGTACATGCACCGGCACCATGAACCTCCGTACGCGGGCGGCGAACCCGCGTCGTCGGAGTCGACGGGCCGGGGAGTCGAACGCCGAATTGACGACCGGCCGGACGGCGCCACCTCACCTGCTGAGGAGCCGGACGAGTCGGAAGTCGCAGCGCTGTACGCGCTTGTGGCCGAGCGGTTGAAGCAAGCTCACGCACGCGTCCATGCGCTGAACGTGTCTGCCGATGCAAAGACCGCTCTCACCCGTCAACTGCTGATCGTCACGGAGACCGCCAAGCGCGATCTTCCGGAGGCGGCCCGGCGGTTGAGTCGCTTTGTGCAGGACCTCGACGAGGGGCGCCCGCCCGTCCGCTGAGGTCGCCGACGCGCAAATCCATTGCGACACTAGGGTGATTCGCGCGTTTGGTAATTGAAAGTCCGCAGATACATACCTAACGTGCGAAATGAACGGATGGAATCATCCGGCGCCCGTTTCCGAAGGGGAAGACGTGAACAAGGCTCAGCTTGTCGAAGCGGTGGCCGAGCAGCTGGGCGGTCGCAAGGCTGCCGCAGAGGCCGTCGACGCAGTGCTCGACACCATGGTGCGTGCCGTTGTAGCGGGTGACCGGGTGTCGGTCACCGGTTTCGGCACTTTCGAGAAGGTGGAGCGCTCCGCGCGCTTCGCCCGCAACCCGCAGACCGGCGAGAAGGTCAAGGTCAAGAAGACCTCGGTGCCCCGCTTCCGTCCCGGCCAGGGCTTCAAGGACCTGGTCAGCGGCAGCAAGAAGCTGCCGAAGGAGGGCCCGTCGGTGAAGAAGGCCCCCAAGGGCTCCCTCACCCCGGGCAAGTCCGGTGTGGCCGCCACCGCCGCCGCGAAGCGTGCCGCCACCAAGCGTGCCGCCTCGGCCGCCGCCGCTGCCCCGGCCGCGGCCAAGAAGGCCGCCGCGAAGAAGACGGCCACCACCGCCGCCGCCAAGAAGACCACGGCGACCGCGGCCAAGAAGGCGACGGCGGTCAAGAAGACCACCACCGCCGCCGCCACCAAGAAGGCCACCGCCGCCGCCACCAAGAAGGCGGCTCCGGCGAAGAAGGCCACCACCACCGCCGCCGCGAAGAAGACCACGGCGACCGCCACCAAGAAGGCGGCCGCGGTCAAGAAGACGGCTCCGGCGAAGAAGACCGCCACCCGTAAGACCACCACGCGCAAGACCACCGCGAAGTAGTCCGCGCTCCTGGCCCGCCGACGACCTGTCAAGGTCGTGAGCCGTGGCGGCCCGCTCATCCGGAATTCCGGGGGCGGGCCGCCACGGCTCGTTTGCGTGCGGGGCCGGGTGTTGACGGCCGACAACCGGGTCGGGTGCGGCCGGCGGTGATGTCCGGCGCCTCCTGGAACCGCTTCGGCTGCGCTCCGCCGCCGACCCGGCTCAGGCCCCGTTCCGCGTCAGTTCCGTTCGACCGGAATCTCGTAGGCGATCTCCCAGAGCGCCTCCGGTACGACGATGTCGGCGGTTTCCACCGGCCGTCCGTCGAGGTCGTAGTACGTCCGCTCGATCACCGTCACCTGGTCGCCGGTGGAGATTCCCAGCAGATGCGCCTGTTCCTGGGTGGCGCGGGCCGGGCGGGGCACCTCGACGGCGAAGTCCACCGTGACGCCGATGGTCGCCATCCGCTCGACCACGCCCCGGCCCGAGAGCGGGCCGAGTTCGGGCAGCAGGACCGGAGTGCCGGTGGTGACGGCCATCGGCTCCCAGCTCTCGGAGAGCTGCGCGGGCCGCCCGTCGGCGAGGAACTCGTAGCAGGTGCGCACCGTGGGGTCGCCGGTGCCGATGCCCAGCCGGCGGGCGATGTGCTCCGGTGCCGGCGTGCGCGCGTAGCTGTTGGCCTCCCAGCTGCCGGTGCGGCCCCGGTCGCGCAGTTCGGCGCGCAAGGGTGAGTCCCCACGCCGCTCGCCGTGGCGGGAGCGGACCATCCGGTGGCGCTCGGGCGGGGTCCTGACGTAGGTGCCGGAGCCCGCGCGGCCCTCCAGCAGGCCCTCGGTGATCAGCCGCTCCTGTGCCCGCTGAAGGACGTTGGCGCCGACCCCGTAGGCCACCGCGAGCTGTGCGCGGGACGGCAGGCGCTCCCCGGGGCGCCACTCGCCCTCGGCGATGCGCCGGCGCAGGTCGTCCGAGATCCGAAGGTACGGGGGCACCTCTGAGGGCATCTGGCTCTCCCGGCGGCAGGCTCCGTCCCTGGCGAATGCGGCAGGGCGGGTGATTCAGCGTTGACAAATCTAATGCATCAGGTGGAATCTAATGCTTTAGATTCACGTTCTGTAACTGTCTGTTGGCGGGGAGAGTCGTTGCGTGCGCACCACCAGGGCGTTTGACCTCGCGATCCGCCTCGCCGCGGCCACCGGCACCCGGGTGCGCCTCACCCGCCGCCCCGAGGGCGGCTACCGGGTGGACGCGCCGCTGCCGCAGGAGCTGTCCGAGGAGGCCCACGAGGCCGTACTCGACGCGCTGGCCGCCGCCGACCGCTACGGACACCGGTACACGGACGAGGCCCAGGCCGTCTGGGCCGAACTCGACGAGGCAGGGGAGCAGCCAGGGTGAGCAGCAAGAGGCGGGGTACGGCCGTGACGGTGGAGATCGAGGACATCACCGGGCCGGCGACGTTCAGTCAGCTGCCCGACGCGTTGAACGCGCTGTGGCAGGCCCTGCGGGTGCTGCCGCTGGGGTGGGTCCAGCACGAGGCGTACCGCTACTTCCTCGGGCCTGACGCGGTCGAGCGGGTGGCGGCATTCCTGGAGCGCGACGGCCAGTTGAGACTGACGTTCAGCATGGCGGGCCGGCTGCACACCGTCAGCGTCCGGCCGGCCTGAGGCCCGGCGGGTGCCGTGGGCCGGGCGACCCCGGCGGCTCAAGCTCAGGGGGCGGGCGGCTCGGGCCGAGGGTCAGGCGGCCGGGTCGGGGAAGGTCTGCAGGGTCAGGAAGACCACCCGGCGGGCCTCGCCCTCGCCCTCGGTGCGGATCCGCACCCGCTGGCCGGGGCGCAGCAGCCGCAGACCGCCGGCGTCGAAGGCGGCCGCGTCGAAGGGCACCGGAGTCCCGTCGTCGAGCAGCACGGAGCCCGCGCGGGTGTCGGGGTCGAAGGTGAACGCGGTGGCCTGCATGGGAGCAGCATAGCGAGCGCTCCGTGCCCTGCCGCGGGCCGTCGGCGCCGGGCGGGCAGCACGGGGCCGGTGACAGCGTGAGGGCGCCGAGGGGCCGGTGACGTGGTGGCGGGCCCGCTCAGGCGAGCGCCGCGGCGGCGGCCGCGGTGTACGGGCCGACGCCGAGGGCGAGGGCCTGCGCCAGGTCCTCGCCGGTGTCGACGTCCCGGCGCACCGAGGGGACGTCCGCCAGCCGCAGCTCCCGTGCCCCGCCCGCCGCGTGGCGGGCGCGGGAGCCGCCGCCGAAGGCCGGGCGCAGCGCACTGCCGGGGGAGCAGGCGAGCAGGGTGGTGCCGATGCCCGGGCTGTCGGCGAGGAAGGCCCGGCCGCCGTGGGGCACGGCGGCCAGCACCCGGGCGAGTTCGGCGCTCCGCAGTGCGGGCAGGTCCGCGGAGAGCGCGGCCAAGGGCGCGTAGGGGGCCAGGGAGCGCGCGTACGCGGCGCCGTGCGCCAACGCGGTGTTGAGGCCGCCGCCGGGTTCGTCCCCGAGCACCACTGCGCCGAGCGCCGCCAGCCGGTCGCCCGCCGCGCCGTCCCGGGTGACCACCAGGACCCGGGACACGCCCGGGCAGTTCAGCGCCGCGTCGACGGTGTCCAGTGCGAAGCAGAGTGCCAGGTGGGCGCGGTGGGGCCCGGCGAAGGGGGCGAGCCGGCTCTTGGCGAGCGCGAGCGGCTTGAGCGGGAGTACGAGCGACCAGCCGTCGGCGGGTGCGAGGGGCGCGGGAGGGCCGCTGGGGCGTACCGTGTGCTGGGTCATCGGCGCCATTGTGGCGCCGGTCCCGGAGCCCCCGCCAGGCTGCGCTGCCCGGTCTGACGTGCGATTGGTCACGTGAGCCGGGCCGGTCAGGGGGGCCGCTCGACAGCCGGTGACCGGCCGGGCGAGACTGTTGCGCGCCCGCGACCCGGGCGCCGGCCCCCGCCGAGCCGGGGACGCCGGGAGGCGACCGACCTGCGGCACCCCACGTGCCGCACCTGACGAGGAGGACCTGGGGTGGCCCGCCGCTCGTACGCGCGCTTCGGCAACGCCGACTACGGCATCTGGTACCGCTTCGCGGCCGTGCTGGTGAAGCCGGTGACGACCGCGCTGGTGAAGCCGGACTGGCGGGGCTGGGAGCACCTCCCCAAGGAGGGTGGCTTCATCGCCGCGGTGAACCACAACTCGATCATCGATCCGGTGGTCTACGCACACTGGCAGTACAACAGCGGCCGGCCGCCGCGGATACTGGGCAAGGCCGCGCTGTTCTCGGTGCCGTTCATCGGCTTCATGCTGCGCAAGACCGGCCAGATCCCGGTGTTCCGCGAGTCCACCGACGCCGCGCAGGCGTTCCGGGCGGCCATCGACGCGGTGAACGCCGGGCAGTGCGTGCAGTTCTACCCCGAGGGCACGCTCACCCGGGATCCCGACCTGTGGCCGATGACCGGCAAGAGCGGCGTCGCCCGGGTCGCGCTGATGACCGGCGCGCCGGTGATCCCGGTGGCGCACTGGGGTGCGCACGAGATCATCCCGCCGTACGGCCGGGGTGGCTCCGGCAAGGGCAAGTTCAACCTCTTCCCCCGGCACAAGGTGGTCGTGGCCGCCGGTCCGCCGGTGGACCTGAGCCGCTATCAGGGCCAGGAGCTGACCGCGCAGGTGCTGCGGGAGGCCACCGAGGACATCATGGCGGCGATCACCGAGGTGCTGGCCGGCATCCGCGGCGAGCGGGCGCCCGCCGAGCGCTACGACATGCGCACCGCCTCCCGGGCCCGGGCCACGGCCGCCGCCGCCAAGCGGGAGCGGGCGGCCGACGGCCCCGCCGCAGGCCGGGCCGGGAACGACGACAGCACCACCGAGGAGAGCAGCAAGTGACCCGTTGCGCCGTGTTCGGTACCGGTTCGTGGGGTACCGCGTTCGCGATGATCCTCGCCGACGCGGGCTGCGAGGTGGCCCTGTGGGGCCGCCGTCAGGAGCTGGTCGACGCGATCAACGCGACGCACGTCAACCCCGACTACCTGCCCGGCGTCACGCTCCCGGGCGCGATCCGGGCGACCACCGACGCGGCCGACGCGCTGGCCGGCGCGGAGTTCGCGGTGCTGGCGGTGCCCTCGCAGACGCTGCGGGAGAACCTGGCCGGCTGGGCGCCGCTGCTGGAGCCGCAGACGGTACTCGTCAGCCTGATGAAGGGGATCGAGCTCGGCACCGCCAAGCGGATGAGCGAGGTGATCGCCGAGGTCGCCGGGGTGCCCGCGGAGCGGGTGGCGGTCGTCAGCGGTCCCAACCTGGCCCGGGAGATCGCCAACCGGCAGCCCGCCGCGAGTGTGGTGGCCTGCGCCGACGAGGTGGTCGCCAAGCGCCTCCAGACGGCCTGCCACACACCGTACTTCCGCCCGTACACCAACACCGACGTGGTCGGCTGCGAGCTGGGCGGGGCGGTCAAGAACGTGATCGGCCTGGCGGTCGGCATGGCGGACGGCATGGGCCTGGGCGACAACACCAAGGCCACGCTGATCACCCGCGGCCTGGCCGAGACCACCAGGCTCGGGCTCGCGCTCGGCGCGGACCCGTACACCTTCGCCGGGCTCGCCGGGATGGGCGACCTGGTCGCGACCTGCTCCTCGCCGCTCTCGCGCAACCACACCTTCGGGACCAACCTCGGGCGCGGGATGTCGCTGGAGGAGACCATCGCGGCCACCAAGCAGACCGCGGAGGGCGTGAAGTCCTGCGAGTCGGTGCTCGACCTGGCCCGGCGCAGCGGCGTCGAGATGCCGATCGTCGAGGCCGTGGTGGACGTGGTACACAACGGGCGGCCCACCCAGGAGGTGTTGGCCGCGCTGATGGCGCGTTCGGCGAAGCCGGAGCGCCGGTGACGTCGGCCGCGGCGGCGCGTACCACTCGCGAAATGGCTCGCACGGTAGTCTCATGCCCGATATGAGCATCGAACAGACCCCCCCGAACCAGTCCGCTGCCGCCGCCAAGCCGCGCGTGGCGATCGTCTTCGGCGGCCGCAGCTCCGAGCACGCCATCTCGGTCTCCACCGCGGGCAGCGTGCTGCGCTCCATCGACCGTGACAAGTACGAGGTGCTGCCGATCGGCATCACCCATGAGGGCCGCTGGGCACTGGTCAGCGACGAACCCGCCCGGATGGCCATCACCGACGGCGTGCTGCCGGACGTCGCGCAGGTCGCCGAGTCGATCGAGGGCCAGGTGGCGCTGCCGCTCAGCCCGGACAGCCGCGAGGTGGTCTGGAGCGAGCCGGGTGCGGTGCCGAAGGCGCTCGGCGAGGTCGACGTGGTCCTGCCGCTGCTGCACGGCCCGTGGGGCGAGGACGGCACGCTGCAGGGCCTGCTGGAGCTCTCCGGCGTGCCGTACGTCGGCAACGGCGTGCTGGCCAGCGCGGTCGGCATGGACAAGGAGTTCACCAAGCGGATCCTGGAGTCGCACGGGATCGGCGTCGGCAGCTACACCGTGGTGCGCCCGCGCGAGTGGGAGTCCGAGGCCGGCCGCGCGGCCGTCCGCGAGCGGGTCGCAGGCCTCGGCCTGCCGCTGTTCGTCAAGCCCTGCCGGGCCGGTTCCAGCATGGGCATCACCAAGGTCAAGGACCTCGCCGAGCTGGACGCCGCGATCGACGGGGCGCGCCGGCACGACCCCAAGGTGATCATCGAGGCCGGGGTCTCGGGCCGTGAGATCGAGTGCGCGGTTCTGGAGTTCGAGGACGGCCCGCGCGCCAGCGTGCCCGCTGAGATCCTGGTCGGCGGCGGCTACGAGTTCTACGACTTCGAGGCCAAGTACATCGACTCCTCCGAGGTGCAGATCCCGGCCCGGCTGACGGCCGAGGAGACCGCCGAGATCCAGCGCCAGGCGATCGCCGCCTTCGAGGCGCTCGACTGCGAGGGCCTGGCCCGGGTCGACTTCTTCCTGCTCGAGGACGGCAGCTGGATGTGCAACGAGATCAACACCATGCCCGGCTTCACCCCCATCTCGGCCTACCCGAAGATGTGGCAGGCCAGCGGCCTGGCGTACCCGGAGCTGATCGACCGCCTGCTCCAGGCCGCGCTGCGCCGTTCGACCGGCCTGCGCTGAGCCCGCACGCGAGGGGCCCGGGGCGCGCTGCCCCGGGCCCCTCGCACAGCGGCCGCGCTACTGCGGGACGTTGTCCCTGACCACGTCCGCCAGGGCGGACGGCGGTTCGAGCTGGTCGGGGTACGCGCCGGCGGGGACGTACACCTCGACGTTGGCCCGGCGCAGCGTGGTGGTGAAGCGGACACCGCCGTCGCGGTCGCGCTGGGGGAACCAGACCACGCCGTTCACCTCGGGGTACTTGGTCTCGCCGGCGTCGTCCAGCGCGTCCGGCCGCGGCACCCCGCAGCGCAGCACCGTCCGCGGCGAGCTGTCCCAGACCGCGACGTACGGCGAGGCCGGGGACGGGTCCTTGCGCGGGTGCCCGAGCAGCGTCTGCGGCAGCGCCTCGGCCAGCGCCCGGCAGTACGAGGCGGCCCGGGCCCCCGGCTCGGGCACCACGATCTCGGCGGGCGCACTCCAGTCGGCGAGCAGCAGCCCGATGCACCCGAGCAGCGCGACGGGCGGCGCGGCCCACCGGACGGGGGCCGGCAGTGCGCTCAGGACACGGGGTACACGGATGGTCGGGGCCACCCGCCGATGGTAGCCGGGCTACAGATGGACCACCGGACAGGTCAGGGTCCTCGTGATGCCCTCGACCTGCTGGACCTGGGCGACGACCAGGCGGCCCAGATCGTCCACGCTGTCGGCCTCGGCGCGCACGATCACGTCGTACGGCCCGGTGACGTCCTCGGCCTGCAGGACGCCGTTGATCTCGGAGATGGCCTGGGCCACGGCCGTGGCCTTGCCCACCTCCGTCTGGATCAGGATGTATGCCTGTACCACGAGGACCTCCCGGCGGCTGGGTACGGAGATCGCCGCCGTGATCGCCCGCAGGGGTGCAGTGGTGTGGGCTCACCGGCAGTCTGATCACCACGCTACCGCGCAGCAGGGCGGGGAGGGGAGACCCGCGCACCGCCGGAGGGCGTACGCTGCGCGCGGGGGAGCGCACAACCGCAGGGGCTCGGGGCCGCTGCCGGAAGACGTGAGAGGACGGCACATGCAGGGGACCGTGGGCGAGCTCGGCGAGTTCGGACTCATCAAGGAGCTGACCGCCAGGCTGCCGCTCACCCCGGCCGTCGTCCTTGGCCCGGGGGACGACGCCGCGGTGGTCAGGACGCCGGACGGCCGGGTGGTGGCCACCACCGACGTCCTGATCGAGGGCCGGCACTTCCGCCGGGACTGGTCCACCGCGTACGACGTGGGCCGCAAGTCCGCCGCGCAGAACCTCGCCGACATCGCGGCGATGGGTGCGGTGCCCACCGCGATACTGCTCGGCCTGGTCGCGCCCGCGGACCTGCCCACCACCTGGGCCACCGAACTGATGGACGGGCTGCGCGACGAGTGCCAGGTCGCCGGGGCGACGGTGGTGGGCGGCGACGTGGTGCGCGGCGACACCATCACACTGGCCATCACGGCGCTCGGGGACCTCCAGGGGCGCGAAGCCGTGACGCGCGCCGGCGCGCAGGTCGGCGACGTGGTCGCGGTGACCGGCTGGCTGGGCTGGTCGGCGGCCGGGCTCACCGTCCTCCAGCGCGGCTTCCGCTCGCCGCGCGCGTTCGTCGAGGCGCACCGCCGCCCCGAGCCGCCGTACCACGCCGGCCCGGCCGCGGCCGAGTTGGGCGCCACCGCGATGATCGACGTGAGTGACGGCCTGGTCGCCGACCTCGGCCACGTGGCCAAGGCCAGCGGTGTGGACATCGACCTGCGCGCCGCCGACTTCGACATCCCCGCGCAGATGTCCGACATCGGGCAGGCGGTCGGGGTCGACCCGCTGGTCTGGGTGCTCTCCGGTGGGGAGGACCACGCGATCGTGGCGACCTTCCCCGCCGCCGTCCAACTGCCCGCCCGCTGGCGGGTCGTCGGCGAGGTGGTGCGCAGGACCAACTCGCCGCGCGGGGTGGGGGCGCCGACCGTCGGGGGCGTGGGAAGGGTGACGGTCGACGGTGCGCCGTGGGACCGGATCGGCGGCTGGGACCACTTCGCCGAGTGAGCGGGGCCGCCCGGGGCTGCGCAGCGCCGAGCGGATGAGCGTCTAACGGAGGGCCGGTCCCGGTGTCGGGGCCGGCCCCGCGCGTTCTGCGCCGAGTGACCTTGGCGCGGGCGGGGAATGGGCTCGGCAGCGGGTGAAGCGCGTAGGCTTGCGATCAATGTCAGGTCTTGCCCGGATTGTCCACCGCCTGCCGGCCGGCCCCACCGCGGCCGGGTGGACGACCGGCGTCCATCTACCCGGGGGCCCACGCCCACGGAGCGGGAGAGCTCAGCCACCATGCGAATCGGCGTCCTGACCAGCGGCGGCGACTGCCCCGGACTCAACGCGGTGATCCGGTCGGTGGTGCACCGGGGCACCGACGTGCACGGCGACGAGATCATCGGGATCGAGGACGGCTTCCTCGGCCTGATCGAGGGCCGGTCCAGGCCCGTCTCGCACGACGACGTCACCGGCCTGCTCACCCTCGGCGGCACCATCCTGGGCTCCGCCCGGGTGCAGCGCGAGCGGATCAACTGGGCCGTCGACAACGCCAGGACGCTGGCCCGCAACGTCGGCATCGACGCCCTGATCGCGATCGGCGGCGAGGGCACGATCACCGCGGCCAAGCTGTTCAGCGACGCCGGGCTGCCGGTGGTCGGCGTGCCCAAGACCATCGACAACGACATCGCCGCCACCGACGTCACCTTCGGCTTCGACACCGCCGTGCACGTCGCCACCGAGGCCATCGACCGGCTGAAGACCACCGCCGAGTCGCACCAGCGGGTGATGGTCGTCGAGCTGATGGGCCGGCACACCGGCTGGATCACCCTGACCGCGGGCATGGCCGCAGGCGCCCACGGCATCCTGATCCCCGAGAAGCCCTTCGACATCGAGGCCGTCGCCAGGATGGTCGAGGACCGCTTCGAACGCGGCAAGACCTTCGCCATCATCGCCGTCGCCGAGGGCGCGGCGCCGCTGCCCGGCACGCTGCGCTTCGACCACGGCGGCGTCGACCAGTACGGCCACCAGACCTTCGGCGGCATCGGCACCCGGCTCGCCCACGAGCTGGAGGACCTGCTCGGCAAGGAGGCCAGGCCCGTCATCCTCGGCCACACCCAGCGCGGCGGCACCCCCACCGCCCGCGACCGGGTGCTCGCCACCCGTTTCGGCTGGCACGCCGTGGAGGCCGTCCACAAGGGCGCCTTCGGCTACTTCACCGCGCTGCGCGGCTCGGCCGTCGAGCTGGTCCCGGTCGCCGAGGCGATCACCAAGCTCAAGACGGTGCCGGCGGACCGCTGGACGGAATCCGAAGCCGTGCTCTGACCCGGGCCCGGTAGGTTGGGCCCATGCCCCTCCTGCCACCCTCTCCCGCTCCCGCCGCCGCCCCTCCCCGGGTGCTCACCGTCGCCGGCTCGGACTCCGGCGGCGGCGCCGGCATCCAGGCCGACCTCAAGGCGATGCTCGCGCTCGGCGTGCACGGTATGAGCGTCATCACGGCCGTCACCGCGCAGAACTCGCTCGGTGTGCAGGGCTACTGGGAGCTGCCCGCCGAGGCCGTCCGCGCCCAGTTCCGCAGCGTGGTGGACGACATCGGCGTGCAGGCCGTCAAGACCGGCATGCTCGCCTCGATCGAGCTGGTCGAGACCGTCTCCGAGCTGCTCGCCGGCATCGACGCCCCGGTGGTGGTCGACCCGGTCGGCGTCTCCAAGCACGGTGACGCGCTGCTCGCCGCCGAGGCCGTCGCCACCGTACGGGAGCGGCTGCTGCCCGTCGCCACGCTGGCCACGCCCAACCTGCACGAGGTGACACAGCTCACCGGTCTCACCGTCACGGGCGAGGGCGACATGCCCGCCGCCGCGCAGGCGCTGCTCGACCTCGGCCCGCGCTGGGTGCTGGTCAAGGGCGGCCACCTGGAGGGCGAGGCCGCCGACCTGCTGTACGGCGGCGCCGGTGAGCAGTACTGGTACCGCGCGCCCCGCTACGACAACCGGCACACCCACGGCACCGGTTGCACCCTGGCCAGCTCGATCGCCGCCGAGCTCGCCAAGGGCCTGGCGATGCCGGATGCCGTCGCGGCGGCGAAGGAGTACGTCACCGGCGCGATCGCGGGCGGCTTCGCGCTCGGCGCGGGCATCGGCCCGGTGGATCACGCCTGGCGCTGGCGCTGAAAGCCGCGAACACCGTCGGCCCGGGGGTGGAGCCCCGGGCCGACGGTGTTCGAGATGTCTCGCAGGACGACAGAAAGCCGGTCCATCCGAGGATGAACCGGCTGACTGGAGGACCGGCGTACCGGTCTGCGCGTCAGCGCGAGACCTTACCGGCCTTGATGCACGAGGTGCAGACGTTGAGCCGCTTCGGCGTCCGCCCGATCACAGCGCGCACCGTCTGGATGTTGGGGTTCCAACGACGACGGGTACGGCGGTGCGAGTGGGAGATGTTGTTGCCGAAGCCCGGCCCCTTGCCGCAGACGTCGCAGTTGGCAGCCACAGGAGTCACTCCAAGACTTCAGATCATTTACGTTCGAAAACCCCGACTGAACCAACGGGCCACTCACGTGGACCGGACCGGATCAAGGGGTGAGCCCAGATTGTTCCAGGCAACCGGAAGAGCATACAACGCTTGCTTCCGTTCAACGAAACTACCACGTCCGGCGCCCCGACCCCGACCGGACGAGCATCCGCGCAGGCAGGAGGGCCGCTCCCGGGTCGCCCCCGATAACCTGCCAGCATCGCCCCTTGCCGCCCGCAGTTCACCCTGAAGCCGTCGCGGCGTTCCACCCGGAGGAGACCTGGTGCTGCACACGCTCGACGCCCCGGCCGTGCGCACCTGGTGCCAGCTGGCACTGCGCGCGCTCGGTCAGGCCCGCGAGGAGATCGACGCACTCAACGTCTACCCCGTCCCCGACGGTGACACCGGCACCAATCTCTACCTGACCGTGGAATCGGCCGCCGCCGCCGTGGAGAGCCGGTTCGCCGACCGCTCCGAGCCCGCCCCGGCTGCCGGCGCCGAGGGACCGGACCTCGGGGAGGCGGCCAGGGCGATGGCCAAGGGCGCGCTGATCGGCGCCTGCGGCAACTCCGGTGTGATCCTCGCGCAGTGGCTGCGCGGCACGGCCGAGACCCTGGCCACCCGCGGCGGCGGCGCCGACGACCTTCGTGCCGCCCTGCTGCGGGCCGCCGAGGCCGCCTACCAGGCCGTCGCGGACCCCGTCGAGGGCACCCTGCTCACCGTCGCCGCCACCGCCGCCGAGGAGGCCGCCGCGGCCGACGGCGGCCTCGCCCAGGTCGCCGACACCGCCTACCGCGCCGCCCGCCGGGCCCTGCTGCGCACCCCCGACCAGCTCGCCGTACTCGCCGAGGCCGGGGTGGTGGACGCCGGCGGGCGCGGCCTGGTCGCCGTCCTCGGCGCGCTCGCCGACGCCGTCGCCGGCCACCACCCGATGGGCCCGGTCGCCCTGCGCGAAACCATGTCGGACGCCGAGCGCGACCGCTTCGCCCAGAGCTGCGAGGACCACGTCCGCCCGCCCGGCCCCGGCCACCCCGCCTTCGAGGTCATCTACCTGCTGGACGCCCCCGACCACGCCCTGCCCGCCCTGCGGGAGCGGCTCGCCGGCCTCGGCGACTCGCTGGTGGTCGGCGGCGGCGACGGCCTGTGGAACGTCCACGTGCACGTCGACGACGCGGGCGCCGCCGTCGAGGCGGGCGTCGAGGCGGGCCGGCCGTACCAGATCCGGATCACCCACTTCGCCGAGGCCGCCGCCCGGGCCGGCTCCGCCCGGGCCGCCGGCCCGTCCGAACCGCGCGGCCGGACGGTGCTCAGCGTGGTCTCCGGCGCCGGACTCGCCGAGCTCTGCGAGCAGGCCGGCGCTGCCGTGCTGCACGCCGACCCGGACCGGCCACCGGCCAGTGCCGAACTCGCCGCCGCCGTCCGCCGGGCCGGCTCGCGCGAGGTCGTCGTCCTGCTCAACGATCCCGAGCTGCGCGCCGCCGCCGGGGCCGCCGCCGACCAGCTGCGCGAGGAGGGCGTACGGATCGCCGTTCTGCCCACCCGCTCGCCCGTGCAGGGCCTGGCCGCGCTCGCCGTGCACGAGGCCTCCCGCCGCTTCGACGAGGACGTGGTCGCGATGACCTCGGCCGCCGGCGCCACCCGGTACGCCGAACTCGCCGTCGCCGAGGGGGAGTCCTGGACGATGGCCGGCGTCTGCCAGGCCGGCGACGTACTCGGCCTGATCGACGGCGACGTCGCCCTGATCGGCCGCGACCTCGGTGCCACCGGCGAGGCGGTGCTCGCCAGGATGCTCGCGGCAGGCGGCGAACTCGTCACCCTGATCCTCGGCGAGGGGGCGCCCGAGGGCCTCGCCGAGCAGCTCGTCGCGCACGCCCGCCGGCAGCGGCCGGAGGTGGACGCGGTCGTCTTCGAGGGCGGCCAGGAGTCCGCCCCGCTGCTCATCGGGGTGGAGTAGCGGACGGACGGGCTCCGGGACGGCGCTCCCGGGCGCGGTCGCGGGCGGGCCGCCGGACGGCAGCGGGGTGGGAGCGCACCGGTTGTCGGTCGGCTGGTGTCCAATTGGGGGCGTGATGGCCGCACTCGACGAACCCCTGACCAAGCTGGTCGGCGACCGCACCGCCAAGGTGCTCGCCGACAGCCTCAAGCTGCGCACGGTCGGCGACCTGCTGCACCACTACCCGCGCCGCTACGCCGAGCGCGGGCAGCTCACCAGCCTGGACGACCTGGAGGTCGACGAGCACGTCACCGTGCTCGCCCGGATCGAGAAGGTCACCCTCATCCCGTTCAAGGCCCGCCGGGGCGACCGCCTCGAAGTCGTGGTCACCGACGGGCGCGGCCGGCTCAGCCTGGTGTTCTTCAACCAGGGCTGGCGGCAGAAGGAACTGCGCCCCGGCGCCCAGGGCCTGTTCGCCGGCAAGGTCGGCCTGTTCAACCGCACCCGCCAGCTCGCCGCCCCCGACTACCAGCTGCTGGACGAGTCCGAGGGCAGCGGAGCGGTCGAGAAGTTCGCCGGCCGGATGATCCCGGTCTACCCCGCCAGCGCCCAGGTGCCGACCTGGAAGCTCGCCCAGTGCGTCGAGATGGCCCTCGACAGCCTCACCGCCACCGGCTGGGAGGGCGTCGGCGAGCCGCTGCCCGCCGAGCTGCGCGACAAGCACCGGCTGATCCCGCTGCCCGAGGCGCTGGAGCTGATCCACCGCCCGCGCACCCACGCCGACCGCGAGCGGGCCCAGAGCCGGCTGCGCTGGGACGAGGCCTTCGTCCTCCAGGTCGCGCTGGCCCAGCGCCGCGCCGCCGACTCCGCCCTGCCCGCCGTGCCCCGCCCGGCCCGCGCCGGCGGCCTGCTGGACGCCTTCGACGCCCGGCTGCCGTTCACCCTCACCGACGGCCAGCGATGCGTCTGCGCCGAGATCTTCGCCGACCTCGCGACCGCCCACCCGATGCACCGGCTGCTCCAGGGCGAGGTCGGCTCCGGGAAGACCCTGGTCGCGCTGCGCGCGATGCTGAGCGTCGTCGACGCGGGCGGGCAGGCCGTCCTGCTGGCGCCCACCGAGGTGCTCGCCCAGCAGCACCACCGCTCCATCGTCGAGATGATGGGGGACCTGGCCGAGGGCGGCATGCTCGGCGGCTCCGACCTCGGGACGAAGGTCGTGCTGCTCACCGGCTCGATGGGCGTCCCGGCCCGCCGCCAGGCCCTGCTCGACATGGCCTGCGGGGACGCCGGCATCGCCATCGGCACGCACGCCCTGATCGAGGACAAGGTCCAGTTCCAGGATCTCGGCCTGGTCGTCGTCGACGAGCAGCACCGCTTCGGCGTCGAGCAGCGCGACGCCCTGCGCGCCAAGGGCGAGCAGCCACCGCACCTGCTGGTGATGACGGCCACCCCGATCCCGCGCACCGTCGCCATGACGGTCTTCGGGGACTTGGAGACCTCCGTCCTCGACCAGCTGCCGGCCGGCCGCTCGCCGATCTCCACCCATGTGGTGCCCGCCGTGGAGAAGCCCAACTTCCTGGCCCGGGCCTGGGAGCGGGTCCGCGAGGAGGTCGGCAAGGGCCACCAGGCGTACGTGGTCTGCCCCCGGATCGGGGACGAGGACACCGCCGACCCCAAGGCCGCCGCCAGGAAGCGCCGGGCGCAGCCCGACGACCCGGAGGACCTGGGCGCCGCGAGCGACGACCGCCGGCCGCCGCTCGCCGTCCTGGAGACCGCCGACACGCTCGCCAAGGGCCCGCTGGCCGGGCTGCGGATCGACATCCTGCACGGGCGGCTCCAGCCCGACGCCAAGGACGACGTGATGCGCCGCTTCGCCGCCGGCCAGGTGGACGTGCTGGTCGCCACCACCGTCATCGAGGTGGGCGTCAACGTCCCCAACTCCACCGCGATGGTGATCATGGACGCAGACCGTTTCGGCGTCTCCCAGCTCCACCAGCTGCGCGGGCGGGTCGGCCGGGGCAGCGCACCGGGTCTGTGCCTGCTGGTGAGCGACATGCCGGCGCTCAGCCCCGCCCGGGCCCGCCTCGACGCCGTCGCCGCCACCCTGGACGGCTTCGAGCTCTCCCGGATCGACCTCGAACAGCGCCGCGAGGGCGATGTGCTGGGCCAGGCCCAGTCCGGGGTGAAGTCCTCGCTGAAGGTGCTCTCCGTGCTGGAGGACGAGGAGGTCATCGTCGCCGCCCGGGCCGAGGCCGCCGCGCTGGTCGCCGCCGACCCCTCCCTGGCCGACCACCCCGACCTGCGCACCGCCCTCGCCGGCCTGCTCGACGAGGACCGTGCGGAGTACCTGGAGAAGGGCTGAACCCGGCGGCCGGAGCCGCTCGATTGTCAGTGCCCCGCGAGAGAATGTAGTTGTTCAGGACGCATCATCAATGTGCGTTCCTGGCACGACACTTGGGGGTCCTGCCATGGCATTCCGTCATCTCAACGAGCTCCCGCTCGGCGACAAGGTCTTCAGGATCGAACTCGCCAGCGAGGACGACCGCGAGGTCACCCTCACCCTGACCGGCTGGCGCGAGGGTGCCGCCTCCGCGCCGCTGGCCTCGGGCAAGCTGCGCCTGCCGGTGGAGGACGTCGCCTCGCTGCGCATCGCGCTCAACCGCGCGCTGCGCGCCCTGGCGATCGTCGCCGACGTCTCCGAGCCCATCCCCGACCGTGACGTGCTGCGCGAGCTCTACCCCGGCCACGGCGCGCCCTGGGTGCCGCAGCACGAGGAGGAGCTGGTCCGGCGCTTCCACGAGAGCGAGACCATCGCCCGGATCGCCGCCCGCTTCGGCCGTACGCCCGACTCCGTCCGCACCAAGCTGCGCGAACTCGGCCACGACCCGCGCCGTCCGGAGTTCTGCCCGCCCGACGGCTGCCTGTCCTGGTCCCGCTACGCCTCTCCGGCGCTGCTGGGGGCGGTGGCGCCCGCCGAGTGACGCATCGGGGGGTGAAGCGCGCTTGAATGGGGGAGCCCCGCCGGCCGGCGGGGCTCCGCCACGAAAGGACTCCGCAGCAGATGACCCGCGTGATCGCCGGGGTGGCCGGCGGCCGCCGCCTGGCCGTACCGCCCGGCCGGGGCACCCGCCCGACCTCCGACAAGGCCCGCGAGGCGATGTTCTCCACCCTGGAGTCGCTGCGCGGCACACTCCACGGCGCCCGGATGCTCGACCTGTTCGGCGGCTCCGGCGCGGTGGGCCTGGAGGCGCTCTCGCGCGGTGCTGAGCACGTCCTGCTGGTCGAGGCGGACGGCCAGGCCGTCCGGGTGATCCGGGAGAACGTCAGGATCGTCGACCTGCCCGGCGCCGAGGTGCGGGCCGACCGGGCGGAGCGGGTGATCGCCGGACGGGCCCCCGAGGCCCCGTACGACCTGGTCTTCCTCGACCCTCCGTACGTCGTCACGGACGACGAGGTCCGCGAGATGCTGATCACAATGAGCGCCGGGGGCTGGCTCGCGGCGGACGCACTCGTCACCGTGGAGCGCAGCACCAGGGGCGGTGAGTTCGGCTGGCCCGAGGGCTTCGACGTGCTGCGCTCGCGCCGGTACGGCGAGGGGACCCTCTGGTACGGTCGCGCCGCCGCCGAGGCCCCCCGGTTGTGACCTTGTGACCGCGGGCCCGTCGGCCGCGGCCACCGGACCCACGCAGCACCGGAGCACCCCGTCGTAACGGACCACCCCGCCGTACCCGACCACCCGCCGTACCGGACCCCACAAGGGAGCACACGTCATGCGCCGCGCCGTCTGTCCCGGGTCGTTCGACCCCATCACCAACGGCCATCTCGACATCATCGAGCGGGCCTCGAAGCTGTACGACGTGGTCCATGTCGCGGTGGCGGTCAACCGGAGCAAGCAGAGCATGTTCTCGGTCGAGGAGCGCATCGCGCTGATCGAGGAGACCACCGCCCGGTACGGGAACATCGAGGTCGAGTCGCACAGCGGTCTGCTGGTGGACTTCTGCCGTGAGCGCGGCATCCCCGCGATCATCAAGGGGCTGCGGGCGGTCAGCGACTTCGACTACGAGCTCCAGATGGCCCAGATGAACCACGGCCTGAGCGGTGTCGAGACGCTGTTCGTGCCGACCTCGCCGACGTACAGCTTCCTCTCCTCCAGCCTGGTCAAGGAGGTCGCGGGCTACGGCGGCGACGTCTCCCACCTGCTGCCCGAGGTGGTGCACCGGCGGCTGGTGGAGCGGATCGCCGAGCGGCGGGCCGCCGAGTAGGGCCTTGTGTCCGTTTCTGCCGGTTCGTCACCACCTGTCCCCCTCCCGGGTGGCCGGGCGGGCCCGGGCGTTGTGAGCTCCCCCCGCAGTGGCCGTACAGTCTGTATCCCTGCCCTGCGGTGAGGTGCACCGCGCCGGGCCTGCCTCCGCCGGAAGTCGGCGGCACACGGAAAGTGGACCCCCCGTGGACGTGCAGAACAAGGTCGACGAGATCGTCGCGGCCGTCGAGAACGCCCGCTCGATGCCCATGTCGGCCTCCTGTGTGGTGAACCGCGCCGAACTGGTCGGACTGCTCCAGGAGCTGCGGGCCTCGCTGCCCGCCGAGCTGGCCCAGGCGCAGTCGGTGATGGCCGACCACGAGCAGGTCGTCGCCGACGCCCAGGCCGAGGCCGAGCGGATCATCCACGGCGCGCACGCCGAGCGCGGTTCGCTGATCTCGGACACCGAAGTGGTCCGCCGGGCCCAGGCCGAGGCGGACCGCATCCTCGCCGAGGCCCGCGCCGAGGTGACGGCCAAGCGCGCCGAGGCCGACGACTACGTGGACAGCAAGCTCGCCAACTTCGAGGTTGTGCTCACCAAGACCCTGGGCGCCGTGGGCCGCGGCCGTACCAAGCTGCGCGGCGACTCCAGCGTGTTCGAGACCGAGTACAACGGCGAGAGCGACGGCGAGGAGTTCCAGCCGCAGGTCAGCCCGAGCCCCGAGGTCGACGAGTACGTCGATGTGAAGCTCGCCACCCTGGAGACGGTGCTCAGCAAGACCCTGGAGGCCGTCGGCAAGGGCCGCGACAAGCTCCTCGGCAAGGCGCCGATCGACGACCTGGGCGCCTACCTGGCCGCCGCCGATGAGGCGCAGCAGCTCAAGGACCGCGCCGAGGCCGTCGCGGCCGGCTTCGCCCCCGACGCGGACGGCGAGGAGCAGCCCTGGTACCGCGCCGACATCCCGCAACAGCAGAACTGGTCCGAGCAGACCCCGGCTGCCGCTGGCTGGCAGGCCCCCGGGGAGGACCGGTACGCGGCCGCCGCCCAGTACCCGGCCGGCCCGGACGGCGGGCAGTACGCCGACGTGTACGGCGCGGGCTACGACCAGGCGGGCCAGGGCCAGGCCGACCCGTACGGCAACCAGTACGGCTACCAGCCGCAGCCGCAGCCGGTGTACCCCGGCCCGGCGCAGGGGCATCAGCAGGACGGCTACGGCTACCAGCAGCACGGCTTCGACGGCGGCGGGCAGGGCGGGCAGCAGTACGACGCCTGGGGCCAGCCGCTGCCGGAGGCGGGCGGCTACCCGCAGCCGCCCGCCGGGCCGCCGCAGGTGCCCGCGCAGGGGATGCAGCCGGGCATGCAGCAGCACGGCGAGCAGCAGCCGGGTCTGGACGAGACCAGCTTCTTCGACACCAGCATGATCGACATGACCCGGCTGCGGGAGCTCGGCGGGCGGTAGGGGCGTCAGTGGGCCGCCCCGAGGCGGCCCGCGGGCTGCCGCGCGGCTGCGCCGGGCCGTTCCGGGGTCGTTCCGGAGCTGGTCCGGGGTTGCTCCGGGGCTTGCCCGCGGCGGTCCGGGAGCCGGGTGCGGGCCATCGAAGTTGGGCCTGGCCGGACTCTCCGGTAGTCTGACCACTCCGGCCTTTCCGCGCCGGTGCTGTCCGGCTGCCCGCGCATCGCCACGATACGTAGCGCCGCACATCGTACGAATCACCCGCGCCACGCAGGCACGCGTGCCGCCTCAGGAAGTCAGGACACCTTGAACCGCCTCGACCACCGCGACCCCCTCGTGTTCGACACGCACGAGCTCGGCCGTCGCCCCGGATCGCTGCGCAAGGTCGTCCGCACCCTGGAGGCCCCCGAGGGCCTGGGCATCATCGATGTGATCGGCGTACCGGAGAAGAGCGAGATCAAGCTCGAACTCCGCCTGGAGTCGGTGGTCGAGGGCGTGCTCGTGACGGGCACCGCCGAGGCCCGCGTCGAGGGCGAGTGCGTACGCTGCCTGGAGCCCGTCGAGGACGAAATCGACGTGGACTTCCAGGAGCTGTTCTACTACCCGGAGTCCGACGAGCGTCACCGCGCCCGGACGGCCGGTGCCGAGGAGCTCGACGAGGACTCGGACGAAGAGACTTACCGGCTGGAGGGCGATTACTTCGACCTGCAGCCGGTGCTGCGTGACGCGGTGGTGCTCGCACTGCCGTTGCAGCCGGTGTGCCAGGAAGACTGCCTGGGCCTGTGCTCCGAATGCGGAGCGCGCCTGAGCGACGACCCGACGCACCACCACGAGGCCGCCGACCCCCGGTGGGCGGCTCTGCAGGGACTCTCCGCCGCCCCCGGCGACGAGGGTGACGGAATCAAGAACAGCGACACCCGTGAGGGTGCCGCCGAGAACCAGGAGAAGTAGCCGTGGCTGTTCCGAAGCGGAAGATGTCGCGCAGCAACACGCGCCACCGCCGTTCCAACTGGAAGGCCGTCGTTCCGGCCCTCGTGGCGTGCGACCGCTGCCACGAGCCGAAGCTCGGCCACACCGCGTGCCCGAGCTGCGGCACGTACAACCGTCGCCAGGTCCTCTCGGTCTGATCGGCGGGGTGTACGGATCGATGTCGGACGGAAACTCCTCCCGCAAGTCGGCTTCCACCAACGGAAGCAGGGCCGGCGGGCCGGCTTCGACCGAATACGACGTCCTGGAAGGGCGCCTCGGGTACACACTCGAGCGCGCCCTTCTGGTACGTGCCCTGACCCACCGCTCGTTCGCGTACGAGAACGGCGGGCTGCCCACCAACGAGCGCCTGGAGTTCCTCGGCGACTCGGTGCTGGGCCTGGTGGTGACCGACACCCTCTACCGCGTCCACCCGGACGTCCCCGAGGGCACGCTCGCCAAGCTGCGCGCCGCGGTGGTCAACTCCCGCGCGCTCGCCGACGTGGGCCGTGGCCTTGAGCTCGGCACCTTCATCCGGCTCGGCAAGGGCGAGGAGGGGACCGGCGGACGCGACAAGTCGTCGATCCTCGCCGACACCGTCGAAGCCGTGATCGGCGCCGTCTACCTGGACCAGGGCCTGGACGCGGCAACCGACTTCGTCCACCGGCTGTTCGACCCGCTGATCGAGGAATCCTCTCAGCTCGGCGCCGGCCTGGACTGGAAGACCAGCCTTCAGGAGCTCACCGCCTCGGCGGGCATCGGAGTTCCCGAGTACGTGGTCGAGGAGTCCGGACCGGACCACGAGAAGACCTTCACCGCCGCGGCCCGGGTGGCCGGCGAGGACTTCGGCAGCGGCGTCGGCCGCTCGAAGAAGGAAGCCGAGCAGAAGGCCGCGGAGAGCGCCTGGCGCGCGATCAAGGAGAAGTACGCCGACAGCCCGCGCGGCGGCGGCTCCGCCTGATCCCGCTTCGTCCGGTCCGGGCCCGTGCGCCCGGCGGACGGAGTAGCCTTCCTGCTCCCAACCCCTGTGTGCCGGAGGCTTGTCGAAGTGCCCGAACTCCCCGAGGTAGAGGTCGTCCGGCGCGGGCTCGCGAACTGGGTCGCCGGCCGGACGGTCTCCGACGTTCAGGTGCTCCACCCCCGCGCCGTCCGCCGTCAGGCCGCCGGCGCCGCCGACTTCACCGCCAGGCTCACCGGTGCGACCTTCGGCGAGGCCCAGCGGCGCGGCAAGTACCTCTGGGTGCCGCTGGCCGACTCGGGGTTCTCGCTGATCGGCCACCTCGGTATGAGCGGCCAACTCCTCGTCCAGGACCCGGTCGTGCCGGACGAGATCCACCTGCGGGTCCGCCTGCGCTTCAGCGACGGCGGACGCGAACTCCGCTTCGTCGACCAGCGCACCTTCGGCGGCCTCGCCGTGGAGGAGGCCGAGGACGGCGATCCCGAGGCCACCCCGGTCTCCATCGCGCACATCGCCCGCGACCCGCTCGACCCGCGCTTCGACGACGCCGCCTTCCTCACCGCCCTGCGGGCCAAGCGCACCACCGTCAAGCGGGCGCTGCTCGACCAGACCCTGATCAGCGGTGTCGGCAACATCTACGCCGATGAGGCGCTCTGGCGCTCCCGGCTGCACTACGACCGCCCCACCGCGAACCTCACCCGCCCGCAGGCCGCGCTCCTGCTGGCGAGCGCACGCGAGGTGATGACCGCGGCCCTCGCGGTCGGCGGCACCAGCTTCGACAGCCTGTACGTCAACGTGAACGGCGAGAGCGGCTACTTCTCCCGCGACCTGGACGCCTACGGCCGCGAGGGCGAACCCTGCCGCCGCTGCGGCACCCCGGTCCGCCGCGCCGCCTGGATGAACCGCTCCAGCTACTTCTGCCCCCGCTGCCAGCGGGTACCGCGCGAGCGGTAGCGCGCTGCCACACCCGGCCGGCGCCCCGCCCTGCGGCGGCCCGCCCCGCCCCGCGGCGCGGGCCCGGGACCGGCCGCGCTAGCGCTTGCCGACCTCGTCGCGGCGCGGCTCCTCCTGGACGATGTCCTGTTCGGCCTGCCCGAAGTACGCGACGCCGACGGCGGAGACCACGGCCAGGACGAAGCCGACGACGCCGAGCCAGGCGAGGCCGGGCTTGGAGGAGTCACCGAGCCACAGGACGCCGACCACACCGGGGAGGACCGTCTCGCCGACCACCAGCGCGGCGGTGGCGCCGTTCACCGAGCCGATCTGCAGCGCGACCGTGTGCACGTACATACCGCCGATGCCGCCGACCAGGATCGCGTACAGCGCCGGGTCGGAGAGCAGCTGGCCGAGGTCGAAGGGGTCCACACCGTCGAGGATGCGGACGCCGACGCCGAGGGCGCCGAACCCGAGGCCGGAGAGCAGACCGGCCACGATGGCGCCGTTCGCGCCCATCCGCCGGACCAGCAGGCTGCCGCCGACGATCACGACCAGCGTGATGCCCAGCAGCCACCAGTGGAAGGACCGCGACGCGTAGTGGCCGCCCTCCGGTCCTGCGGCGACCGCGAGCAGGACCAGCGCCGCGCAGAGCACGGCGATCGACGCCCACTCCGGGCGCTTGAGCCGGATGCTGAGCAGCTTGATGCTCAGCACCGCGGTGATCACCAGGTTGGCGCTGATGATCGTCTGGGAGAGGAACAGCGGGAGCAGCCGCGCGGCCAGTGCGCCCAGCCCGAAGCCGATGAAGTCGAGCACCGTCCCGAGGATGAACTCCCAGGTCACAGCGGCCTTGGCGGTGGAGGAAAGGCTCGGTCCGCCGTGCTCGGTGATCCCGGCCTCGCGGCCGCGGGCAGCAGCCTCCTCCCGGGCCGATCGGCGGGAGCCGACCGCCTGGAGAACCGAGCCGGTGCCGTAGCAGGCCGAGGCTGCGACAGCGGTGACGAGGCCGATGATCACCAAATGCTCCGATCGGGAGGGCGCTGGAACGAACGCGGGAGGGAAGGGTCGCGCACGGGCGGGGAGGGACGGCGAGCAGCAGGCACCACTATGCCTGCTCGCGAGGCGGCGACCGCCGGCGGTCGCCGCCGGGCAGGCACCCGGGCAGGCACCCGGACAGGAACCCGCGCAGGCATCCGGGCACTGCTCGGCGCCGCGCGGTGCTCGCGGCCGTCGCCGGAGGCCGGTGATCAGCCGCCCTGCCGGTCGGCCGTGTCCGTCCGCCCAGCGCGACAGACGTGCGGCGCGTGGCTGGGGTTCCCGTTACCGGGTGCGATCACGGGCCGCCAGGGCAAGGTCATTCTGTGGGAGGGCCGGGCACCCCCGCGAACGGCGGGGGTCGCTCCGGGCGCACCGATGCCGTGGGGTGCGGCCGGGAGATGTAGCGTCGATGCCATGAGATCCCTTGCTCGTCGTTCCCCTGCCGCCGGGCCGCTCGCCCTCGTGGCGGCGCTGCTCGGGCTGCTGCTCCTGCTGATGGCCCCGGCGGCCTCGGCGGCGAGCGGGCTGGACGCCGCCGCGACCGCCCTGAAGCAGGGCCAGGTGTACGTCGACCCGGCGATGGAGGGGCAGTTCGGCCCGGATCAGGCCGCCGCCCTGAGCGCGAAGATCAAGGCCGCCGACAAGCCGATCTTCGTGGCGGTCGTGCCCGCGACCCCCGAGTACGCGGCGAACACCGTCTTCCAGGACCTGCGGACCAAGGTCGGCGTGGTCGGTACGTACGCGGTCTGGCGCGGTGACCAGTTCCAGGCCCGCTCGGACAAGGCGGCGCTGCCGGCGGGCACCGGCGAGCGGATCGCCGGAGCGGCCCTGCGCTCGCACCCGAACGACGTCAACGGCACCCTGAACGACTTCGTCGACCAGGCCGCGCCGCAGGTCAAGGGCCATGGCGTGAGCTCGGACGCCGGCGGCGTGGGCGTCGCGGCGATCGTCGTACCGATCGCGCTGCTGGCGCTCGCCGGGACGGGTGTGTTCCTGCTCTTCCGCCGGGCCAGGAAGCGCAAGGAGGCGCAGCGCAGGGCCGACCTGGAGCAGCTGCGCCGGGTCGTCGACGAGGACATCACGGCCTTCGGCGAGGAGCTCGACCGCCTGGACTTCAACCCCGGTGCCGGCGACGCGGACGACGACCAGCGGACCGACTACGCGCAGGCCCTGGACTCGTACGAGCAGGCCAAGCGGACGATGGACGCGGCAAAGGGGCCGGAGGACGTCAGGCCCGTCACACAGGCGCTGGAGGACGGCCGGTTCTCGCTGGCGACCCTGGCGGCCCGGCGCGAGAAGCGGCCACTGCCGGAGCGTCGCCCGCCGTGCTTCTTCGACCCCCGGCACGGCCCGTCCGTGCAGGACGGCGACTGGGCGCCGGCGGGTGGAGCCACGCGTACCGTCCCGGTCTGCGCGCTGGACGCGGCCCGGCTGGCGTCGGGCCGTGAGCCGGACATCCGCACCGTGCCCACCCAGTACGGCCCGCAGCCGTACTGGAACGCGGGCCCGGCGTACGGGCCGTGGGCGGGCGGCTACTTCGGCGGGTACGGCGGCGGGCTGCTGCCGGGGCTGCTGGTGGGCACCATGCTCGGTTCGATGATGGGGGCGGGCAACGCCTACGCCGACTCGCCCGGTGACCTCGGTGGCGACTACAGCGGCGGCGACTACTCGGGTGGGGACTACAACGCCGGTGACTTCGGCGGGTTCGACGGCGGTGGCGGTGGTGACTTCGGCGGTGGCGGCGACTTCGGCGGCTTCTGACCGGCCCGGCTGCTGAAGGCCGCTGCACGGCCCGGCTGCTGCGCGGCCCCTCCCGGTCATTCTCCGGGAGGGGCCTCGGTACGTCCGGGACTGCGGCGCGGGCGCTGCGCCAGGGCTCAGTCCGTCGCCCGCTCCGTCGTCCGCTCCGCCGCCCGCCGCTGGGCGACGGCCAGCACCGCGGCGGCGCAGGTGGCCAGCAGTGCCGCCGCCACGACGGTGGCCCAGCCCCGGCGGAAGGCGTCCAGCGAGGCCTCGGCGCTGCGGGGGCTGCCGAGCACACTCACCACCACGGCCACACCGACCACCGCGCCGATCTGGCGGGCCATCGAGGTGACCGCCGAGCCGGTGGCGAACCGGGTGGGCGGCAGGGCCGCCGCCGAAGCGCCGATCAGGGTCGGCAGCGTGAGGCCGACGCCGAGGCCGGTGAGCAGCATGCCGGGCAGCAGTCCGGCCGCGTACCCGGGCGTGGTGCCGATCGCGGTGGCCCACCAGGCGATCCCGCCGGCGAACAGCAGGGTGCCGAGGGCGGCGAGCCGTCCGTGGCCGAGCCGGCGCAGCAGCCCGCCGGTCGCCAGGGCGACCGGCGGGACGAGCAGCGGCCCCGGGGCGATGGCGAACCCCGTACGCAGCGCGGAGTACCCCCAGACCTGCTGGCACCAGAGCACGGAGGTCAGCAGCATCCCGGCGAAGGCGGCGGTGAAGAGCAGCGCGGCGGCGTTGGCGGCGGCGAAGGTGGGCACCCGCAGTAGCGGGAGTTCCACGACGGGCGCCGGGTGACGGGCCGAGCGGAGCAGGAATCCGCAGGTCAGCAGGGCTGCGGCGAGCAGGCTGCCGATCACCCGGGCCGAGTCCCAGCCCCAGGCCTCGGCCTTGACCAGCCCTACGGCGAGGGCGGCGATGGCGGCGGTCAGCAGGACGGCGCCGAGCAGGTCGGGCAGCGGGCCGGCGTCGCGGCCGCGGACCGCGGGCAGCACCCGGGGGCCGGCCAGCAGCGCGGCAGCCCCGACCGGAAGGTTGACCAGGAAGACCCAGCGCCAGTCGAGTTCCACCAGCAGCCCGCCGAGTACCGGGCCGAGTCCGGCGGCGATCCCGCCGAGGGACGCCCAGGCCCGGACTGCGGCGGGGCGGCGGGCCGGTTCGGTGGCGTCCAGCAGCAGGGCGAGCGAGGTGGGCATCAGCAGTGCCGCGCCCGCGGCCTGGATCAGCCGGGCGGCGACCAGCCAGCCGACGCCGGGCGCGAGGGCGCAGAGCGCGGAGGCGAGGGTGAAGGTGGCGAGGCCGGCGAGGAAGGCGGTGCGGTGTCCGACCCGGTCGGCCAGTCGGCCGGCGGGGACGAGGAGCGCGGCGAAGATGATCGCGTAGCCGTTCAGCACCCAGGAGAGCGAGGCGAGGGTGCTGCCGCCGAAGTAGCCGTTCATCGCGGGCAGCGCGACGTTGGCGATGAACAGGTCCAGGTTGGAGACGAATACCGCGGCGGCCACCACGAGCAGGACGGCGCGGTGGGCCGCGGGCGCCGGGGGAGTCGCGGATGCCAGTGGGTTTGGATTTCCAACTATCTGCATGACATGGGAAGGTAGCGGTCCTGAGTTTGAAAACGCAACCCACTGTGACATCCTGGCCGGTGTGACCTCCCGCACGCCCGAAAGCATCCCCACGGCCCCCGCGGCCGCGATCCCGGCGATCCCCGGCCGCCCGTGCTCCATTGCCGCCGCGCTGCAGATCCTCGGCGAGAAGTGGGCCCTGCTCGCGGTGCGCGAGATCTTCTACGGCAATCACCGCTTCGACCGGATCGCCCGCAACACCGGCGCACCGCGCGATCGCCTCACCGCCCGGCTGCGCGCCCTGGAGGAGGCCGGCGTCATCGAGCGCCGCGCCTACAGCGAGCGGCCCCCGCGGTTCGAGTACCACCTCACGGAGGCCGGCCGCGACCTCGCGCCGGTCATCCAGTCCCTGCTCACCTGGGGCGATCGCTGGCTGCTCCCCGAGCCCCCGGTCACCGTCCGCCACAGCCCGGCCGGCCACGACCCGCACCCCTTCGAGCCGGCCTGGACCTGCCGTACCTGCGGCCAGGAGGGGCACAGCGGCGACCTGGCGCTGGAGATCCACAGCCCCGGCTGGGAGCGCGAAGGCCCGATGGCGCAGGGGGCCCACGGTAGTTGATCGAGCCTCGCGGTCGTTTCCATCCCGCTCGCCAAGGTGGAGGTCGCGCTGCTACCGGACCCCACCCAGCTGGTCGTGGAGGTGACGTCACCGTCGAATCCGGACAACGACCGGATCCTGAGGCCGCGGTACGCGGAGTGCGGAGCGCCGCTCTTCCCGCTGGTGGACCGGCTGGAGCGGAGCTGCACGCCCTTCCCGGAGCCCGGGCCCGACGGCTGCACCCGGGTGCAGGGGGGCGCACCCGTTCCGGGGTGCCGGTCGTGCTGCCGGCGCCGTTCGGGCCGGAGCTGGCGACGGCGGGGTTCTGAGCCGGGTGGCGGGGTGGGCGCCGGTGGGTCAGAAGCCGAAGTCCTGGGTCCACCACGGGCCGCCGGCGCCGTTGTGGACGCTGGTGCCGAGCTTGGTGTAGTCGCAGTTGAGGATGTTGGCGCGGTGGCCGGGGCTGTTCATCCACGAGGCCATCACGGCCTCGGGGGTGCTCTGGCCGCGGGCTATGTTCTCGGCGCTGAGATAGCTGATGCCGGCGGCCTTCGCGCGGTCCCAGGGGGTGTGGCCGTCCGGGTCGGTGTGGTCGAAGAAGCTCCGCGCGGCCATGTCGTCGCTGAAGGCCTGGGCGAGGGCGCCCAGGCGGGCGTCGGCGGTGAGAGGGCCGCAGCCCACCTTCTTGCGCTCGGCGTTGACCAGGTTCAGCACGGCGGCCGCGGGGGAGGCGGCCGGGCTCGCGGTGGTGGGCGGCGGGGGCTTGGGGCTCGGGGCCGCGCTTGGCTTGGCGGTGGCCGTCCGGCTGGGCGTCGGGCTGGCGGTGGCGGTCGGCGCACTCGCGGTGGCCGACGGGCTGGTGAGGGTGGGGCGCGCCTCACCGCGGTCGGCGGCGGGCGACGATCCGGCCCGGGTGGCGTCGCCCGGGTCGAGGGTGACGGTCGCGCTCGGCGATGGCCCGGGCTCGGTGGTGGCCGCCATCGGGTCGCCGCCAGAGGTGGCCTGGTCCGAGGCGCTCGCCCCGCTCCGGTCCGGATCGGCGGGCGAGGGCCCGCCCAGAGGTACGTCGCCGGCGACCGTGGAGCGGTCGGACACGGGCAGGACCCCGGTCACCACCGCCCCCGCGCCGGCCGCGAGCGCCGTGGCGCAGACCGCCAGCAGCCCGCCCGTACGGCGCCGCCGCCGCTTGGTGGCCGCCGCCCGTGCGTGCCGGCGCTCCGACCGTCCGGTGGCGGGCTCCTCGGTCGGCTGCGCGCCGCGTGCGTGTCGAGCCATCGCGCCGACTCCCTCCGAAACTGTGAGCGATCGCCTTGGACTGTATGGCATCGCGGTTGGGGTGGGAGGGGAATGCGGCGAAGGAGAGGTGAGGGTGGAGTGAACGCGCTCATCGGGGCGCGCCTTCGGCGCTCCGGATAGGGTCGCGGGCATGCATGGTCGCCAGGGTCACAGCAACGAGCCGATTCGGGTCACCGCCTGGGTGCGGGGCAAGGTGCAGGAGGTCGGGTTCCGCTGGTGGACCAGGGCCCGGGCGCTGGAGATCGGCCTGACCGGCTACGCGAGCAACCTGGGTGACGGACGGGTCCAGGTGGTGGCCGAGGGGCTGCCCGCCGACTGCGAGCGACTGCTCGCCCTGCTGCGCGGCCCCGACACGCCGGGGTCGGTGACCGGGGTCACCGAGATCTGGACGGCGACCGGCGACGGCTACGAGGGGTTCGCCATCCGCTGACCGCCGGGCGGGCCGGGCGCCCTCCGTCGACCCCCGCCGGTGTCGGCCGGATGACCGCTGGGCGTGGTCACGAGTACGCCGATCGCACACATATCGCCCCGGTGGGACGGCCCGAGGGGCCCGGTCGGCGAAACTGGAGGCAACTGCCGGTGTCATGCGGTTGCCATCCGGGCAGACTCGTGGTTGACTCCGCATCGAGCAGTGATCCAACAGCGACAGGGTGAGCCCGCCCGACACCGCCCGGCGTGACCGAACCGCCAAGCAGGTGACAGGGGCGCGGTAGCGTGCGGTGATCGTGTTGACCCGTACAGTCTTTGGTGAGACGCTTGAAGCCCGCGCACACGAACGCGTTTTCCCGGTAGGCGCATGCCCCCGTGGGCCCAGCTCACGGTGGATGTTCTGTAGTGCCCAGCCAGCACTGCCGGTGGCGCGCCGCGCGTGCGCACCCCTTCCCCCTAGACCCATACCGTTCCGGTTCGGTCACTCAGCGTGGAGGACCATTCATCATGGCAAAGGCGCTTCTCGGGTACGTCGGCGGCCCCGACCCGCGAATGCTCTCCGAGATGCGACGGCTTCAGCAGCGCGTCCAGGACCTGGAGTCCGAGCTCCTTCGGATGCAGGCTGAGAACGACGCTCTCATCGCTGTCGCTGACGAGCACTCGCTGCTCAACAGCATCGATCTGGGTCAGCGGGAGCCGGCACTCACCTGATCGACGCTGCTGTTTGAGCTCCCGCAAGGGACGCAGCTTGCGAGGGACGCCCTGACCGGCGTCCCTTCGTCGTACCCGGACCCGATCCGCCGTGACACCCGCTGCCAAGACGCCCGCCCTGTCGTGTCGTGACACCTGACGCTCGCTCCGCCCTGCCCCGGGGCCCCGGGGATGTCACGATCCTTGCAGCTTAGGTTGCCCTGATCCGCGGGCCTGAAACCGTCCGCAGGTCCGGGCGGATACAGTCGCCGCTGGGGGCCCGGGCGAGCGACGAGGAGAGCCGGCGCGTGCACCTGAAGAGTCTGACCCTGCGCGGGTTCAAGTCCTTCGCGTCGGCGACCACGCTGCGCTTCGAACCCGGCATCACCTGCGTGGTCGGGCCGAACGGTTCCGGCAAGTCCAACGTCGTCGACGCGCTCTCCTGGGTGATGGGAGAGCAGGGCGCCAAGTCGCTGCGAGGCGGCAAGATGGAGGACGTCATCTTCGCCGGGACGAGCGGCCGCGCGCCGCTGGGCCGGGCCGAGGTCAGCCTCACCATCGACAACTGCGACGGCGCGCTGCCCATCGACTACTCCGAAGTCACCATCACCCGGACGATGTTCCGCAACGGCGGCAGCGAGTACGCGCTCAACGGCGAGACCTGCCGACTGCTCGACATTCAGGAACTGCTCTACGACTCCGGTATCGGCCGGGAGATGCACGTCATCGTCGGCCAGGGCCAGTTGGACTCCGTGCTGCACGCCGACCCGATGGGGCGGCGCGCGTTCATCGAGGAGGCGGCCGGCGTCCTCAAGCACCGCAAGCGCAAGGAACGGGCGCTGCGCAAGCTGGACGCGATGCAGGTCAACCTCAACCGGGCGCAGGACCTGGTCGCCGAACTGCGCCGCCAGCTCGGCCCACTCGGCCGCCAGGCGAAGATCGCCCGCCGGGCGGCCGGCATCCAGGCCGACCTGCGCGACGCCCGGCTCCGGCTGCTCGCCGACGACCTGCTCACGCTGCGCCGGGCCGTCCAGGCGGAGATCGCGGACGAGCTGGCGCTCAGACAGCGCCGGTCGGTCGTCGAGCAGGAGCTGGCCGGCGCTCAGCAGCGGGAGGCGGTGCTGGAGGCACAGGTCGCGCAGCTCGGGCCGTACCTGGAGGCGGCCCGGCAGACCTGGTACCGGCTGTCGGCGCTGGCCGAGCGGACCAGGGGCACCATCGGACTGGCCGAGGCCAGGGCCCGGCACGCGACGAGCAGCGGGCAGGCCGAGGAGCGGCGCGGGCGCGACCCGCAGGAGCTGGAGCGGGAGGCGGAGCACGTCCGGGAGGAGGAGGCCGCGCTGGCCGAGGCGCTGGAGGAGGCCCGGTACGCGCTGGCCGAGGCCGTCGAGACGCGGGCCGCGCTGGAGCGCGGGCTCGCGGAGGAGGAGCGCCGGCTGAAGGCGGTCGCCCGGGCGATCGCGGACCGCCGGGAGGGGCTGGCCCGGCTGCAGGGCCAGGCGGCGGCGGCCCGTTCGAAGGCGGCGAGCGCCGAGGCGGAGATCGGCCGGCTGGTGGAGGCGGGGGACGAGGCGCTGGTCAGGGCCGAGGCCGCGCAGCAGGAGTTCCAGCAGCTTCAGGAGCAGGTCGACGAGCTGGCGGCGGGGGACGAGGAGCAGGACGCCGCACACGAGCGGCTGCGGGCCCGGCTGGCCGAGGCCGAGCGTGAACTCGCCGTCGTACGCGAGGCGGTGGGTGTCGCGGAGCGCGAGCGGGCCGGGCTGACGGCCCGGCGCGAGGCGCTGTCGCTGGGGCTGCGCCGCAAGGACGGGACGGGGGCACTGCTCGCGGCGGACGACCGGCCGGTGGGCCTGCTCGGCCCGGTGGCCGAGTTGTTCGGCGTGCGGCCGGGGTACGAGGTGGCGGTCGCGGCGGCGCTCGGGGTGGCGGCGGACGCGATCGCGGTGGACGGGCCGGACACGGCCGCGCAGGCGCTGCGGCTGCTCCGCAAGGAGGACGCGGGCCGGGCGGCGCTGCTGATCGCCGGGTGCCCGGCGCCGGGGGCGGCGGCGGAGCCCGGGGGCCTCGGGGCGGCCGGCGACGTCGGGGCGTTGCCCGCAGGAGCCCGCTGGGCGTACGAACTGATCGACGGACCGGCCGAGTTGCTGCCTGCCGTACGCCGGCTGCTGGCGGGTGCCGTGGTCGTGGCGGGCCTGGAGGAGGCCCAGCAGTTGGTGGCCGAGCGGCCCGGGCTGACGGCGGTCACCGCCGAGGGCGACCGGCTGGGCGCGGACCTCGCGCACGGTGGCTCCGCGGGTGCGCCGAGCCTGCTGGAGACCCAGGCGGCCGTCGACGAGTGCGCGCAGACGATTCTGGAGGTGACCGGCCGGTGCGAGCAGCTCACCGAGCGGCTCGCCGACGTCGGTGAACAGCGCCGCAAGCTGGCGGCCGAGTTGGACGCACTGGCGGCGCGCCGGCGGCAGGCGGAGAAGGAGCGTGCGCAGGTGGCGGGCGCACTCGGGCGCCTCGGCGGGCAGGCCAGGGCCGCGGCGGGGGAGGCCGAGCGGCTGGCGGCAGCGGCGGGGAAGGCGCGGGACGGTCTCGCGCAGGCTGTGGCGGCCGCCGAGGAGCTGGCCGAACGCCTGGCGGTGGCCGAGGAGTTGGCCGATCAGGGCGATGAGGAGCCGGACACCGGGGAGCAGGCGGCACTGGCCGAGGCCGGGACGCTGGCGAGGCAGGCCGAGCTGGAGGCCCGGTTGTCGGTCCGCACCCACGAGGAGCGGGTGCGCGCGCTGGCCGGCCGGGCGGACCAGCTCGATCGGGCCGCCGCCGCCGAACGGCAGGCCCGCGCCCGGGCCGCGGAGCGCCGTGAGCGCGCCGCGCTGGAGGCCGGCGTGGCGACGGCCGTGGCCGCCGGTGCCCGGCAGCTGCTCGCCTGTCTGGAGGTCTCGCTCGGGCGGGCGGACGCCGGGCGGGCGGCGGCCGAGCAGGCCCGGGCAGAGCGGGAGAGCGAGCTGCGGGCGGGTCGTGAGCTGGGGCGCGAGCTGAAGACCGAGCTGGACAAGCTGGTCGATGCCGGCCATCGGGACGAGGTGCTGCGGGCGGAGAAGCGGCTGCGGATCGAGCAGCTGGAGGCCAGGGCGCTGGAGGAGTTCGGCATCGACGGCGACGAGCTGATCGCCGGCTTCGGGCCGGACCAGCCGGTGCCCGCGCCGCTGCCGGAGGACGGCGGGGACGCCGGCAAGGCCGCGTCGGCGGAGGGTGTTGGGGTAGCGGCGGCGGACCGTCCCGAGGGCCGGCCGTACGTCCGGGCCGAGCAGGAGAAGCGGCTGCGCGCGGCCGAGAAGGCGTACCAGCAGCTCGGCAAGGTCAATCCGCTGGCGCTGGAGGAGTTCGCGGCGCTGGAGGAGCGCCACCGCTTCCTGGGCGAGCAGCTGGAGGACCTCAGGCGCAGCCGGCGCGACCTGATGGACATCGTCAAGGACGTGGACATCCGCGTCGAGCAGATGTTCACCGCGGCGTACCACGACACGGCGGCCCAGTTCGAGGGCGTCTTCTCCCGCCTCTTCCCCGGTGGGGAGGGCCGGCTGGTGCTGACCGACCCCGACAACATGCTCACCACCGGCGTGGAGGTGGAGGCCCGCCCGCCCGGCAAGAAGGTCAAGCGGCTCTCGCTGCTCTCGGGCGGCGAACGCTCCCTCACCGCGGTGGCGCTGCTGGTGTCGATCTTCAAGGCCCGGCCGAGCCCCTTCTACGTGATGGACGAGGTCGAGGCGGCACTCGACGAGACCAACCTGCGGCGGCTGATCGCCATCATGGAGGAGCTGCGGGCGAGCTCCCAGCTGATCGTGATCACGCACCAGAAGCTGACCATGGAGTCCGCCGACGCGCTGTACGGAGTGACCATGAAGGGCGACGGCATCTCCCAGGTGATCAGCCAGCGGCTGCGCGAGGAGCACCGCGGGCGCAGGTCCGTCGCGCCGCCGCGGCGCCCGGAGCGGGCGCCGGGCGCCGGGGAGGCGCCGGTGCCGGCCGGCAAGCGGCCGGCGCCCGTCGAGGGGTCGGCCGAGGACTCGGCCGAGGCGCGTGCCGGGGAGTCGGCCGAGGGGTGACGGACCGCGGCCGACCGGCGGACGGCCGGGGCGGATGGCCTGGATCGGGGCCCGGTCGCGGATACTGGACGGGTTGTGACTCCTCACCCTCGTAGCAGAGGGGGCTTCTCGCCCGGTCGTGCCGAGGACCTCGCGCCGGCCGGCGCCGGTGCGGCACGGGCCGGGAACAGCAGTGAAGCGGCGGCGCTCCGGCCCGCCGGGCGAAGGATCACCAGCACTCCCGGCCCCGCGCCGGGCACCCAGCGAAGGAGTTTGATGTGGAATACGTGATCCTTGCCGTGGTCATCGCCGTGGTGGCCATCGGCGCGGTCGCGGGCCTGGTCGTCAGCGGCCGGCGGCGCAAGGAGCTGCCGCCCCAGGCGGCGAAGCCCGTCATCACCGCGCCGAAGGCCCCGGCCGAGCCCCAGCCGGAACCGCACCTCGGTGACGAGGCCGCGCCGCCGACCGAGGAGCCAGTCCGTACGGTCGAGGAGGTGCCGCTCCCGGAGGCCCCCGAGGCCGTCGTGGTGCCCGAGGCCGAGGAGGCGCAGGCCGCTCCCGCGCTGGAGGTCCCCGAGCCGACCGCCGGGCGCCTGGTCCGGCTGCGCTCGCGCCTGTCCCGCTCGCAGAACTCGCTCGGCAAGGGCCTGCTCACGCTGCTCTCGCGCGAGCGGCTCGACGAGGACACCTGGGAGGAGATCGAGGAGACCCTGCTGACCGCCGACGTCGGCGTGGCCCCCACCCAGGAGCTGGTCGACCGGCTGCGCACCCGGGTCAAGGTGCTCGGCACCCGGACCCCGGCGGAGCTGCGCGCCCTGCTGCACGAGGAGCTGGTGGAGCTGATCGGCACCGACGCCGACCGCTCGCTCAAGACCGCCAAGCACGAGGACGGCCGGCCGGCCGTGGTCCTGGTGGTCGGTGTGAACGGGGTCGGAAAGACCACCACGTCCGGCAAGCTCGGCCGGGTCCTGGTGGCCGACGGGCGCAAGGTCGTGCTCGGCGCGGCCGACACCTTCCGGGCGGCGGCCGCCGATCAGCTGCAGACCTGGGGCGAGCGGGTCGGCGCGCACACCGTACGCGGCCCCGAGGGCGGCGACCCGGCCTCGGTCGCGTTCGACGCCGTCAAGGAGGGCATCGCCGAGGGCGCGGACACCGTGCTGGTGGACACCGCCGGCCGGCTGCACACCAAGACCGGTCTGATGGACGAGCTCGGCAAGGTCAAGCGGGTCGTGGAGAAGCACGGGCCGGTGGACGAGGTGCTGCTGGTGCTGGACGCCACCACCGGGCAGAACGGCCTGGTGCAGGCGCGGGTCTTCGCCGAGGTGGTGGCGATCACCGGCATCGTGCTGACCAAGCTGGACGGCACCGCCAAGGGCGGCATCGTGATCGCGGTCCAGCGCGAGCTGGGCGTCCCGGTGAAGCTGATCGGGCTGGGGGAGGGCGCGGACGACCTCGCGCCGTTCGAGCCGGCCGCCTTCGTCGACGCGCTGATCGGCGACTGACCCGGGCGGCGCGACCGCGCAGCCGGCACGATCACGGCTCAGCCGCGTACAGCTCAGCCGCCTACAGCACGACCGCAGGACCAGGGCCGCTTTCCCGTAGACCGGGGGAGCGGCCCTGGTGCATGACCGGGCGGGCGCGGCGCGCGCCGCAGTGCTCGCGGGGTCGTGCGCGCGGGTCTCCGCCGAGGTGGAGGGTCAGGAGGCGAGCCAGGCCGGCTCGGGGCTGCGCTCGCGGCTGCGGTGGCAGGCGTAGGCGAGGGTGCCCAGCAGCAGCCGGGCCTCCGGTGGGCAGCCCGCGTTGTCGCGGGTCGGGCGGCGCAGCCAGCGGACCGGTCCCAGCCCGGTGAGGACGGTCGGCGGGGCGGCGACGTAGCTGCCCTCGCCGTGGCACGTCAGGTCGAGGGCGGCGTCGTCCCAGCCCATCTGGTAGAGCAGGTCGGGCAGCCGGCGGGCGGTGCCGACGGCGACGAGGAACTGGAGCCGGCCGGTGGGCGGGGCGAGCACGGGCCCGACGTGGGTGCCCATCCGCTCCAGCCGCACCAGTGCCTGGAGGCCGGCCTGCTCGGGGACGTCCAGGACGTCGAAGGCCCGGCCGACCGGGAAGAGGACGCTGGCCTCGGCGGCGTTCAGCTCGTCGAAGTCCTGCGACGGGACGGTAACGGTGGCGGTGCCGGTGACGCCGTCGGCGGTCAGCGTGGCGCGGGCGGCCGGATGCAGGCCGGGGGCCGCGCAGCGCGGTGCGCCGCAGTGGCAGCGGCGCGGTGCGGCAGCGGTCCGGCCGTCGGCGGGGGCGCCGACGTCGACCGCCCAGCCCCAGCGGCCGGTGTACTCCGCGGCTGCCTGGACCGCGGTGGCGCGGGTGCGCCGGCGTGCGCCTCGCGGCGCCAGCCGCAGGTGTCCCAGTCGAAGATCGCCGAACAGGTTGTCCATGCCTCCCCCAACAGGTTCTCGTTGCCGGTGGTTACGGGCCGTGACGTTGTGTCGATTGTCCGATGCGGTGTGCGTTGCGCGGTGACGGCGCGCAACGGCCGGCGCGCGCCTGTTTGTCCGGCGCGACACGCGCCCCGGCTTGCGAGGGGTGGTGCTGATGGCGGATGGTCGGTGCGCGAGGCCGCTCCCGGTCGCTCCCGGAGGGCAAACTCGCCTGTGGCTGCTGTTGGTTGCCGTGTTTGCCGGGGTTCCGGTGGTGACTTGGCGGCCCGCATATGCCGGACCGGCCCGGCTCCCAGTGAAGCGTGTGCGGACGGCGATGAGTTCACTCATGGGGGTGGCGAAAGGTGGCGTTTCCCCGGCGATGCTCCCCCGGATGGCGGTAGTCACGTTACGTTCAGCACACGGGAAACGGCGGAATGTCCGCTTCAGGCCCTGGCCGTAAGGGAGTTGGAGCTGTCCGCTGCCCGGCCGCGAAGTAATGGCACATCAGTGCGACAGCACCAGCAGAGCACAACTCAGTACGGCACGTCTGGAAAGCGCCCGCGACCGTCGGGCATCGAGCGGGGCCCGAGACGGGCCGGGCGGGATGGGACGTTCCCCATGGCAGACAAGCAACCCAACGAGAAGTTGACCTCGTGGTTCGGCCGCAGCGGCTGGTCCAAGGGTGAGTTGGCCCGGCAGGTCAACCGCCGGGCCCGCCAGATCGGCGCCCATCACGTCTCCACCGACACCTCGCGGGTACGGCGCTGGTTGGACGGTGAGCAGCCGCGCGAGCCGATTCCGAAGATCATGTCCGAGCTGTTCTCGGAGCGCTTCGGCTCGGTCGTCTCCATCGAGGATCTCGGACTGCGCGCGGCCATCCCGGTCTCCACCGTGGGCGGCGGCGTCGACCTGCCCTGGAGCGCCCCCCAGACCGTCCAGCTGATCAGCGAGTACTCGCGCAGCGACCTGATGCTCAACCGCCGTGGTTTCCTCGGCACCTCACTCGCCCTCACGGCCGGAGCAGCACTGATCGAGCCGATGCAGCGTTGGCTGACGCCGGGCCCCGCCGGCGTGCCGACCCCGATCCTGACCGCCGCCAACGGCGGCGAGCCCTTCACCGGCCGGCTCTCCGAGCCCGAGCTCCAGCTGCTGGAGCAGACCACGGTGATGTTCCGCCAGTGGGACGCCCAGAACGGTGGTGGCCTGCGCCGCAAGGCCGTCGTCGGCCAGCTGCACGAGGTCACCGACCTGCTCCAGGAGACCTACCCGGAGGCGACCACCAAGCGGCTCTTCCGCCTCACGGCCGAACTGGCCCACCTGGCCGGCTGGATGTCCTACGACGTCGGCATGCACCCCAGCGCGCAGAAGTACTACGTGCTCGCGCTGCACGCCGCCAAGGAGGCCGGCGATCGCCCGTTCGGTGCGCTGATCCTCACAGACATGAGCCGCCAGATGATCCACCTCAACCGCGGCGACGACGCCCTGGAGCTGATCCACCTCGCCCAGTACGGCAGCCGGGACACCGCGACCCCCAAGCAGCAGGCCCTGCTGTACGCGATGGAGGCCCGCGCCTACTCGACGATCGGCGAGGTCAACCGCTGCGCCCGGGCCGTCCGGCTGGCCGAGGACACCTTCACCGACATCCGGGACGGCGACAACGACCCGGACTGGCTGAAGTTCTTCTCCGCCGCCGAGCTCAACGCGGAGAACGCGCACTCCTACCGTGACCTGGCCTACCACTCCAGCCGCGGCGACCTGTACGCCTCGATGGCGGCGCCGGTGATGGAGCGCGCCGTGGACCTCTTCCGCCAGGACGACGACCACGTCCGCTCGTACGCCTTCAACCTGATCGGCATGGCCAGCGTCCACCTGCTGCAGAACGAGCCGGAGCAGGCCGCCGTGATGGCGGAGCAGGCGGTGGACATCGCGACCAAGGTCCGCTCGGAGCGGCTGAACACCCGGGTGCGCAAGACCTCGGAGGCGGCCAACCGGCAGTACCGGGGTGTGGACGCGGTGAGCCGGCTGGCCGACCGCGTGGTGCAGGACATTCCGGAGTACGCCTCGGTGGTCTGAGGCCGGGCCGAGCGCGGGCCGAGCCGGGTCCGGGGCGGGCCGGTGGTCCGACCGGCCGGTTCCGGCCACGATCGCCACTCATTCTCCGACCGTGGGGGCCGCCGCCCCCACGGTCGGTGACCGTTCGGGCACCTGCCGTACTGTGCGGCCGAACGGTAGCTCATCCGCCGGCGCGGCGCGGCCGTAGTTCACGTCGGTGTAACCCCGGCGTCAACGACGTCACGGCGGCGAAACACCGAGCCGCATCGGCCGAAACCAGACTTCGGCAACCTCCTCTACATCGCCGACACCCCGGGTGGCACGGGACAGGTATCCCGCGGGTGGAGCGGCTTCATTTCACGAGGAGACGCCGATGCCGGACGGCTTCAGCGCAGGCGATACCGCCTTTGTGCTCATCAGTGCGGCCCTGGTCATGTTGATGACTCCGGGCCTGGCCTTCTTCTACGGGGGCATGGTCAGGGTCAAGAGCGTGCTCAACATGCTGGCCATGAGCTTCATCTCGCTCGCCATCGTCAGTGTGCTCTGGGTGCTCTACGGCTACTCGCTCAGCTTCGGGCCCGACGCGGGTGCCGGCCTGATCGGCAACCTCGACTTCCTGGGGATGCAGGGCATCGGCCTGAACGACCTGACCGGCGCGATCCCGGTCACCGCGTTCTCGGCCTTCCAGCTGATGTTCGCGATCATCACCCCCGCCCTGATCAGCGGCGCGATCGCGGACCGCGCCAAGTTCACCGCCTGGGGCCTGTTCATCGCGCTCTGGGTGACGATCGTCTACTTCCCGGTCGCGCACTGGGTGTTCTTCTTCGACGGCGGCAAGGGCGGCTGGCTCGGCGACCGCAACGGCGTGATCGACTTCGCCGGTGGCACCGCGGTGCACATCAACGCCGGTGTGGCGGGCCTGGCCCTGTGCCTCGTCCTCGGAAAGCGGGTCGGCTTCAAGAAGGACCCGATGCGCCCGCACAGCCTCCCGCTGGTCATGCTCGGCTCCGGCCTGCTCTGGTTCGGCTGGTTCGGCTTCAACGCCGGCTCCGCGCTGGCCGCCAACGGCGTCGCGGCGATGGCCCTGGTCAACACCCAGGTGGCCACCGCGGCCGCGATGATCGGCTGGCTGGTCTACGAGAAGCTCAAGCACGGCGCGATCACCACCCTGGGCGCCGCCTCCGGCGCGGTCGCGGGCCTGGTCGCCATCACCCCGGCCTGCGGCTCGGTCAGCCCGCTCGGCGCGGTCGCGATCGGCCTGATCGCCGGCGCCGCCTGCGCCGCCGCGATCAGCCTCAAGTACCGTTTCGGCTTCGACGACTCGCTCGACGTGGTCGGCGTACACGCCGTCGGCGGCGCGCTCGGCTCGCTGCTGGTGGGCCTGTTCGCCACCGGCACCGTCGGCCAGAGTGTCAAGGGCCTGTTCTACGGCGGCGGCTTCGAGCAGCTCGGCAAGCAGGCGATGGGCGTGGCCGTGGTCGCGGTCTACTCCTTCGTCCTGTCCTGGCTGCTCGGCCAGGCGATCCACCGCACCATCGGCTTCCGGGTCGCCGAGGACGTCGAGGTGGCCGGCATCGACCAGGCCGAGCACGCCGAGTCCGCGTACGACTTCAGCGCCGTGGGCGCCAGCCTGGGCCGCAGCGCCCCCCTCCCCGCCCTGGCGGCGGTGGCCGCGGCCTCCGCAGCCGCGCAGCCCGCCGCGCCGGCCGCCGACAAGGCCACCAGCACCGCCACCGAGAAGACTGGGGTCGACGCCTGATGAAGCTCATCACCGCCGTCATCAAGCCGCACCGCCTGGACGACGTGAAGTCCGCCCTGCAGGCCTTCGGTGTCCACGGCCTGACCGTCACCGAGGCCAGCGGCTACGGCCGCCAGCGCGGCCACACCGAGGTCTACCGGGGCGCGGAGTACACCGTCGACCTGGTACCCAAGGTCCGGATCGAGGTCCTGGTCGAGGACGACGACGCCGAGCAGCTGATCGACGTCCTGGTGAAGGCCGCCAGGACCGGCAAGATCGGCGACGGCAAGGTCTGGAGCATCCCGGTCGACACGGCCGTCCGGGTGCGTACCGGCGAGCGCGGCCCCGACGCCCTCTAGCATTCACCTCGACGCCGCCGGCGGACCTGTGACCTGACCGGTCACAGGTCCGCTGACGGCATATCAGCGCCAGTGGGCGCAGCAGCCACGCTGCCCGTACGACGGATGGGGATCCCGACGTGACCACCGAAGCCAACCCCACCGACTACAGCGCCGCCCGCGCCCGGCTGCTCGCCGAGCCCGGGGTGGGCGGCGCCGAGCGCCGCGCGGCGCTCGCCCGGCTCACCGACGACTGGCTGGCCGGCCTGCTCACCGCGGCCGGCGCCCCGCCGGGCGTCGCCCTGGTCGCCGTCGGCGGCTACGGGCGCGGCGAGCTCTCACCCCGCAGCGACCTCGACGTACTGCTGCTGCACGAGGGCGCCGCCGACAGTGCGCTGGCCGAGCGGATCTGGTACCCCGTCTGGGACAGCGGCGCCGCCCTCGACCACTCCGTCCGCACCCTCGCCGAGGCCCGTACCGTGGCGGCCGCCGATCTCAAGGCCCAGCTGGGCCTGCTGGACGCGCGACACATCGCCGGCGACGGCGCCCTCACCGCCTCGCTGCGCTCCGCCGTGCTGGCCGACTGGCGCTCCGGCGCCCCCGAGCGGCTGCCCGAGCTCAGGGAGCTGTGCGCCGACCGCGCCGAGCGGCACGGCGAGCTCTCCTTCCTGCTGGAGCCCGACCTCAAGGAGGCCAGGGGCGGCCTGCGGGACGTCGTCGCGCTCGGCGCCATCGCCGCCAGCTGGCTCGCCGACGCCCCGCGCGACGGTCTGGACGCCGCCGCCCGCCGGCTCAGCGACGTCCGCGATGCGCTGCACCTGGTCACCGGCCGGGCCACCGAGCGGCTCAGTCTCCAGGACCAGGACCAGGTCGCCGACCGGCTCGGGGTGCTGGACGCCGACACCCTGCTGCGTCAGGTCTACGAGGCCGCCCGGACCATCACCTACGCCGGTGACGTCACCTGGCGGGCCGTGGACCGGCTGCTGGCCACCCGCTCCACCCGGGGCCGGCGCTCCTCCCGGCTCTCGTTCCCCTTCACCGGCACCGGCCGGGGAGCGGGCGCGGTGGCGCGCGGCGCCATAGAACGCCGGCCGCTCGCCGAGGGTGTGGTCGAACAGGACGGCGAGGCGGTGCTCGCCCAGGGCGCCCGTCCGGCAAGCGACCCGGTCCTGCCGCTGCGCGCCGCGGCGGCCGCCGCCCAGGCCGGGCTGACCATCTCGTACGCGACGGTGCGCCGCCTGGCCGCCGAATGCCGCCCGCTGCCGGTGCCCTGGCCGGACGAGGCCCGGGCGCAGATGATCACCCTGCTGGGCGCGGGCGAGGCCTGTATCCCGGTCTGGGAGGCGCTGGAGGCGGAGGGGCTGATCACCCGGCTGCTGCCGGACTGGGAGCGGGTGCGCTGCCGCCCGCAGCGCAACGCCGTGCACCGCTGGACGGTGGACCGGCACCTGGTGGAGACGGCGGTGAAGGCCGCCGCGATGACCCGCCGGGTGGCCAGGCCCGACCTGTTGCTGGTCGCGGCGCTGCTGCACGACATCGGCAAGGGCTGGCCCGGCGACCACAGCGAGGCCGGCGAGGTGATCGTGCGCGACGTGGCCGTCCGGATGGGCTTCGACCGGGAGGACACCGAGACCCTCGCGGTGCTGGTGCGCCACCACCTGACGCTGGTGGACACCGCCACCCGCCGCGATCCGGACGACCCGGCGACCGTCGACCTGATCACCAAGGTGGTCGCCACCCTGCCGCAGCTGGAACTGCTGCACGCGCTCACCGAGGCCGACGCCACCGCCACCGGCCCGGCCGCCTGGAGCAGCTGGCGGGCTTCGCTGGTGGACGGCCTGGTCGCCCGGGCGGCGGCCCAGCTGGCCGGCGGTTACCCGGGGCCGGCCGACGCGGAGCCGACCGCGGAGGAGGAGCGCCTGGCCGTGGAGGCGGCCCGCACCCAGGGCCCGGCGCTCTCCCTGCGGGCCCAGGCAGATCAGGACTCCTTCACCACCGAGCCGATGGGCGTCGAGCTCACCCTCGCCGTCCCGGACCGGCCCGGCCTGCTCGGCACGGTGGCCGGGGTGCTGGCCCTGCACCGGCTCACCGTGCGCAAGGCCGGCCTGCGTGAGCTGGATCCGATCGGCGCCGGCGCCGTGCTGCTGCTCTCCTGGACGGTCGCCGCCGAGTACGGCGAGCTGCCGGAGGCCGCCCGGCTGCGGGCCGATCTGCGCCGGGCCCTGGACGGCTCGCTGGACGTCGCCCGCAAGCTCGCCGAGCGGGACGCCGCCGCCCCACGCCGACGGGGCATCAGCACCCCGCCGCCGGTGGTCTCGGTCGCCCCGGGCGGCGCCTCGGCCACCGCCACCGTCCTGGAGGTCCGCGCGCACGACGCGCCGGGCCTGCTGCACCGGATCGGGCGGGCGCTGGACGCGGCCGGCGTACGGGTGCGGACGGCGCACGTCAGCACGCTGGGCGCGGACGCGGTGGACGCCTTCTACGTGACGGACGCGGCCGGTCTGCCGCTGGCGCCCGAGCGGGCGGCGCAGGTCGCGGCGGCGGTGCAGGCTGCGCTCACCTGAGCCGGGCGCGGGTGCGCGCCCGGCCCACCGCGGCGCGGGCCCGCCGTGGCCGCCGGGCCCGCGCCGCGCCCGGTCAGCTGACGCTCATACCCCGCTCGGGCCAGGACCCGGACTCGGCGAACTTGGCGTTGATCTTCCGAGAGGCCTTCAGGAACTCGTAGTCGGCCTTGCCGTCACCCGACGCGGACCGCCGGCTCCCCTTGTCGACGGTGAGCGTCCTGGTCATGGTCTGCGGGTCGTCCCCGAAGACGTACTGCACGCTGTCGGCACCCTCGGCGATCCTGTTGAAGTAGACGATCGCTGCCATCACCACTCACCTTCGAAGTCTTCGCGCTTGTCCAGCGGGACATTCTCCTGCCAGTTGTACGTCTGGTTGGCCACCCGGTGCGCCTCCTGGTAGGTGGCCCCGGGGTGCTCGCGCAGGTAGGTCAGCTCCGCCAGCTCGTGCTCCACCAGGATGTGGTCCTCGGGCATCGCCCGTCCGCTGCGCAGCCGGATCCAGGCGTCCGCGATCTCGGGGTCGGCGTCGAACTTCCGCTGGACCACCTGACCGGTCTCGTAGTCCTCGATCGGATGCTCGGTGTCGAACACGTGCTTCTTGATCGAGGCGATCTCCTCCGGGGTGTAGCCGTGGCTGCCGTCCGGCCGGAGCACGTCTCCGTTCTGGCTGCTGATCGCCTCGATGTCACGGTCGTTCTTGAGGAAGTCGGCGTACGCGTCCTCGGCCCACCTGGTCTGGGCCGGGTCGTCCAGCAGATCGCGGGGCCGGCGGCGGGCGCCCGTCAGCCACTCGTCGCCGAAGGGCTTGGGCCGCAGGTCCTCGGCCGCCTCCCGGCCCGCGGTCTCGGCCGCGTCCCGCCCGGCGTTCTCCGCCACCTCCCGGCCGACGTTGGCCCCGACGTCCTCGGCGATCGCACCGGCCTCGCCGGCGCCGCCCGTCGCGACGCCGAACGCCACATTGGTGGTGAGCTTGCCGAACGCCTCGAACGGATCGGAACCCCACCCCGAGCCGACCACGGCCGAGAGCAGCTCCATCGGGTGGTTGGTGGCGTGCAGCAGGCCGGCGGCGGTCGACGACACATGGTCGGCGTACTGCGCGGGGTGGGTGAGGTTGTACGGGTCGGTCGGGTTCAGCCCGCGCACGAACTTCACGATGTCGGCGGCGCCCTTGACCAGGCCACCGGCCAGGTGGAGCTCACCCACCTCCAGACCCTGGAAGGTGTCGCTGACGTCATGGCCCATGCGGGACAGGAAGCTCGGTTCGGACGGAGCCGTCGCGGTCGCGGTGTCCAGGGCGGCCTTGGCCTGCTCGGCCGCGACGTCGCGCTGCGCCCGGGCGCTCCTGAGGACCTCCTGGGCCTGCCCGAGGACGGCCTCGCCCGGATCCGTGAACGCGCCCGGCGCGGTGGGCTGCTGGGCGGGCGGCTGCCCGGCGGCGGCCCGCCGGTTGTAGTCCCGGACGGAGGCGTTGTAGGAGTCGACCTGCTTGTTGTACGCCTCGCGGGCGTCCTCGGACGCCTTCTTGGCGCGCTTGTAGAGGTCAATGGCCTGCTTGGCCTGCTGCTGCGCCCAACCGACCGTGTGGCCGTACTCCACCAGGGCCCTGGCGGCGGTGTGACAGGCGTCCGCGGCGGTCAGCCAGAGCTTGGGGTGCGGCGCGAACCTGGCCCGGAAGGCATCGCCCGCCTCGCCCCGCCAGTGATCGGCGTCGAGCCTGGTCAGGCCCTGCCCCGTCGCCTCGAACGCGACATGGAACCGCTGGAGGTGACCGGCCGACTCGCCGATGGCCTGCACGTCGCCGTGCACCAGATCCCCGGGGTCGTCGGACTCCCCGAGCCCGTACTCCCCGACCTGCGCGCCGAGACTGTCGGCGACGCTGTCGCCGAAGGTGTCCACCGCGTGCGCGGCGTCGTGCAGGCCCACCGCGTCCAGCCCGTCGCCGACGAGGTGCGCGGCGCCGTCGACGGCCGAGCCGACGGTTTTCTTGGTCGAATCCCAGGCGTCCTCCAGCCCGTCGCCCACACCGTTGATGAAGTCACCGAGCCCCATCTCACTCCCCGCTCTCGGTGCGCTGCGGCGGCAGGATCCTGGTACCGAACACGTCCGTCTGGAGCTGGTCATACCGATCGCCCAGCCTGGCCGCCTCGGCGGCCTTGCGGCGCAGTCCCATCGGGCCGTCCATCAGGTCCCGGCCCTCGTCCCGCCAGGTCTGCTCCATGTGCTCGGCGGCCTTCGCGGCGGACTCGGGCGAGAAGTCGGCGTCCCTGACCTGGGTGTACGGGTTGTCGGCGAAGGTCTGGCCCCAGGACTGCTTCTCGACCTCCTCCTGGGTCAGATCCGGATTGCCCATCGCGGCGTTCACCACGTCCTTGAGCGTCCCCTCCACGTACTGCTCCTGATCGTGGTAGAGGCCGGCTGACAGGCCCAGGCGCACGGCGATCTCGTTGCCGTCCTGCACCAGGGTGCGTACGCCCCAGGCCCAGCGTTCGGAGAAGGCGGAGAAGGACCCGTGCAGGCCGGCGTGGCCGAGCTGCATGCCGGACAGGTCGATGTTCGAGAACCCCCGCCCGACCTCGGCACTCTCGTCGATACCGAGGGTCTTGAGTTCGGCGATGGCCTCGTTGATGCCGGCCGCGGCCAGCTCCAGCGCCTTGGGATCGACCGCGTAGCTATCGGCCATCGGAGCCGCCCCTGGCACGGTCCACCGCGACCGAGTCCGGCACGATGCCCGTGACCGGCGGCAGGAACGCGGGGGAGGGACCGGCCACGTCCAGCACCACGCCGGCCGGTACGCCGACGGCCGGGACGGCGATGTCCAGCAGCCGTGCGCCGTGGACGGTGACATAGGGCCACCCGGCGTTGGCGGCGTCGGCGGTATCGGCGATGCAGTCCGTCGCCGGGGCGGTGGCGGGTGGAGCGGCGGCCGCCGGAGCGGTGCCCGTAGGGCTCGGCGCGCCGGCGTCCCGGAGCCGCTCGGCGGCGAACCTGGCGAGTGTGTCCGGGCCGGTGAAGGCGTACAGCCAGCGGATCCCGCCCAGGTCGGCGGTCCACCAGCGGCCGTCCGAGGTGGTCGGGACGAGCACCGGGCTGTCCCGGAACTCCGCGATCAATCCGACCGGATCGTAGTGATCCGTTCCCAGCTCGGCCGCCCGTGCGGCCAGGTCCACGACGCCCATGACGCGCCCCCTCCGATCGCAGGCATGACGCACGGGAGGCTAGTGGGCGCGGGCCCTCGTGGACACCCGCGATCGGGTAAAGAGATCGTTCGGATCCTGGGGTGGAGACCGTACCCGGGGCGGCCGGATACCCTGGGGGCGACGACCGTACCCGTACCGATGCCGCAAGGGACCCGCGACCGACGTGTTCGACACTCTTTCCGATCGCCTCGCAGCGACGTTCAAGAACCTCCGGGGCAAGGGCCGCCTCAGTGAGGCGGACATCGACGCCACCGCCCGCGAGATCCGGATCGCGCTGCTCGAAGCGGATGTCGCGCTGCCGGTCGTGCGGGCTTTCATCAAGCAGGTCAAGGACCGGGCGCTCGGCGCCGAGGTCTCCGGCGCGCTGAACCCCGCCCAGCAGATCATCAAGATCGTCAACGAGGAGCTCATCAGCATCCTCGGCGGCGAGACCCGCCGGGTCCGGTACGCCAAGACCGGACCGACGGTGATCATGCTCGCCGGTCTGCAGGGTGCCGGTAAGACCACCCTCGCGGGCAAGCTCGGCCACTGGCTGAAGAAGCAGAAGCACACCCCGCTGCTGGTGGCCTGTGACCTCCAGCGCCCCAACGCCGTCAACCAGCTGAGCGTCGTCGCCGAGCGCGCGGGCGTCGCGGTCTACGCACCCGAGCCGGGCAACGGCGTCGGCGACCCGGTCAAGGTCGCCCGCGACTCGATCGAGTTCGCCAAGCAGAAGCAGTACGACGTCGTGATCGTCGACACCGCCGGCCGCCTCGGCATCGACGCCGAGCTGATGCAGCAGGCCGCCGACATCCGGGCCGCGGTCAACCCGGACGAGGTCCTCTTCGTCGTCGACGCGATGATCGGCCAGGATGCGGTCACCACCGCGCAGGCCTTCCTCGAGGGCGTCGACTTCACCGGTGTGGTGCTGTCCAAGCTGGACGGCGACGCCCGCGGTGGCGCGGCCCTCTCGGTCGCGCACGTCACCGGCCGGCAGATCATGTTCGCCTCCAACGGCGAGAAGGCCGACGACTTCGACGCCTTCCACCCGGACCGGATGGCCTCGCGCATCCTCGGCATGGGCGACATGCTCAGCCTGATCGAGAAGGCCGAGCAGACCTTCTCGCAGGCCGAGGCCGAGAAGATCGCCTCCAAGCTCCAGGGCGGCGGCAAGGACTTCACGCTCGACGACTTCCTGGCCCAGCTGGAGCAGGTCCGCAAGATGGGCTCGATCTCCAAGCTGCTGGGGATGCTGCCCGGCATGGGGCAGATCCGCGAGCAGATCAACAACATCGACGACAAGGACGTCGACCGCGTCGGCGCCATCATCAAGTCGATGACCCCGGCCGAGCGGACCGACCCCAAGATCATCAACGGCTCGCGGCGGCTGCGTATCGCCAAGGGTTCGGGCGTGGGCGTCGGCGAGGTCAACAACCTGGTCGAGCGCTTCTTCGACGCGCGCAAGATGATGTCGGCGATGGCCTCCGGCAAGGGCATGCCCGGTATGCCGGGCATCCCCGGCATGGGTGGCGGCGGCAAGAAGTCGGCGAAGAAGGCCCCCGCTGCCAAGGGACGCAAGAAGTCGGGCAACCCGCTGAAGCGGGCGCAGGAGGAGGCGGCCGCCGCCGAGCGCCGGGCGCTCGGCCCGGGCGCCGGTCAGGCGCCGGCCGAGGGCGGGGCCTTCGGGCTCGGCGCGGGCAAGGGTCCGGCCGATTTCGAGCTGCCGAAGGAGTTCAAGGACCTGCTCTAGTCCTTCGGCAGTTCCTCCGCAGTCCTCGGTGATTCCTCGACAGGACAGTCCTTCGGCGGCCCTGGCCCCTCGGCCCTCCGGAGCCCGGCTGACGCCCTTCGGGTGCCCGTCAGGTGCGGCCCGGCTTGCTGGGGACCGCCTTCTGGGGACCACCGGGGGAGCGCGTCGGGAGCGCATCGGGAGCGCATCGGGAGCAGGAAGTCGGCCCGGCCGACTTCCTGCTCCACGCAGCTCAGGCAGACAGCGGCCCGCCGCCCCGTACATCCCGGGCGGCGGGCCGTTGCCATGGCCGATGATGGTGGGGTGAGAGTGACGATCCGGCCCCCTCGGGCCGCAGATGTGGCGCAGTACGCCGAGGCCGTACGCCGCTCCGCCGAGCATATCGGCCGGTGGAACCCCGTCGAGCCGGACGGCCTGCCCGATCTGTTGGAACGCCAGGGCCCGGGGCTGCGCACCTTTCTGATCATGGATCGGGAGACCGGTGGGCTGGTCGGCAAGTGCAACGTCGCTAACATCGTGATGGGCCGCTTCTGCAACGGCGCGCTCGGCTACGACTCCTACCTGCCGTTCGCCGGTACCGGTCGGATGGCCGAGGGCATGCGTCTGGTGGTGGACCGCTGCTTCGCGGACCAGACCCGGGACGGGCTCGGCCTGCACCGGCTGGAGATCAACGTCCAGCCGGACAACGAGCGCTCGATCGCGATGGCCCGGCGGCTGGGATTCCGGCACGAGGGCTTCTCCCCCCGGATGCTCTACCTGGGCGGCGCCTGGCGGGACCACGAGCGCTTCGCGCTCACGGCCGAGGAGTGGCCGGGCGCGGAGGTTTAGCCGGGTCGGGGCCGACATGGTCATGCTCGGTGCGCGCCCTTCGTGCCGCACGTACCGCATGTGCTGGTCCAGCCCGATGGGAGCCGGCGCAGGCTCGGCGCCAGGCCGGTGAAGGGGCCGGTTGGTGAGGACGGGCCGGTGAAGGGGCGGATTGGCTGAGCCCGAGGTCGGGTCACGCGGCCGGCCGCGCGAAGCCGTGCGACGTCGCGCGAACGCCGCTGGTTGCCCGCCGACCCGGGCATCCCGTGATCCCGGGTCTCCGAGCTGGGTACGGCCGCGCACGAGGGGCGCCCGCCATCCGGCAGGCGCCCCCTCCGGCGCTCACGCGCGGCCGCCCTGCGTCAGCGGCCCGGCCGCGAGGTCAGCGGGGCTGTTCGGCGACCACGTACCGGAACACGTTCGCCATCCGCACCGAGCCGTCCGGCCGCAGGTACGGGTGTAACGCCTCCTCCAGCTCCTTGGTCACCAGCGTCTGCCCCGAGTACTCCACCGCGCCCTCGTACAGCCCGGTCGAGAGCAGCCCGCGGACCGCGCTGTCGAGATCCGCGTAGGCGAACGGGCAGGAGACCCGGCCGCTGCCGGCCGGCCGTAGCCCGGCGCCCCCGAGCAGATCCTCCAGCCCGCCCGGCGCGCTGAGCGCGAAGGGGTCGCGCGCCGTGGTGCGACCCGCCCGGCGGCGCGCCACGTCCAGCACGGCCGCACTCTCGCAGCGCTCCGGCGGGCCCCAGGCGGCCAGTACGACGTGCCCGCCGGTCAGCGTCAGCCGGGCCGCCTCCGTGACCACCCGCTGCGGTTCGGCCGCGCCGGGCAACTGCTCGAAAACCGTGACGAGGGAGTGGGCCGTGCGGGGGACATCACCGCCCGCCGGCCCGGGCCGGCCGGCCCCTGCGACCCGCAGCCGGCGCCCGTGCGCCAGCTCCCGCAGCTCGGCCTCCGACTCCAGCCCGGCGACCTGCGCGCCCCTGGCCGAGGCCAGCAGCAGCGCCAGCCCCGACCGGCAGCCGAGCCCGAGCACGCTGGTGGCCGGGCCGACCTCCAGGCGGTCGTAGACCGCCTCGTAGAGCGGTACGAGCATCCGCTCCTGGATCTCCGCCCAGTCGCGCGCCCGGCTGCGCCCGCGCTTGGGCGCCCCTGTGCCGCCCTGCGCCCGCGTGCGCTGCTCGGTCGTGCCGGTCATCTGCGCTGAAGCCATCGCGGCCTCCATCCGGTCCCTTGGTGTGTCGTCCGTGGCTCCCCCCAAAGTCCCGCCCCACTCCAGCGAACAGCGGCTCGGGCGCGGCGTCCAGAGGGGTGCGGGGTGGTATCCGCGCGCCGTGGTGGTGCGCCCCTCGCCGTGCGACGGCCCGGCCGGGGTGCGGTCCGAGATTCGGACCGGGACGCGGACCAGCACGGGCGCCGGAACGCGGGCCGGGATACGGACGGGGATACGGATTCGAAGTCGGGGCCCTACTCCCCGTACCATTCGCCCCATGGCAAAGGCACCCGTTCTCACCCCCCAGGCGGACGACTTCCCGCGCTGGTACCAGGACCTCATCAACAAGGCCGAGCTGGCCGACAACGGTCCGGTGCGCGGCACCATGGTCATCCGACCGTATGGCTACGGCCTTTGGGAGCGGATGCAGCAGGAGATGGACGCCCGCATCAAGAAGGCAGGCGCGCAGAACGCCTACTTCCCGATGTTCATCCCGCAGTCGTACCTGACCAAGGAGGCGGAGCACGTCGAGGGCTTCGCCCCCGAGCTCGCCGTGGTCACCCACGGCGGCGGCAAGGAGCTCGAGGAGCCGGTCGTCGTTCGGCCGACCTCCGAGACGATCATCAACGAGTACTTCTCCAAGTGGGTGCAGAGTCACCGTGACCTGCCCCTGCTGATCAACCAGTGGGCCAACGTGGTCCGCTGGGAGCTGCGTCCGCGCGTCTTCCTGCGCACCACCGAGTTCCTCTGGCAGGAGGGCCACACGGCCCACGCCACCTACGAGGACGCCCGGGCGTACGCCTCGCGCATCCACACCGAGGTCTACGCGGACTTCATGATCAACGTGCTGGGCATCGACGTGGTGCTCGGCCGCAAGACCGCCAAGGAGCGCTTCGCCGGCGCCATCAACACCCTCACCCTCGAGGGCATGATGGGCGACGGCAAGGCGCTGCAGATGGGCACCAGCCACGAGCTGGGCCAGAACTTCGCCAAGGCGTTCAACACCACCTACCAGCTCCAGGGCGCCGAGCGCGAGCACGTCTGGCAGACGTCCTGGGGTGTCTCGACCCGTATGGTCGGCGGCCTGATCATGTCCCACGGTGACGACAACGGCCTGCGGGTTCCCCCGCGTCTGGCCGCCGTCCAGGCCGTCGTCCTCGCCATCAAGGGTGACGACGCGGTGCTTGCCAAGGTCCGCGAGATCGGCGCCCAGCTGGAGGCCGCAGGCGTCCGGGTGGTCGTGGACGACCGCACCGACACCCCGTTCGGCCGCCGCGCGGTCGACTGGGAGCTCAAGGGCGTACCGCTGCGCATCGAGGTCGGCCCGCGCGATCTGGAGAACGGCACGGCCATGCTGGCCCGCCGCATCCCGGGCGGCAAGGAGTCGGTCGCGATCGACACCCTGACCGCGCTGGTGCCCGGCATCCTGGAGGAGGACCAGGCGCTGCTGCTGCGCCAGTCCCGCGAGCGCCGCGAGGCGCGCACGGTGGACGTGAAGACCATCGAGGAGGCCGTGGAGGCCGCCGCCACGGGCTGGGGCCGGATCTCCTGGGCCGAGCTCGGTCCGGAGGGCGAGGCCAAGCTGGCCGAGCAGGGTGTCTCGGTGCGCTGCATCGTTGCCGCCGACGGGTCCGTCCCGCTGACGGACGACCAGGAGGGCAACATCGCGATCGTGGCCCGCGCCTACTGAGAATCTCGGCGCCGGTCGGCCCGGGCGGGTACGGACCCGACCCGGGCCGGACGCGTGGATGCATGGATGCGTACTGACGCGCACCGACGCGTACGGATGTCCACTCAGCGGCGCGTTACCGACGCGTAGCGCGCGAATTCCCCGGCTGATCCGGACCGATTTTCGGCAGTTGTCTAAGTCGATGCGAAGGCTACTGGCCGGTCAACTGCCAGTATTAACGGAATAGCGGTACGGTGTACGGCCCGTGGCCCTGTCAACTCGGCAGGGTCGGCGGGCCGTACGCTTTGGGGTGCAGCGCACCCCTGGGCGGAAGCCAAGAGCCCGGCGAGCTCCGGCGGGCCCAGAGTTGCAGGGGGTTGGTCTTGCGTCAGATCCGAAACGCGCAATTCGCGCGCCGACAGGTATTCCTGAGAGTTTGCTGGGAATTCCCGGCGATCGGGAACGTGCGGAACATCGGCTCTCTCTCCATCGTTGGTCTAGCGTGAGCACGACACAGCCCCTCGTCCTCGCGGCCGAACTGGCCGCCGCCTGGAGTGACATCCAGGCCCACCATCAGGACCTCCCCGATCTTGCCTCGCCTGAGGCGCTGATCGGCGAGTCCTCCTCGGCCTGTGGAACGCGGCTCGGTTTCGAGCGGCTGCTCCATGAGGCCGCCCACGGCCTGGCCGCCGCCCGGGACATCCGGGACACCTCGCGAGCCGGGCGCTACCACAATCGGCGCTTCCTGCTGCTCGCCTCCGAGCTCGGCCTGGCGCATCCGGTGGAGCCGCACGCGAGCAGCGGCTTCTCCCAGGTGACCATGCTCAAGGAGACCCGCGAACGGTACGCCGGGACGATCGAGCGGCTGGACCGTGCGCTCGGCGCCCATGAGGAGGCGGTGGCCGGCGACGGCGCGACGCGCGCCTTCCGCGGACCGGCCGCCCGGCACGGCTCCTCCGGGGGCGGCGTCCGGGTGAAGGCCGTCTGCGGCTGCGGGCGCAACGTCCGGGTCGTACCGTCGGTGCTTGCCCAGGCCTCGATCGTCTGTGGCGCCTGCCAGCAGCCGTTCCGGATTGCCTAGCCGGCGGCCGGGCTGACCGGGAGCGGGGGCTCTCGGTCAGGCCGACGCCGCAGGCTCGCCCGGTGGGTCGGGCCGGGTACGTCGAGTGCGTCACCCGGCTGCGTCGCCTCGGTGCGCGCCTCGATGGGGCGCCCCGCGGGCGCCACGCCGGTCCTCGTGCAGCTCGTCATGCGGACCCGAGGCGGGCCTCAGGGTGGACCGCGCGGCAGGTCTCAGGGCGGTCGTCAAGGCTGGTGTCCCGCCCCGGCCGGTACGCCGCTCGGGGCCTCTGGTCGGGCTCAGCAGTGCCGGTATGGCACAATTGACAGCTGAGTACTCGGCAGCCGAGCAGGACCCCTCTCTCCTACGGCTGGCGTGTCCCTTGAACGGCCGACCTCCGCAACCCCACGCGGCGGCGCGGCTGCTCACCCACGTCAACTCCAGGAGAATCCACTCCCGTGGCAGTCAAGATCAAGCTCAAGCGTCTCGGCAAGATTCGCTCCCCGCACTACCGCATCGTCGTCGCCGACGCCCGCACCAAGCGTGACGGTCGCGCGATCGAGGAGATCGGCATCTACCAGCCGACCTACAACCCCTCGAAGATCGAGGTCGACAGCGACCGCGCCCAGTACTGGCTGTCCGTCGGCGCCCAGCCGACCGAGCCGGTGCTCGCCATCCTCAAGCTGACCGGTGACTGGCAGAAGTACAAGGGCCTGCCCGCCCCGGCCCCGCTGCTCGTCGCCGAGCCCAAGGTCGAGGACTTCTCGCACCTGTTCGCGAAGGCCGTCGCCGGCTTCGAGGACAGCACCACCGGTGTTGCCATCACCCCGAAGGCCAAGAAGTCGGACAAGGCTGAGGCTGAGGCCGACGCCGCTTCCACCGAGGCCTGATCGTGATCGAGGACGCCCTCGATCACCTGGTGAAGGGCATCGTCGAGCACCCCGATGAGGTGCAGGTGCGCTCGCGCAACCTGCGCCGGGGCAACACCATCGAGGTGCGCGTGCACCCCGATGACCTCGGCAAGGTGATCGGCCGTGGCGGCCGGACCGCGCGCGCTCTGCGCACCGTGGTCGGCGCCCTCGGCGGTCGCAACGTCCGGGTCGACCTGGTCGACGTGGACAGCATTCGCTGACGCTGTTGGTTCAGCAGTCTGCTTTGAGGCCGGCCGGGACGCTTGTCGTCCCGGCCGGCCTTCTTCGTTTCCGGTACCGAATTCAGGAGAGCGATCACCGTGCAGCTCGTCGTCGGCAAGATCGGCCGCGCCCACGGCATCAAGGGTGACGTCAGCGTCGAGGTCCGCACCGACGAGCCGGAGCTGCGGCTCGGCCCGGGCGCGGTGCTGCTCACCGACCCCGCGTCGGCCGGCCCGCTGACCGTCGACTCCGGCAAGGTGCACAGCGGCCGGCTGCTGCTGCGCTTCGCGGGGATCAAGGACCGCAACGCCGCCGAGGCACTGCGCGGCACCATCCTGATCGCCGAGGTCGACCCGGAGGAGCGTCCGGACGACCCGGAGGAGTTCTACGACCACCAGCTGATCGGCCTGGACGTGGTACTGCTGGACGGCACCCCCGTGGGCGAGCTGACCGAGGTCGTCCACCTGCCCTACCAGGACCTCCTCACGGTCAAGAAGCCGGACGGGACCGAGGTCCTGGTGCCGTTCGTGACCAGGATCGTGCCGACCATCGACCTGGAGAACCAGCGGGCCGTCATCGACCCTCCGCCCGGCCTCATCGACCCGGCGGAGGCCGACGTCGTCGGAACGGCCACGGACTCGGACTCGGACTCGGACTCGGACTCGGACTCGGACTCCGAGTCGGGCGTCGACGTCGACGCCGACGCCAAGGAGAGCAAGTGACCTCGCCGCAGCCGGGTGGGGCCGCGGGCGTACCGGCCGAGGCGCAGTCGAACGCGTCGCCGGATGTGTCGTCGGACCTTTCGCCGGACGTGGCCGTGGCCGAGTCGACGGACGCGCTGCTCGCCGGCCGGAGCGTCGAGCATGCAGCGCAGCACGGGATGCGGATCGACGTCGTCACGATCTTCCCCGAGTATCTCGAGCCGCTGAACGTCTCCCTGGTCGGCAAGGCCCGTGCCCGCGGCCAGCTCGACGTGCACGTGCACGACCTCCGTAGCTGGACGACCGACATCCACCGCACCGTGGACGACACCCCGTACGGTGGCGGCCCGGGCATGGTGATGAAGCCCGAGCCGTGGGGGGCCGCGCTGGATTCGGTGATCGCGCAAGGTCCGGGGGGCGAGGTGCCGACCCTGGTGGTGCCCACTCCGAGCGGGCGGCCGTTCACCCAGGAGCTGGCGCAGGAGCTCGCGGCCCAGCCCTGGCTTGCGTTCGCGCCCGCCCGTTACGAGGGCATCGACCGGCGGGTGATCGAGGAGGCCGGCACCCGGATGCGGGTGGTCGAGGCCTCGATCGGTGACTATGTGCTCGCCGGCGGTGAGGTCGCCGTGCTGGTGATGGTCGAGGCGATCGCCCGGCTGCTTCCGGGTGTGCTCGGCAACGCCGAGTCCCATCGTGACGACTCCTTCGCACCCGGCGCGATGGCCGACCTGCTGGAGGGCCCTGTCTACACCAAGCCCGCCGAATGGCGTGGGCGGACCGTCCCCGAGGTGCTGCTCAGCGGCAATCACGGCAAGATCGCCCGCTGGCGGCGCGAGCAGGCCTTCGCCCGGACGGTGGCCAACCGCTCCGATCTCGTGCAGCGCTGGCAGTACGGCGCCTTCGACAAGAAGGACCGCGAGGCGCTGAGCATTCTCGGCCTCGCCTGGGACGAGCGGCTCGGCCGATTTCGGTCCGTGGCCGATGGTGTGGAAGAATAGGCGGCTGTTGTCTGTCGCTGGGCTTCTCGGGTAGGCGTTCACTCGTCCACTCCGGGGGAGCCATGTGGACCGGTGCCCCCGCCACGGGGGGATCACCGCCAGCCGATGCGGCCCGCAGCACACCCCATTGTTACGAACTTCCGTGGGCGGCCCGTGGCGCCTGCGATGGAGAGCAACATGAGCAACAAGCTCGCTGCTGTCGACGCGGCCTCGCTGCGCAACGACATCCCCGCGTTCCGCGCCGGTGACACCCTCAAGGTTCACGTCCGGGTCATCGAGGGCAACCGCTCCCGTGTCCAGGTCTTCCAGGGCGTTGTCATCCGTCGCCACGGCGCCGGCATCGGTGAGACCTTCACCGTCCGCAAGGTCAGCTTCAACGTCGGCGTGGAGCGCACCTTCCCGGTGCACACCCCGGTCGTCGAGAAGATCGAGGTCGTCACCCGCGGTGCGGTTCGCCGCGCCAAGCTGTACTACCTGCGTGACCTCCGCGGCAAGGCCGCGAAGATCAAGGAGAAGCGCGACCGCTGATCCGCTGGCCCTCAGCCATCGCCGGGGGTCCAGTTCGCTCGCCGGGTGCTGGCTGCCGCAAGGTAAGCTCAGCCTCCGATGAGCACGCACGAACCAATCGCGGACCGCGAAGGCCGTCCTGCACCCACGGGTGCGGGCGTTCCGTCGCGGTCCGCGGTCGTTTCTGCTCCAGCCGTCCGCGGTGTCCGCGCCGTCCGAGTGGTCTCCGCCGCCGAGGACGAGGTTGACGGAGCCCAGGCCGCGGCCGAGCCGCCGACCGACGGCAAGGCCAACGCTGAGGATGAGGCCAGGTCCGGGGCCAGGTCCGGGGCCGGGGAGTCCGGCGGGGGCTGGCGCCCGCGCGACCTGCTGCTTCTGGCCGGCGTCTGCGTCCTGGCGCTGCTGCTGGTGAACGCCTTCGTCGCGCGACCGTTCGCGGTGCCCTCGGAGTCGATGGAGAACACTCTCCATCCCGGGGACAGGCTGATCGCCAACAAGCTGGCGTACGCCTTCGGCGGCCACGTTCAGCGTGGGGATGTGGTGGTGTTCGACGGGACGGGCTCCTTCCTGCCGAGCTCGGCCGCAGCCAAGGGATTCGGGGCGTCGGTCCGCGGCTTCGCGGAGGATCTCGGCCTCGCGCCGGACAGCGACACCGTCTACGTGAAGCGTGTGATCGGCGTCGGCGGGGACAGGGTGACCTGTACCGGCCCTGGCGCCCGGATCACCGTGAACGGTGTGCCCCTCGACGAGTCCGACTACCTGGCTCCGGGTGATCAGCCCTCCAGCGTGGGCTTCGACGTGGTGGTGCCCACCGGCAAGCTCTGGGTGATGGGTGACCACCGCAGTGCCTCCCGCGACTCGCGCGACCACCTGGGAGAGCCGGGCGGCGGCTTTGTCCCCGCAGGCAGGGTGATCGGGCGGGCGGACTGGGTGGTGTACCCGTTCGGACACTGGAGCAGCCTGGACCGGCCGGCTGGCTTTGCCGCGCCAGGGGGGACGGGTGGGCATGGGGACGAGAGGTAGGGGGAGACCGGCCGGTCGCCCGTCGGCCCGGCACGGGGCTTCGGCCGCCTCCAGTGCCGAGCAAGGCACCGGGCGCAGGCGCAAGACTCCCACGGTGACACGCGGACGGGCAGAACGGCGTCGGGCGGCCCAGCGCGCGGCGCGCCGCCGCAAGCGCTCCTTCATACGCGAGGTCCCCGTGATCGCCGTGGTGGCGTTGCTGATCGCGTTGTTCATGAAGACCTTCCTGGTGCAGGTGTTCGTGATTCCCTCCGGCTCGATGGAGCAGACCATCCAGATCGGGGACCGGGTCCTGGTGGACAAGCTCACGCCGTGGTTCGGCAGTGAGCCCTCGCGTGGTGACGTGGTGGTCTTCAGCGATCCGGGCGGGTGGTTGGAGTCCGACCATCGGCCCTCGACGGACGGGCCGCTGCTGGGCGGGGTCAAGCACGCCTTCGCCTATGTCGGGTTGCTGCCCTCGGAGAACGAGCAGGATCTGATCAAGCGAGTGATCGGTGTCGCCGGTGACACCGTGGAGTGCTGCGACGAGCAGGGGCGGGTCAGCATCAATGGCTCACCGGTGGACGAGCCTTATGTCGCGCCGGCCAACGCACCGTCGAACCAGCCGTTCAAGGTGAAGGTTCCGGCGGGGCGGCTCTGGGTGATGGGTGACCACCGGGACGTCTCCGCCGACTCGCGGTTCCACATGGCGAACCCGGGCCAGGGCACCATCCCGCTGAGCAATGTCGTGGGCAGGGCGTTCGTGATCGCGTGGCCGCTGTCGCGCTTCGATCAACTTGACGAGCCGGCTTCACTCTCCTCGGTCCGGAATGCGTCGGCGGCGGGATCCGGGGTTCACTCCCATTCGGTGGCCGGTCGGCCGGTTCCGTCGGAACCCCCGCTCGTTATGGGTGTGTTGGGCGTCTTCCCGCTCATCGTCCGTCGGGTGCGGGCGCGCGCGGACTAGGGCCCGCCCATGCGCCCGGCCGCCAGGTCTGGCGTGTGGGATCGCGGGCAGGATGGCCAGGAGTGATAGAGAAGTGCTGGAGTGCCCGGTACTCGGTACCGGTTGCCCGGAGGCTGTGCTGGTGTCAGGCGTGCTCATGATGGGCCGCCCTGAGGCGGGTTCACGGTCGGTCAGGAGCGTGGTGCCCGCTGTGCGGCACTGGTGAGCGCGGGCGCGCGGGCGTCCGCACAGCAGGGAGGAGATGTCGTGGGGGATCTGGTGATCGGCGCCCGCTCGGGCGCAGGAGAGCCTGAGGGCTCCGGCAGCAGCCGTACGGTCCGGTCCGACGAGTCCGCAGAGCCTTCTGATTCCACGGAGGATTCCGCGGGGCAGTCGGCAGAGGAGTCGGACGCCGGCGATCGGGACGTACTTGGAGGCGGCGCGGGCGAGGACGACTCGGCGGAGCGGTCCGGCAAGGATCGCAAGCAGCGGTCGTTCTGGAAGGAGCTGCCGATCCTGGTCGGGATCGCACTGATCCTCGCGCTGGTGATCAAGACATTCTTCGTCCAGGCGTTCTCCATTCCGTCCGAGTCGATGCAGAACACGCTTCAGGTCGGCGACCGCGTGCTGGTGGACAAGCTGACGCCTTGGTTCGGCGCGGAGCCGGAGCGCGGCGAAGTCGTGGTCTTCCACGACCCCGGTGGCTGGCTGAATGACGAGCCGGCCGCGCAGAGCAGCAATTCCTTCGTCCGGGGCGTCCAGGACGTGCTGAGCTTCATCGGCCTGATGCCGTCGGCGAACGAGAAGGATCTGATCAAGCGGGTCATCGCGGTCGGCGGGGACACCGTGGAGTGCGCGGACGACGGCCCGGTCAAGGTGAACGGGATCGCCCTGAACGAGCCCTACATCTTCCCGGGCAACACCCCGTGCGGCACCAAGCCGTTCGGCCCCGTCAAGGTGCCCGACGGCCGGCTCTGGGTGATGGGCGACCACCGCGCCGACTCGCTGGACTCGCGCTTCCACATGGACCAGCCGGGTGGCGGCACCGTACCGGTGGACGATGTGGTGGGCAGGGCGTTCGTCGTCGCCTGGCCGCTGGACCGCTGGGCCACGCTTCCGGTACCGAGCACCTTCGATCAGAAGGGGCTGGCGGCCGCGATGCCGTACCTCCCGCCGGTTGCCGGCGCGGTCGGTGCCGTGGGCCTGCTGCCGTTGGCACGGCGGCTGGGGAAGAAGGAGTCCTGACCTCGCCGGCGCGCGGCTGACTCCGGTGGCGTGCTGAGACAACCTTCGCCTCCTTCCGGTGGAGCGATGGGCGCGCGGCCGGGTGCGCGGCAGCGGCGATGGTCCCGGATTCGGGTTCAGCTCTTGCGCGGGCCGTGGTACCGACGAGTAATCTGCTCGGACGTGCCACGGCCCGTCGGGCTTCGCGGCCCTGGGCAGGCCGGCTCGCAGGTTTCCGGATCGGTCGAAGGTGGACGGTGTCGATGAGCAGTGTCGCGGAGAAGTCGGTCGACCGGCCGGTCGCCGCCGCCATGCCTCGGCGCCGGCTGGCCGGCGTCGTGCAGGGGGTGGCGATCGCCCTGGGCTTCGTCCTCATGCTGGGCGGGTTCGCGCTCATCGCCGTCGACTACCGCCCGTACAGCATCCCGACCGCCTCGATGGCTCCGACGGTGCAGATCGGGGACACCGTGCTGGCCAGGAAGGTCGACGGTGGGGCGGTCGGCCGGGGGGATGTGGTGATCTTCCGCGATCCGCTCTGGGGCGGCGAGCTGATGGTCAAGCGAGTGGTCGCGGTGGGCGGGGACAAGGTCGCCTGCTGTGACGGCCAGAACCGGCTGACGGTCAACGGTACGGTGATCGACGAGCCGTACCTGTCGGGTCACGGGGTGCAGGGGGACGACTTCAGCACCGAGGTGCCGGCCGGGCGGCTCTTCCTCCTGGGAGACAATCGGCTGGGCTCGCTCGACTCCCGCACCCACCTGGACGCGGCGGGCGGCAGCGTCCCCGCCGACGAGGTGATCGGCCGGGTGGAGGCGACTGTCCTGCCGTTCGGCCGGGTAGGTCTGCTCGGGCGTACCGTGTCCTTCGATGCCCTCGGTACGGGGAAGACGAGTCCGGAGGGCCCGCTGAGGCCCGCCGCGTACGCCACGGTCGGCGGGGCGGCGCTGATCCTGCTGGCTTCGGCGGCCGGTGGAGTGGCCGCTCTGGTACGCAAGGTCGGGCGGCGACGCTCGCGCTGACCGCAGCGGGCGCCTCGGCTCCGAGGGGCCCGGCAGGGGAACGGGGAGGTGGGCGATGGCGGGATCCGGACGACGCCGCAGGGCGGCCCGGGTGCTGCTGCTCGACGAGCAGGACCGCCTGCTGCTCCTGCGTGGCTTCGACCCTGCGGAGCCCGGCGTCACGTGGTGGCTGACCCCCGGCGGGGGCCTGGAGCCGGGCGAGGATGTCCGGGCGGCGGCGCTGCGCGAGCTCGCCGAGGAGACCGGGCTTCGGAACGTCGAGCTGGGTCCGCTGGTGGCGTACGGCACGGTGTCGTTCTCCTTCCGCGGGGAGCGATTCGAACAGGAGCAGTGGTTCCACCTGGCCAGGACCAGGGAGACCACGGTGGACTTCACCGGCGCGGGCGCGGAGGAGCACGCCCTGCTGCTGGCGGCGCGCTGGTGGACGATCGAGGAGTTGCGGGCAGGCGGGGAGACGGTCTATCCGAGCGGGCTGGCGGACTTCGTGGAGCGGCTGCTGGCGGATGGGCCGCCTGTCACTCCAGTACGGCTCTGAGCGCTGGTGTGGTGGTCCACAATGGGTGGACGCGACAAGTTGAGGGGACGCCGGGATGAGTGCCGAAGATCTCGAAAAGTACGAGACCGAGATGGAGCTCAAGCTCTACCGGGAGTATCGGGACGTAGTAGGCCTGTTTAAATACGTGATCGAGACCGAGCGGCGCTTCTACCTCACGAACGACTACGAGCTGCAGGTGCACTCGGTCCAGGGCGAGGTGTTCTTCGAGGTGTCGATGGCGGACGCCTGGGTCTGGGACATGTACCGTCCGGCTCGGTTCGTCCGCAAGGTCCGGGTGCTGACGTTCAAGGACGTCAATATCGAGGAGCTGGCGAAGAGCGATCTGGAGCTGCCCTCCGACGATTCGGGCTTCGGGAACTGACCGTGGACGGCTCGCGCGCCGATGTCCAGCGATAAAGGGAATCATCACCTGCGCGAGTGACAGAAGTTATCCACAGGCCGTGGTTATCCACAGGAAATCGATACCCCCTGGCCCTGTTGCGGTGCTCGCGGCAGCCTCCCGTCTCGGAGGTGATCGCCGTGCGCGACTCGAAGCAGAAGCAGACAGCAAAGGCCGATCGGGCAACACGGGCCAAGCAGGCGCCGCGGACCGCGAAGGTCGAAGAGACAGCGGCCGGCCCGGGCGCGGGCCACACGAAGAGCTCGGTGCACGCACCGCCGAGCGGCGCGATCAGCAGCCGGGCGAGCGGCCACTCGGATGCACGGGGGCGGGGTCGGGGGCAGGCGAAGGAGCCGAGCCAGGCAGCGGCTGGCGAGCCGCAGGCCGGACGCGGCTCCAACAACGGCCTGGGCCGCTACGGGGAGGAGGTCGCCGCCCGCAGGCTCGCCGCCGACGGACTGCGTATCCTGGAGCGGAACTGGCGCTGTGCGGAGGGGGAGCTCGACATTGTCGCCCTGGACGGCGACACCCTCGCCGTCTGCGAGGTCAAGACCCGCTCCGAGCGGAGCTTCCAACAGCCCACCGAGGCCATTGACCAGGCAAAGGCCGACCGACTGTGCCGCCTCGCCGAGCGTTGGCTCGGCGAACGCTGGCCCACCCACTTCGCCGAGCTGGCCACCGGCGTGGGCGGATCGTCGGCGCTGCCCGCCGCCCTCATGCCGTGGCCCGCCCCGACGCCTCCGGGCGGTGTGCGGATCGACCTCATCGCCGTGATCAACAAGGTCAGGGGCGCCGCCGTGGTCGAGCATGTCCGAGGGGTGGTCTGAGATGGCCTTCGCGCGTACCTGCTCGGTCGCCCTGGTGGGGGTCGACGGGGTGGTCGTCGAGGTCCAGGCAGATCTGGAGCCCGGCGTCGCGGCCTTCACCCTGGTCGGACTGCCCGACAAGGCACTCTCGGAGGCCCGCGACCGTGTCCGGGCGGCCGTGGTCAACAGCGGGGAGATCTGGCCGCCACGCAAGCTGACCGTGGGCCTGAGCCCCGCCTCCGTGCCCAAGAGCGGCAGCGGGTTCGACCTCGCCGTGGCCTGCGCCGTCCTCGCGGCCGCAGAGCGTCTCGACCCCTCTTCCATCGCGGAACTCCTGATCATCGGCGAGCTCGGCCTGGACGGCCGGGTACGTCCGGTCCGTGGCGTCCTCCCGTCCGTCCTGGCCGCGGCCGACGCCGGCTACCGGCAGGTCGTGGTTGCCGAGCAGACCGCGCCCGAAGCGGCGCTGGTGCCCGGCGTCTCCGTCATCGGGGTGCGCAGCCTGCGCCAGCTGATCGCCGTGCTCACCGACGCGCCCGTTCCCGACGAGCCCTCCGACTCGGTCAGCGGTCGGCCCGATCCACTGATGGCGGGGCTGATGATTCCCAGCGGGGGAGTGCGCGGCCTCCCCGGCGGCCGGGCCGGGGCGCTCGACCTGGCCGACGTCGCGGGCCAGTACGAGGCGCGCCGAGCGCTGGAGATCGCGGCGGCCGGCGGGCACCACATCTACCTCAAAGGGCCGCCCGGAGCAGGAAAGACCATGCTCGCCGAGCGACTGCCCGCGCTGCTGCCACCGCTGACGCAGTCCGAGGCGCTGGAGGTCACGGCCGTCCACTCGGTGGCCGGGCTGCTCCCCGCAGGTCGGCCACTGATCGACAGCCCGCCGTACTGCGCCCCACACCACTCCACGACCATGCCCGCGATCGTCGGAGGCGGGAGCGGACTGCCCAGACCGGGCGCGGTGTCGCTGGCCCATCGAGGGGTCCTGTTCCTGGACGAGGCCCCGGAGTTCCCCGTCCGTGTCCTGGACGCGCTGCGCCAGCCCCTCGAATCGGGAGAGGTGGTGATCGCGCGATCGGCGGGGTCGCTGAGGTTGCCCGCGCGGTTCCTGCTGTGCCTGGCCGCAAACCCCTGCCCGTGCGGCCGGCATTCACGGCGGGGCGAGGGCTGCGAATGTACCCCCGCGATGGTGAGCCGCTATCAGGGGCGACTCTCCGGGCCGCTGCTGGACCGCGTCGACCTCCAGGTCCAGGTCGCGCCGGTGACCAGGGTCGAGCTGATGGAGCGTGACATCTCGGCGGAGAGCACCGCGACGGTCGCCGCGCGAGTGCTGGCGGCTCGTGAGCGCGCCGCCGCCAGGCTGGCCGACACTCCGTGGCGGACCAACGCCGAGGTGCCGGGCCATGAACTGCGCACCCGCTGGAAGCTCGGGCCGGGCGCGCTCGACGACGCCGCACGTCAGCTGGAGCGCGGACTGCTCACCGCCCGCGGACTGGACCGGGTGCTGCGCGTGGCCTGGACGGTGGCCGACCTCGCCGGCCGGGGCCGGCCGGACCGACGGGATGTCCGTACGGCCCTGGTCCTGCGTACCGGGATCGAGCACGGGCTACCCGTCATGGACCCGATGGGCGGCGAGTTCGCCGGCACGGACGCCTAGATGAGAGCCCGCCGACTCGCTGATCGTCGACCGCCGGCCACTGAGCACGCACCGCTGAGCACACGTCAAGCATGGAGGTTGATGGTGAATCACACGCAGACCTCATCGCAATGGTCAGCCGCGACGCCCGGACGCTCGGCCGACCGCGCTGCCGACCACACGGCCGCGCCCCCGCCGCCACGGCCGGTCGCCGACCCTGAGCGCCGCGCCCGGGCCGCGCTCAGCAGGTTGACAGAACCGGGCGACGCCGTGATCGGCCGATGCCTGGCGCGGACCGACGCGGCCACCCTGCTCGCGGCCATCCGTGACGGCACAGCGCCCGCCCACCCCGATCTGGACCCCGCGCGGATGGCAGGCTACCGCGAACGCCTGGTCGGCCTGGATCCCCTCGCGGACCTCGAGCGGGTACGAAGCCGTGGTGGGCGCTTCATCATTCCGGGGGACACGGAGTGGCCCAGCCAGCTCGACGATCTGGGTGACGGCCGGCCGGTCGGGCTGTGGGTACTGGGCACCGGCTCCCTGCGGCTGCTGGCACTCCGGTCGGTCGCGGTGGTCGGCGCCAGAGCCTGCACCGCCTACGGTGCGCATGTGGCAGGCGAACTGGGTGCACAGCTCGCCGAACGCGGTTGGGTGGTCGTCTCCGGAGCGGCGTACGGGATCGACGCCGCCGCGCACCGTGGCGCGCTCGCCGTGGGCGGTCTCACCGTCGGCGTCCTTGCCTGCGGGGTGGACATGGCCTACCCGCAGGGACACACGGAACTGATCAGGCGGATCGCCGAGCAGGGCTTGCTGCTGAGCGAGCTGCCGCCCGGCGAGCATCCCAACCGTTTCCGCTTCGTGCTGCGCAACCGGGTCATCGCCGCCCTCACCCGGGGCACCGTGGTGGTCGAGGCCGCGTTGCGCAGCGGGGCGCTCAGTACCGCGCGGCGCGCCCGCGATCTCAACCGCCACACCATGGGCGTGGCGGGGCCCGTCACCTCCGAACTCTCCGCCGGGGTGCACGCGCTGATCCGAAGCGGCGCGGCGAGTCTGGTCACCGACGCCGCCGAGGTCTGCGAACTGATCGGAGCCATGGGCGACGACCTCGCGCCGCGCCGCGCCGGCCCCGTGGTGCCGCGGGACCTACTGGAGCCGGCCGTGGCGCGCGTGCTGGAGGCGGTGCCCGCCTCAGCGGAGGGGGCGCCCATCGAGCGACTCGCCCGGCAGTCACAGCTTCCGCCCGACGAAGTCCTGCAACGCCTCTACGAGCTGGCGTCGCTGGGATTCGTCGAGCGTCAGGGCGCGCACTGGCGGCTCGTACGGAAGGGGTGAGGCGCTTCGACAGCACGACTGCCAGGTCGGGCCGGCCGATGTATCCCAGCAGGTGGCTTTCAACGCCACCGGATCGGGGGACGACCGAGTGGCGGTAGCGCATTGCAGCGAGTCGGTCACGCTACGCTCGCAGTGGCTTCCCTATCAGCACATGACTCGGCAGAACGGCGCAGACCAACGTATGCCCACACACATTCCCGGACACAGGGTGACCGGTGGCGGGTGGTCCTCGGGAGGGCCGAGGACCGAGACGCGCCCCGTGGCTGACCTCCAGCCGAAAGCAACGGGCGCGATGGGGCTGACCCGGCAGAGCGGCCGGGCTGCTCCGGCTGCTCCGATGCCGCCGACCGTTCCGGCGGTGCCGGGCGTCCAGGGTGGGTCGGCCACTCCGGGCGTCGGCCCGCAGCCCGACACCGACCCGGCCGAGGAGAGACCCACCGGTGAGCCTGCCACCGGGTCGCGTGCGGGATCCCTGGTGTCCGGGGTGGCGGTGGCCGGCGGCGCCGGACCGCGCGGGGCCCTTCCGGCACCGGGTGGGCCCGTGTCGGCCGCACACCGGGGCGGGCCGGTCGGCACGGGCCCGGCACAGCCCGCACCGCCGGCCACCGCGACCGCCCGGACCCCGGCGGCCCGCCGCGAGCAGCAGGGCGCCGACCGCACCGCGCTCGAAACACTCTGGCGCTCCTACAAGGAGACCGGGGACGCCCGCCTCCGGGAACAGCTGATCCTGCACTACTCCCCGCTCGTCAAGTACGTGGCCGGCCGGGTGGGCGTCGGCCTCCCATCGAACGTCGAGCAGGCCGACTTCGTCTCCTCGGGCGTGTTCGGCCTGATCGACGCGATCGAGAAGTTCGACCTCGACCGGGCCATCAAGTTCGAGACCTACGCCATCAGCCGCATCCGTGGCGCCATCATCGACGAACTTCGCGCACTGGACTGGATCCCCCGCTCGGTCCGGCAGAAGGCCAAGGCGGTCGAGCGGACGTACGCCACGCTGGAGGCGCGGCTGCGCCGCACACCGCACGAGCCCGAGGTCGCCGCCGAGATGGGCATCGCGATCGAGGATCTGCACGCCATCTTCAGCCAGCTCTCCCTGGCCAACGTGGTCGCCCTCGACGAGCTCCTCCACCCGGCCGGCGAGGGAGGTGACCGACCGAGCCTGATCGACAGCCTGGTCGACCACGGGGCGGACAACCCCGTGGAGGTCGCGGAGGACCGCGAGCTGCGCCGGCTGCTGGCGCACGCGATCAACACCCTCCCGGAGCGGGAGAAGACGGTGGTGACGCTCTACTACTACGAAGGCCTGACGCTCGCCGAGATCGGCCAGGTGCTGGGGGTGACGGAGAGCAGGGTGAGCCAGATCCACACCAAATCGGTGCTGCAACTGCGAGCGAAGCTGCCCGACATCCGCTGACGAGCGGCCGGCCGACATCCGTCGGCGAGCGGCCCGCGCACCGGGTATCCGAGGTCGGAGTGGTCGACTCGGCCGGAGCGGTCGGGTCGGCCCCGGCGGAACCGGACGGGGTCACCCGCCTCCTCGTTCCCCTCAATTGCGCGGCGCCGTACCGGGCGCTCGGCGGGCTCCGTAGAGTGGGACGGTGCCGAAGATCCGAGCGGCCACCTTGGCCGAGCATCGACAGCTGCAACAGGCAGCCCTCCTCGACGCTGCCCGCAGTCTGTTGGCCGAGGGCGGTATGGAGGCGCTGACGTTCCCCGCGCTTGCGGCGCGCACCGGGCTGGCCCGCTCCTCCGTATATGAGTACTTCCGCTCGCGTGCCGCCGTGGTCGAGACGCTGTGCGAGGTGGACTTCCCACTCTGGGCCGCCGAGATCGAGGCGGGCATGGCTGTCTGCGACAACCCAGCCGGCCGGGTCGAGGCCTACGTCCGGGGGCAGCTGACGCTCGCCGGCGATCCGCGGCACCGGGCCATCGCCGCCATCTCGGCGCTGGAACTCGACGAGGCCGCGCGCGAGCGCATCCGCGCTGCGCACGGAGGCCTCATCGGTCTGGTGGTGCAGGCACTGGAGGATCTCGGACACGATCAGCCGCGGCTGGCGGCGGCGCTGCTCCAGGGCGTCGTCGAGGCGGCGGTCCGGCAGTCCGAACAGCGCCCCGGTGGGCATGGCCGCCTCGGAGCCGGGAGCCCGGCCTCCGTCGCGGATGCGGCCGTGGCACTGGTGCTGCACGGGCTGTGCCCGCGTGAGAGCACGCAGCCAACGACGACGGCACCGTTGCCGCCGGAGCTGTCGTAACAGTGCGAGCGGGCGGCAGCAGCCTTCGAGTCGAGCACTGAGCCGCCCGCGGGCGACCGTGTACGGGCCCCACGCGCGGACCGACCACAGGAGCCGACTACGCCTGCGTGGTACACGGGCCGATCATTCACCGGCCCCTCACGCAGGCCCGAGCCCTGACCACCCCGCACGGGCCCACGCCCGCGCGTGTCAGTGCTCCCCGCCGGCCAGTGGCAGCAGGCGCGCCGAGCCGGTGCCGAGCAGGGCGAGCGGGTCGAGATAGCGCTCGCCACGCAGCAGACCCCAGTGCAGGCAACTGCTCGGGCAGTGGCTGGAGGCCGGCGCGAGGCGGCCGACGGGTTGACCCGCAACGACGGCCGCGCCCACCGGGGCGGTGCCTGCCACGGGTAGGTAGGTCGTGCGAAGTGGGGGAGTGCCGGATCCAGGATGGCTGACGGTGACCACCGGGCGTCCCGCGACGGTGCCGGAGAACACGACCACCCCGGGGGCTGCGGATCGCACCTCGGTCCCCGGCTCCGCCGCCAGGTCGACTCCCCGGTGCCCGGCGGCCCAGCGTGCAGGCGGGGCTTCGAAGCGTCGAAGCACCGCACCGGGCCCGCCCACCGGCCACGCCCGACCGGTCGGCGCCAGAAGTGCGAGAAGTTCCGGCACCCGCCTCGCGTGGACGGCAGGCTCGGGGAGCGCGGCCAGCAGCACCGTCAGCAGCAGTGTCACAGGCACCGCTCGACATCTGACTCGACGCCCAGGACGAGGCCGGCACCTACCTCGACGCCGAGGGCGCGGGCGAGAGGGAGATCGCTCCGCAGCCCGCGTCAAGGAAGGCGGACAGGGACGGAGTGAGGCAGGGCGGCCTGGCAATGCGGCGCGGGGTGCGGACATGCCGATGAGGCTCCCGGCGGGAGAGCGGCCGCGCCAGGCCCCGCCCGATTCCTGTGGACAACCACCCGGCTGTGGACAACCGGTGTCCCCCGGACGGGTGGCGTGGCCGCCCCCGGTGACCGCGCACGAACCGAGGCGGGCGAGCCCGCCATGCTGCCACCCGCTCACACCACCCCCCGTCACGGGTCCCGCCGCCCTCCCGCTACGTGGCAGGAGCCCCGCCCGGCAGGGCCGGGCGGCAGTCACACGAGCGCCGGCCGACCCCCCCGAAATCAGCGGAGTCGCTCGTCGCTCGGCGCTTCCCGTACACTTCACACGCGACCCGGTCTGCCCGGGTCGACTTCGCACGCCCCGCCACCGGTGGTCGGACTGCGGCCCAGCCGCCGCCATCACCTGGTGCGAGTGCCGCTCGGTCCGCCGAGCCCGACGTGGTTTCGACCGCCCGGGCCGAAGCGGCTCGGCACGTTCGGGGCGTCAGGCGTGACGGTCACCTGACCGGCACGGACAAAACCGAGCCTGACCCGGCAGCAGCGGCAACGCAAGAGCCGGGCGCAACACCTGAGGAGCACGGCTATGGCCGTCGTCACGATGCGGGAGCTGCTGGAGAGCGGCGTCCACTTCGGTCACCAGACCCGTCGTTGGAACCCGAAGATGAAGCGCTTCATCTTCACGGAGCGCAACGGCATCTACATCATCGACCTCCTGCAGTCGCTGAACTACATCGACCGCGCCTTCGAGTTCGTCAAGGAGACCGTTGCCCACGGCGGCAGCGTCCTCTTCGTCGGCACCAAGAAGCAGGCCCAGGAGGCCATCGCCGAGCAGGCCACCCGCGTGGGCATGCCCTACGTGAACCAGCGCTGGCTCGGCGGCATGCTGACCAACTTCCAGACCGTGTACAAGCGCCTTCAGCGGATGAAGGAGCTCGGCGAGATCGACTTCTCGGACGTGGCCGGCTCCGGTCTCACCAAGAAGGAGCTCCTGGTCCTCGAGCGCGAGCACACCAAGCTCGAGAAGACCCTTGGCGGTATCCGTGACATGCAGCGCGTTCCCAGCGCTGTCTGGATCGTCGACACCAAGAAGGAGCACATCGCGGTCGGCGAGGCCCGGAAGCTCAACATCCCGGTCGTCGCCATCCTCGACACCAACTGCGACCCCGACGAGGTCGACTACAAGATCCCGGGCAACGATGACGCGATCCGCTCCGTCACCCTGCTGACCCGCGTGATCGCCGACGCCGTCGCCGAGGGCCTCAAGGCCCGCGCGGGTGTCGCGAAGGGCGACGTCAAGGCCGAGCCGGGCGCCGACCAGCCGCTGGCCGACTGGGAGAAGGACATCCTCGAGGGCGACAAGAAGGTCGAGGAGGCTCCGGCCGCCGAGGCTGCCGCCGCCGAGGTCGCTGCCGAGGCCCCCGCCGCCGAGGCTGAGGCCCCCGCCGGCGAGGCTGAGGCTCCGGCCGCCGAGGCCGAGCAGGCCTGACGTACCAAGGGTGAGGGGCACTCGCCGGTACGACACCGGTAGGTGCCCCTCTCTCCCGTGCCGGGGCCGAACCATCGGCCCCGGCGCAACCCCACGCAGACACGCGAGACGCGAGAAGAGATTCACACCATGGCGAACATCTCCGCCGCGGACGTCAAGAAGCTCCGTGAGCTCACCGGCGCCGGCATGATGGACTGCAAGAAGGCGCTCGACGAGGCCGAGGGCAACGTCGAGAAGGCCGTCGAGCTGCTCCGTATCAAGGGTCAGAAGGGCGTCGCCAAGCGCGAGGGCCGTGACGCCTCCAACGGCGCCGTCGCCGCGCTGATCGCCGAGGACAACAAGTCCGGCGTGCTGGTCGAGCTGAACTGCGAGACCGACTTCGTCGCCAAGGGCGGCAAGTTCGTCGAGGTCGCCAACACGATCGCCGCCCACGTCGCCGCCACCTCGCCGGCCGACCTGGAGGCCGCGCTGGCCTCCGAGATCGCCGCCGGCAAGACCGTCCAGCAGTTCGTGGACGAGGCCAACGCGAGCCTGGGCGAGAAGATCGTCTTCCGCCGCTTCGCGCAGTTCGACGGTGACGGCTACGTCGCGGTCTACCTGCACAAGACCGACCCGGACCTCCCGCCGGCCATCGGCGTCCTCGTCGAGCTCGACAAGGAGAACGCCGCGGTCGCCAAGGATGTTGCGCAGCACATCGCCGCCTTCGCCCCGAAGTACCTCTCCCGCGAGGACATCCCGGCCGAGGACATCGAGAACGAGCGTCGCGTCGCCGAGGCCACCGCTCGCGAGGAGGGCAAGCCCGAGGCCGCCCTGCCGAAGATCGTCGAGGGTCGCGTCACCGGCTTCGTCAAGGAGAACTCCGTCCTGGAGCAGGCCTTCGCGAAGGACAACAAGAAGTCCGTCGCCAAGGTTCTCGAGGAGAACGGCGTCGCCCTCAAGCGCTTCGCGCGTTTCCGCGTCGGCGCCTGAGCCACCACGTTCCACCTTGGTTCCCGTCCGTCAGGACCCCGCATAGGGTAGGAACCGCCACCGCTCCTGACCAGGGCGGCAGGAACGCGCCGATCGGGCTCTCTACGTACCCCTCGGGGGCCACGTCGGCACCATGAACGACGAGGAGGCCATTGCCGTGCAGGACACCGTACCGGTTCCCGCGGCAGTGGCCTCCTCGCGTGTACGCGCAGGTCGGGCTTCGCACAGCCGGATCTGTGAACCAGCAGGTTAGAAGGAGAAGTCCATGCAGGAGACGCAGGAGACCGCGCAGGACGGCCGGCGGCGCCGGGTTCTGCTGAAGCTGTCCGGTGAGGCGTTCGCCGGTGGCGGCGGCCTCGGCGTCGATCCGGACGTCGTGCACGCGATCGCGCGGGAGATCGGCACGGTGGTCCGCGCCGGTACCGAGGTGGCCGTGGTGATCGGCGGCGGCAACTTCTTCCGTGGCGCCGAGCTCCAGGTCCGCGGCATGGACCGGGCGCGCTCGGACTACATGGGCATGCTCGGCACGGTGATGAACTGCCTCGCGCTCCAGGACTTCCTGATCAAGGAAGGCATCGAGACCCGGGTCCAGACCGCCATCACCATGGGCCAGGTCGCCGAGCCGTACCTGCCGCTGCGTGCCGTCCGGCACCTTGAGAAGGGCCGCGTGGTCATCTTCGGCGCCGGTATGGGCATGCCGTACTTCTCCACCGACACCACGGCCGTCCAGCGCGCGCTGGAGATCCACGCCGAGGTGCTGCTGATGGGCAAGAACGGTGTGGACGGCGTCTACGACTCCGACCCGCGGACCAACCCGGACGCCGTGAAGTTCGACGCCCTGGAGTACTCCGAGGTCATCGCGCGCGACCTCAAGGTCGCCGACCTCACCGCGATCACGCTGTGCAAGGACAACAACCTGCCGATGCTGGTGTTCGAGCTGCTGGCGGAGGGCAATATCGCGCGTGCGGTGAAGAGTGAGAAGATCGGCACACTCATCAGCCAGGATTCCGTCCGGGCCTGAGCGGGCCGGCACGTCGGCCGCCGCACCGAGCACCGAGCGACGGCCGACGAGTAGCGTGCAGCGAGCGACCAGCAAGCCGGCAGGCAGCACGCCGCGGCAAGCATCCGCACGGCGTGCGCGTGCGGGACATCAGTACGGCATCAAGGCATACCGGACAGGGAGCAGACCGTGATCGAAGAGATCCTCCTCGAAGCCGAGGAGAAGATGGAGAAGGCCGTAGCCGTCGCCAAGGACGACTTCGCCGCCATCCGCACCGGCCGGGCGCACCCGGCGATGTTCGCCAAGATCGTGGCGGACTACTACGGCGCCCCGACGCCGATCAACCAGCTCGCCTCGTTCGCCGTCCCGGAGCCGCGGATGGCGATCGTCACCCCGTTCGACAAGACGGCCCTGCGCAACATCGAGACCGCGATCCGCGACTCGGACCTGGGCGTCAACCCGTCCAACGACGGTTCCATCATCCGGGTGTCGTTCCCTCAGCTGACCGAGGAGCGCCGCAAGGAGTACATCAAGGTCGCCCGCGGCAAGGGTGAGGACGCCAAGATCTCGATCCGGGCGATCCGACGCAAGGCCAAGGACGCGATCGACAAGCTGGTGAAGGACGGCGAGGCCGGCGAGGACGAGGGCCGCCGCGCCGAGAAGGAGCTCGACGACCTGACCTCGCGCTTCGTCGCACACGTCGACGAGCTGCTGAAGCACAAGGAAGCCGAGCTGCTCGAAGTCTGATGAACGACGCCCCTGACGCCCCTGGCTACTGGGGCCCATCCGACCAGCAGTACCTGCCTCCGTACCCCGCCGCGCCGGCGCCTGCTGCGGGTGACCTCCAGCACCGAATGGGTCACTCGCAGCAGCCCCCGGTGTCCTGGGGCGGTGATGCGGAGCAGACTCGGTTCATGCCCCCAGTCCCGGCCGGCCCAGGCCAGGAGCACTCCCCGGAGCCGGGCTCCGACCCGCACCGGCCGCAGCAGGCGCCGGCGCGCTCGCCCGGCCGGCTGAGCGGCGGCCCGCTGTTCCGGGACGAGCATCCGGGAGCGGGCGGCCCGGGGCCGGAGGAGACGATGGTGCTGCGCGCGCCGACGTCTTCGACCCCGCCCGGGTGGCCCGGGGCCGGAGGTCCGGCCCCGGTGGGCCGTCCGGCGCCGTTCGGAGGTCCACAGGCCGGCGCTCCGCAGCCCCCACAGTCCCCGCAGTACCACCCCCAGCCGAACGACCCGGCGCACCACCACCCTGTGCCGTCCTTCCCAGGGCAGGAGACACCAGTGGCCCAGCCCGACCCGCAGCCCCGCAAGCAGCGCGGCGGTCGCAACCTCAAGGCCGCGATAGGCGTGGGGGTCGGCCTCGGCGCGGTGATCGTCGCCTCGCTGTTCCTGGTCAAGGAGCTGTTCCTGGTCGTCGTCATGGTGGCCGCGGTGGTCGGACTCTGGGAGCTGACCAGCAGGCTGGCCGAGCGCAAGGAGATCGACGCACCGTTGGTCCCGCTCGCGGTCGGTGGCGTCGCGATGATCTCGACGGGTTACTGGGCCGGCGTGCAGTGGGCCGCCGCAGCGCTCGCGCTGACCGGGCTCGCGGTGATGGTCTGGCGGATGGCGCAGCCGCCGGAGAACTACCTGCGGGACATAACGGCGGGCATCTTCACCGCCTTCTACGTCCCCTTCCTGGCCACCTTCGTCGCGATGATGCTGGCGGCCGACGACGGCCCGCAGCGGATCGTGCTCTTCCTGATCGTCACGGTCTGCAGCGACACCGGGGCCTACGCCGTCGGGTACAAGTTCGGCAGGACCAAGCTGGCGCCGACGATCAGCCCGGGCAAGACCCGTGAGGGCCTGGCCGGCGGCATCGCGCTGTCGATGCTCGCGGGCGCGCTGCTGATGCAGCTGATCATCGACGACGGCAGCTGGTGGCAGGGCCTGGTCCTGGGTGGCTGCGCGGCCGTCACGGCGACCCTCGGCGACCTCGGCGAGTCCATGATCAAGCGTGATCTGGGCATCAAGGACATGGGCACGCTGCTGCCCGGCCACGGCGGCATCATGGACCGGCTGGACTCACTCCTGCCGACCGCACCGGTGGTCTGGCTGCTGCTGGCAGCCTTTGTCGGCAGCTGACCGGCACTTGGCAGCTGACCGGTACCGGCAGCTGAAAGGGAGCGGTACGACGCACCCGCAGGTACCGGCGAGACGCGAACGCAGGTACGACCGCCGGTGCGGCGGGAGGTACGACCGCAGGCCCCGGACGCTCGGCGTCCGGGGCCTGCGGCATCTGCGACACTGGATGAACCATGCCTGCACCCGGAGAACTGACCTTTGTCGCGCCGCGCGGCGCCAAGCCCCCGCGACACCTTGCCGACCTGAGCCCCGCCGATCGCAAGGCGGCCGTCGCCGAGCTGGGCGAGCAGCCGTTCCGCGCCAAGCAGCTGTCCAACCACTACTTCGGCCGGATGTCCAACGACCCGGGCGAGTGGACGGACATCCCCGCTGCCAGCCGGGAGAAGCTCACCGAGGCCCTGCTCCCGGAGCTGATGTCGGTCGTGCGACACGTCTCCTGCGACGACGACACCACCCGAAAGACGCTCTGGAAGCTCTTCGACGGGACACTGGTCGAGTCCGTGCTGATGCGTTACCCGGACCGGGTCACCATGTGCATCAGCTCGCAGGCCGGCTGCGGCATGAACTGCCCGTTCTGCGCCACCGGCCAGGCCGGGCTGAACCGCAACCTGTCCACCGCCGAGATCGTGGAGCAGATCGCCGCGGGCATGCGCGCGCTCAAGTCCGGGGAGATCCCCGGCGGCGAGGCGCGGCTGTCGAACGTGGTCTTCATGGGCATGGGCGAGCCGCTGGCGAACTTCAACCGGGTGCTGGCCTCGATCCGGCGTCTGACCGACCCGGCGCCCGACGGCTTCGGCATGTCGCAGCGCGGCATCACCGTCTCCACCGTCGGCCTGGTCCCGGCGATGAACCGGCTGGCGGACGAGGAGCTGAGCGTGCGCCTCGCGCTCTCGCTGCACGCCCCCGATGACGAGCTGCGGGACGAGCTGGTCCCGGTGAACACTCGCTGGAAGGTCGCCGAGGTGCTGGACGCGGCGTGGAACTACGCCGAGAAGTCCGGCCGCCGGATCTCCATCGAGTACGCGCTGATCAAGGACATCAATGACCAGGCGTGGCGGGCGGACCTCCTCGGGCGGCTGATCAAGAACCACCGGGTGCACGTCAACCTGATTCCGCTGAACCCGACCCCGGGCTCCAAGTGGACGGCCTCCCGCCCGGAGGACGAGCGCGAGTTCGTCCGTCGGCTGCAGTCGCACGGTGTGCCGACGACCGTCCGGGACACCCGTGGCCAGGAGATCGACGGCGCCTGCGGGCAGCTGGCGGCCGCGGGCTGAGACCCGGAGCCGGGGCGGACCGCGAGCTGGTCGGCCCCGGTCGGCCATAACCGCGGGCCCGGTGGCCCGGCCGGGCCACCCGCGTGGTCAGGCCAGCGTGGCCGCGCCCAGTGCGGCGGTCAGCCCGCCGGTCAGCAGCAGCACCGTCCCGACGGCGAGCGCGCGCAGTGCGACGGCGCCGAACAGCAGCCGGGGCGCCGCCCCGAGCTGGAGCAGCCCGGCGGTGACCTGCCGACGGGCGGTGCGGACCTCCGCCAGCCGGGCCACCACGGCGGCGACGGCGCAGCCGAGCACCAGCACCGCCTCGATGGCCGGCAGGACGTCCGCGCTGTCCGGGGTGCCGACCCAGTACCGGATGGTGGTGAGCACCACCGCGAGGATCAGCGCGAGCACGGCGAGCGGCGGGCTCAGCCGCCGGGCCTCGGCGGTCAGGCCGCGGCCGGCCAGCAGTCGCAGCGGGGTCGGCCGGCCGAGGGCCAGCAGCCGCCCGGCCCAGGCGAGCAGCGGGCCGGTCAGCAGCGCGAGGCCGATCGCGGTGCCGGCCCAGCCGCCGAGTGCGGCGACGCTGGTGCTGCCCAGCCCGGCCGGCAGGTGGAGTGGCCGTCCGTCCTCGGCGGCACCGGAGCGCAGCCCGTACAGCTCCAGCGCGAGGCCGATCACCGTCAGGCCGACCGGGATGGCGAGGCGCAGTGGCGTGTATCCCTGGGCGGTGCCGGGAGTGCCGCCGGGAGTGCCACGGCCGGGCAGCGTCTCGACGGCGGGTACGGCGATGGCGGCGGCTACTCCGGCGACCAGCGGGACGAGGGCGAGCAGGGTGACGGGGGCGGCGGCGGGCAGCGGGACGCCCATGCCGAGCTCGGGGGCGAGCGTGTCACCGGCGATGTCGTTGCGCAGTACCAGGAAGAGCAGCAGGGTGAGGGCGCTGCCGAGTGCGCTGGCCAGCGCGATCTCGCCGGCGATCAGGATCCTGATCCGGGTGGAGCCGGCCCCGGCCGCGGTCAGGCCGGTGATCCGCTCGGGGCGCTGGGCGGGCAGGGCCCGGGCGGCGACCGCGGCGAACCAGGCGACGGCGGCGAGCGGCGGCAGGCACCAGAGCAGCCGGACCACGGACCCGTCGGTGCCCTGCGGGTCGCTCATCGCCCGGCCGAGCGAGCGCAGCAGGAACGCCGCGACCACGCTGCCGGCGAGGGCGGTGAGCAGCCAGCGGCCGAGGTCGAGCACCCGGTAGCCACGGGCCAGGCGGAGATACAACACGTCGACTCTTTCAGCTCTTCGCTCTTCAGCTCTTCAACACTCGGCGCTTCGACGCCCGGCTCTGCTGCCCTCAGCTCAGCCCGCTCAGCGCTCAGCGCCTTCGGCAGGTCGGCCGCTTCGGGCTCCTAGCGGCGCGAGGCGGAGACGGCGGACGCGCCGGTGACGCCGCCGGTGCCGCCGGTGCCGCGCGCCACGGGGGCGACGGGCGCGGCGAGACGTCCGTCGACCAGCGCGACGGTGCGGTCCGCGTACCGGGCGAGCTCGGGATCGTGGGTGGCAAGGACGAGGGTGAGCTGGTGCGAGCGGGCCGCGCTGGTCAGTATCCGCAGGACCTGATCTGCGGCCTCGCGGTGCAGCGGCGCGGTCGGGTCGTCGGCGAAGACGACGGGGGGCAGCGGGGCGAGCGCGCGGGCGACGGCGATCCGCTGGCGCTGGCTCTGGATCAGCCGGTCCGGTCGCAGCCGGCTGCTTTCGGCGACGTCGAGCCGCTCCAGCCACTCGTCGGCGGCGCAGTACGCGGCCTTGTTGCCGGCACCGGCCAGCAGCAGCGGCAGGGCGACGTTCTCGCGGGCCGTCAGTTCCGGTACCAGGTGGGGTTCGGAGCCGACGAAGCCGAAGCGGTCGCGGCGCAGGCGTTCACGCCCGGCCCGGCCGAGGGTGTGGACGGAGGAGCTGTTGAACCAGACCTCGCCCTGGTCGACGGGGAGTAGCGCGGAGAGGCAGCCGAGCAGGGTGGACTTGCCGGCGCCGCGCGCTCCGGTGACGGCCAGCACCTCGCCCTCGCGGATGCCGAGCGAGATGCCGCGCAGGGCGGGAGTGCCATGGTGGGACTTGACGACTCCTCGGGCCCACAGCACGTCGTTGTCAGGCGGGGCCGCTGACATGAAGCACCATCCTGGTGGCTACGGGGATATGACAGTCGTCAGATTAGAACGACTGAGCCGTGCCGAGGTTGCGGCACACTGGCCCATCCGTGGGCAAACCGGAGCGAATCCGGCGTGTTGGCGTCAAGAAACCTTCGCGGACGTTCGGCTTGGGGCTCCTTGCCGGCTCTTCGGCGGGCCCCGGCGGCGCTGGGCCGGCGGGGGGACGCCCAAGGGCGGTCCCGCAGTGCGGGACCGCCCTTGGCGGAGGGTGGGACAGAAGGTCAGAGCTTGGCCCACGCGTCGGTGAGGCTGACCCGCAGAATCTGCTCGATCTCGTCGAAGGTCGACTGGTTCGAGATCAGCGGCGGGGCCAGCTGGATGACCGGGTCGCCACGGTCGTCGGCTCGGCAGTACAGGCCGTTGTCGAAGAGCGCCTTCGACAGGAAGCCGTAGAGCACGCGCTCCACCTCGTCGTCGTTGAACGACTCCTTGGTGACCTTGTCCTTCACGAGCTCGATGCCGTAGAAGTACCCGTTGCCGCGCACGTCGCCGACGATCGGCAGGTCGCGCAGCTTGTCCAGGGTGTTCAGGAACTTCGACTCGTTGTCGAGCACGTTCTGGTTCAGGCCCTCGCGCTCGAAGATGTCGAGGTTGGCGAGCGCCACCGCGGAGGAGACCGGGTGGCCACCGAAGGTGTAGCCGTGCAGGAAGGTGTTGTCACCCTTGTAGAACGGCTCCGCCAGGCGGTCCGAGATGATCGTGGCGCCGATCGGGGAGTAGCCCGAGGTCATGCCCTTGGCGCAGGTGATCATGTCGGGCTGGTAGCCGAACTTGTCGGCGCCGAACATGGTGCCCAGGCGGCCGAAGGCGCAGATGACCTCGTCCGAGACCAGCAGCACGTCGTGGCGGTCGCAGATCTCGCGCAGGCGCTGGAAGTACCCGGGCGGCGGCGGGAAGCAGCCACCGGCGTTCTGCACCGGCTCGACGAAGACTGCGGCGACGGTGTCGGCACCCTCGTTGAGGATGGCCACCTCGATCTCGTCGGCGCACCAGCGGCCGTAGGCCTCCGGGTCCACCGTGCCGTCGGGGCCGGCCAGGAAGGCCGGGGCACGGTAGATGTTGGTGTTCGGGGCCTTGTGGGTGCCGGGCACCAGCGGCTCGAACGGGGCCTTCAGGCCCGGCAGGCCGGTGATCGACAGGGCGCCCTGGGGGGTGCCGTGGTAGGCGACGGCGCGCGAGATGACCTTGTACTTGGTCGGCTTGCCGGTCAGCTTGAAGTACTGCTTGGCGAGCTTCCAGGCGGTCTCGACGGCCTCGCCGCCACCGGTGGAGAAGAAGACCTTGTTCAGGTCACCCGGGGCGTAGTTGGCAAGGCGCTCGGCCAGCTCGACGGCCTTCGGGTGGGCATAGCTCCACACCGGGAAGAAGGCCAGCTCCTTGGCCTGCTTCGCGGCGGCCTCGGCCAGCTCCTCGCGGCCGTGGCCGGCCTGGACGACGAACAGGCCCGCGAGCCCGTCCAGGTACTTCTTGCCCTTGTCGTCCCAGACGTAGGTGCCCTCGCCCTTGACGATCGTCGGCACGGGGGAGTTCTCGTACGACGACATGCGGGTGAAGTGCATCCACAGGTGGTCGTAGGCGGTCTTCGAAAGGTCCTTCTGTGCCGGGTCGGCGCTCATCGGGTGCCCCAGGTGTAGGTCTGTTTCCGGAGCTTCAGATAAACGAAGCTCTCGGTGCTCCGCACGCCGGGAAGCGCGCGGATGCGCTTGTTGATCAGTTCGAGCAGGTGCTCGTCGTCCTCGCAGACCAGCTCGGCCAGCAGGTCGAACGAGCCTGCGGTGCAGACCACGTAGTCGACCTCGTCGAGGGCGGCCAGCGCGTCTGCGACCGGTTCGATGTCTCCCTCGACCCGGATACCGACCATGGCCTGCCGGGTGAAGCCGACGGTGAGCGGGTCGGTGACGGCGACGATCTGCATCACGCCTTGGTCGAGCAGCTTCTGGACCCGCTGGCGCACGGCCGCCTCGGACAGGCCGACGGCCTTGCCGATGGCGGCGTACGGGCGGCGCCCGTCCTCCTGGAGCTGCTCGATGATCGCCTTGGAGGCGGAGTCGAGGGGAACGCTGGCGTTCCGGTCGCGGTTGGCCACGTCGCCACTGTGCCCGATCGCCTGCGCGTTCGCAAGCGCAGAATGCTACTGATTTCGTCGTGATCTTCGGGATCGCATACGGATTTCATCGTTGTTCTGACATTGGCCTGTCGATAACCGCAGCGGTGCGGTTACCCTGGCAGGGTAGTCGCGCGCACCTCCTCCGGAGGGCGCGCTCCACCGAACAGTGGACCGCGCCGGACCCGGCCGGGCCACCCGGCGCCGACGTATCCTGGCGCCGGATACTGCAACGCCGCAGGCCCAGACCGAGGAGAGAATCCCGTGAGTGACCTTCGCACTCTGCGTAACTACATCAACGGTGAGTTCGTCGACGCGGCAGACGGCCGCACGCTGGACATCGTGGACCCGACGACCGGTGACGCCTACGCGACCTCTCCGCTGTCCGGCGCCTCGGACGTGGACGCGGCGATGGCCGCGGCCGCCGCGGCGTTCCCGATCTGGCGTGACGCCACCCCGAGCACCCGGCAGCGGCTGCTGCTGAAGATCGCCGACGCGGTCGAGGCCCGCGCCGACGAGCTGGTAGACGCCGAGTGTCGCAACACGGGCAAGCCGCGCGGGCTGACCAAGTCCGAGGAGATCGGCCCGATGGCCGACCAGATCCGCTTCTTCGCCGGCGCCGCCCGCCTGCTCGAGGGCAAGGCCGCGGGCGAGTACATGGACGGCATGACCTCCATCGTGCGCCGCGAGCCGGTCGGCGTCTGCGCCCAGGTCGCGCCGTGGAACTACCCGATGATGATGGCCGTCTGGAAGTTCGCCCCGGCCATCGCCGCGGGCAACACCGTGGTGCTCAAGCCCTCCGACACCACCCCGGCCTCCACCGTGCTGCTGGCCGAGATCATCGGCGGCATCCTCGCCGACATGGAGCTGCCGGCGGGCATCTTCAACGTCATCTGCGGTGACCGCGAGACCGGCCGCCTGATGGTCGAGCACCGCACCCCGGCGATGGCCTCCATCACCGGCTCCGTGCGCGCCGGCATCCAGGTCGCCGAGTCGGCGTCCAAGGACGTCAAGCGCGTCCACCTGGAGCTCGGCGGCAAGGCCCCGGTCGTGGTGTTCGAGGACGCCGACATCGCCGAGGCCGTCGAGGGCATCTCGGTGGCCGGCTACTTCAACGCCGGCCAGGACTGCACCGCCGCCACCCGCGTGCTGGTGCACGAGTCGATCCACGACGCCTTCGTCGAGGCGCTCGCCAAGGCGGCGGCCGAGACCAAGACCGGTGGCATCGACGACGAGGACGTGCTCTACGGCCCGCTGAACAACGCCAACCAGCTGAAGCAGGTGGCCGGCTTCATCGAGCGGCTGCCCTCCCACGCCAAGGTCGAGGCCGGTGGCCACCGGGTCGGCGACATCGGCTACTTCTACGCCCCGACCGTCGTCTCCGGTCTGAACCAGGACGACGAGATCATCCAGAACGAGGTCTTCGGCCCGGTCATCACCGTGCAGAAGTTCTCCGACGAGGAGCAGGCCGTCGACTACGCCAACGGTGTGGAGTTCGCGCTCGCCTCCTCCGTCTGGACCAAGGACCACGCCCGCGCCATGCGGATGTCCCGCCGCCTGGACTTCGGCTGCGTCTGGATCAACACCCACATCCCGCTGGTCGCCGAGATGCCGCACGGTGGCTTCAAGAAGTCCGGCTACGGCAAGGACCTCTCCTCCTACGGCTTCGAGGACTACACCCGCGTCAAGCACGTGATGACCGCCATCTGAGCGAGCCGACCCACCCGGCACCGAGGCCCTGAACCAGGCCCGACGGTGTCCGAAGGAGCCTGAACCGAAGGCCCGGACCCGCGTGGTCCGGGCCTTCGCCTGTCAGGCTGTCGGCCACACGCGTGAGCGCCTGACAAGATGAAGCTGCACGTCTCGCGCCCGCTTCCCTACGCTTACCGGCATGAGCATCCCCACCGCTGACTCAGCCGCCGGGCAGGCAGTCAAGGCCGCCGACCGCGCGCACGTCTTCCACTCGTGGTCCGCCCAGGCACTGATCGACCCCCTCGCGGTGGCCGGCGCCGAGGGCTCGTACTTCTGGGACTACGAGGGCAACCGCTACCTCGACTTCTCCTCCCAGCTGGTGAACACCAACATCGGCCACCAGCACCCCAAGGTGGTCGCCGCGATCCGGGAGCAGGCCGCGAAGCTCTGCACCGTCGCGCCCGGCTTCGCCGTGGAGTCGCGCAGCGAGGCCGCCCGGCTGATCGCCGAGCGCACCCCGGGCGACCTGGACAAGATCTTCTTCACCAACGGCGGCGCCGAGGCGGTCGAGAACGCCATCCGGATGGCGCGGCTGCACACCGGCCGGCAGAAGGTCATGTCGACCTACCGCTCGTACCACGGCGCCACCGCCAACGCGATCGCCCTCACCGGCGACCCGCGCCGCTGGGCCAGCGAGACCGGCGTCTCCGGCGTCCTGCACTTCTGGGGCCCGTACGCCTACCGCTCCCCGTTCCACTCCGAGAACGAGACCCAGGAGTGCGAGCGCGCGCTGGCCCACCTGGAGGAGACGGTCGCGTTCGAGGGCCCGCACACCATCGCGGCGATCATCCTGGAGTCGGTGGTCGGCACCGCCGGCATCCTGATCCCGCCGGCCGGCTACCTCGCGGGCGTCCGGGAGATCTGCGACCGGTACGGGATCGTCTTCATCCTCGACGAGGTGATGGCCGGCTTCGGCCGCACCGGCGAGTGGTTCGCCGTGGACCACTGGGGCGTCACCCCGGACCTGCTCACCTTCGCCAAGGGCGTCAACTCCGGCTATGTGCCACTGGGCGGCGTGGCGATCAACGCCGAGATCGCGGCCACCTTCGGCGAGCGTCCCTTCCCCGGTGGCCTCACCTACTCCGGCCACCCGCTGGCCTGCGCCTCCGCCGTGGCGACGATCAACGCGATGGCCGAGGAGGGCATCGTGGAGAACGCCAAGCACATCGGCGAGACGGTGCTCGGCCCGGGCCTGCGCGAGCTGGCCGAGCGCCACCCGTCCATCGGCGAGGTGCGCGGCCTGGGCGTCTTCTGGGCGCTCGACCTGGTGAAGAACCGCGAGACCCGCGAGCCGCTGGTGCCCTACAACGCGGCCGGCGCCGCCAATGCGCCGATGGCCGAGCTGGGCGCCGCCTGCAAGCAGCGCGGCCTGTGGCCGTTCATCAACATGAACCGCTTCCACGTCGTGCCGCCGTGCAACGTCACCGAGCAGGAGGCCAAGAGCGGTCTGGCCATCCTGGACGAGGCGCTCTCGGTCGCGGACGCGCACACCGTCTGACGCGGCGCCTCGGCCGGCCGCGGGTGGGTCGGCGGGTCTGCGGGTCGGCGAGGGTGTGCCGCCGTGCAGGCTCGATGCCACCGGGCCCGGGGTGCTTCGGCGCCCCGGGCCCGCCGGAGTTCACCGCTTTCACCCCGTCACCCGCCATTACCGCCGTCACCGCCGTTACCGCGTCAGGGCGTTCACCGGCGGACGGCGTCCAGTGCCAGCAGCGCGACGTGCAGCGACAGGCAGGACTCCACCTGGTCGAGGTCGACGGCGAGGATCCGCTCCACCTTGTGCAGCCGGTCGTAGAACGAGGGCCGCGACAGGTGCGCCGCATCCGCCGCCGCCGACTTGTTGCGGCCCTGCTCCAGGTAGATCCGCAGCATCTGCACCAGCTGGCTCCCGTGCTCCGCGTCGTACGCCAGCAGTGGGCCCAGCTCGCGCTCGACGTACGTCTGCAGCCGGGCGTCGTCCCGCAGCAGGTGCAGCAGACCGCGCAGCCGCACGTCCGGCAGCCGGTAGTACGCGGCCGCCCGGCCGCCCGGTGCGTCGTGCAGCGCGGCGTCCGCGACCTGGGTGGCCTCCAGCAGTGTGCGCCGGGCGTCACGGACCGAGCCGACCGAGGAGCCGACCGCGACCACCGGCTGGAACACCTGCTGCGGGGCCGGGCCCGCCGCCTCCCGGTTGGTGTCGGCGGCCAGCCTGCGCAGCGCCGCGGCGAAGCCGTCCAGCGCGGCGTGCTCGTCCTGCTGCGAGCCGAGCGCGATCAGGACTCCCACGCCCTCGTCGTCCAGCGCGCCGACCAGCGCCGGCAGCCGGCAGCTGCGGACGGCCGCGGCCGCCAGCTCGGTGAAGTCCCGCAGCCGGGCCTGGGCCTCCAGCGCGGCCGGGCTCGGGCCACGCCGCTGACGCAGCACCACCCCGACCAGTCGTCGGCCCTCCAGCGGCACGCCGAGCGCCTGCGCCCGCAGCGCGACCTCGGAGACCGTCAGCGCGTGGGTGAGGATGCCGGAGAGCAGGGTCCGGTGGGTCTGGCGCTCCAGGCTCTCCCGGTCGCGGACCACCAGCCGGTTCAGCGCCAGCGTGGCCGCGCCACGCTCCAGCAGCATCGCGTGCGGGTGCGCGGTCTCCTCCGGCAGCGGCCCCGGCTCCTCGACCAGCACCAGGCGCCCCCAGTCCTGGCCGCGCGCGCCGACCGCCGTCACGAGCCAGCCGCTGCGCGGGTCGTGCCCGGTGCGGCCGGGGGGGCGGACACCGCGCGAGCGGCGCTCCCAGCCCTCCAGCAGCTCCGCCTCCGGGCGCCCGGCCGGCTCGTGCGCCAGCACCTGATGGGCGAGGTTCTCCAGGACCACCGGGGCTCCGGCCATCAGCGCCACCTGGCGGACCACCTCGGCCGGCTCGGCGCCCTCCACCGCCAGCTCGTTGAACACCTGGTGCACCGCCTCCGAGCTGCGCAGCCGCTCCAGCTGGGCGTTCACCACGAGGGCGTGCACCGCCTCCGTCACCGCGACGAAGCGCAGCTCACGGCGGAGCACGATCAGCGGCAGCCCGCGCTGCTCGGCCGCGTGCACCAGGGCGCGCGGCAGGCTGTCGAAGTAGCGCCGCCCGAACTCGATCACCAGCCCGGCGACCCCGACCTCGTCCAGCTCCCGGACGTACCGGGCCAGGCCCTCGCGGTCCTCGGGCAGCGCGATGCCGGTGGTCAGCACCAGCTCGCCGCCCTGGAGCATGCCGGCGACGTCCGGCAGCTCGCTGACGTGGACCCAGCGGACGGGCCGTTCCAGGTGTGAGGCGCCTGCCACCACCTGCGGCAGGCCGCGCCGCATCACCTCAAGGTCGAGTACGCGGGCCACGGTGGGGAGCACGCCGGTCCTCCGGGGTCGGGTCGGGCACGGTGCCGGGTCGGGCACGGTGTCCGCCCGGCGCCAGGTCCGCCCGGGCGCGAGGCCGGTCGGGGCGGCGGTGTGCGGGGCGGGCCATCGTGTCGCTCGGGGCACCGTGTCGCACTGTGTCAGGTAAATCATCCATCGCCGCGACGACCTGTCGCCCATCGCGAACCCTTCCACCTTGTAAGGCCCTTCCCGTCGAGCCTGGCGGAGTGCTTCTTGTGAGCTCCCCGGGCCAGCGGGCATGGTCAGCGGGTCGGCAGTCGCGAGGCGTGGACAGCACCGGCGAAATCCGCCGCGAAACCTGAACGCAACAGCGGAATCCCTTGTGAGGGCAACGTGCGGCTGCCAGGATCGCGCAAACCCGGTGATCGGCAACCCGGTGACCAACCGGGCCGGATTCCTCTCGGCCAGCGAGGCGGCGACTCGACCAGTCGCACCGCCGTCGGTACGGGAACGCGCCGACCTACGCGTGCAGCATGACGGCAGCGGGTGCAGCACGTCACGGCAGCAGCCGAACCACGGGCACATGGAGGAACCAGATGGACCTGACCGACTTCAGCGCGGGCGCACAGTACATCGCCGGCCGGCAGACCCACGGCACCGGCGGTGAGCCCTTCCAGGTCGTCAACCCGGCCGACGGCAGCGTCGTCCAGCAGGTCGTCCTGGCCACCGGCGCCGACGTCGACGCGGCCGTCGCCGCCGCCAGGGCCGCACTGCCCGAGTGGTCGGGCGCCACCCCCGGCGCCCGCGCCGAGGCCCTGCTGCGCCTCTCGGCGGTCCTCGCGGACAACGCGCAGGAGCTGGCCCGGGTGGAGACCGCGCAGACCGGCAAGCCGATCAAGCTCTCCACCGAGTTCGACGTGCCGGGCACCGTCGACAACACCGCCTTCTTCGCCGGCGCCGCCCGCAGCCTGGAGGGCAAGGCGGCCGGCGAGTACTCCGGGGACCACACCTCCTACGTCCGGCGGGAGGCGATCGGTGTGGTCGGCTCCATCTCCCCGTGGAACTACCCGCTGCAGATGGCCGCCTGGAAGATCCTCCCGGCCATCGCGGCCGGCAACACCATCGTCCTCAAGCCCGCCGAGCTCACCCCGCTGACCTCGCTGATGTTCGCCCGGGCCTGCACCGAGGCGGGCATCCCCGACGGCGTCGTCAACATCGTCACCGGAGCCGGCCGGGACGCCGGCGAGCGCCTGGTCTCCCACCCGGACGTCGCGATGGTCTCCTTCACCGGCTCCACGCCGGTCGGCAAGCGGGTCGCCGAACTCGCCACCGCCACCGTCAAGCGCACCCACCTCGAACTCGGCGGCAAGGCCCCCTTCGTGGTCTTCGACGACGCCGACCTCGACGCCGCCGTGCACGGCGCCGTCGCCGCCTCCCTGATCAACAGTGGCCAGGACTGCACCGCGGCCACCCGCGCCTACGTCCAGCGCCCGCTGTACGACGCCTTCGTCGCGGGCGTCGCCGAACTGTTCGACGCCGTCCGCCTCGGCGACCCGCTCAACCCGCAGACCGACCTCGGCCCGCTCGTCTCCTACACCCACCGGGACCGGGTGGCCGGCTTCGTCGAGCGCGCCCGCGGCTACGGCGCCACCATCGCCGCCGGTGGCCAGGCCCCGGCCACCGGCCACGACGGCACCGACCTCAGCCTCGGCGCCTACTACCGACCCACCCTGATCACCGGCGTCGCCCAGGACAGCGAGGTCGTCCAGGGCGAGATCTTCGGCCCCGTCCTGGTCGCCCTCCCCTTCGACAGCGACGAGGAGGGCCTGCGGCTGGCCAACGACACCCCCTACGGCCTGGCCGCCTCCGCCTGGACCCGCGACATCCACCGCTCGCTGCGCGCCACCCGCGAGATCGCCGCGGGCTGCGTCTGGGTCAACGACCACATCCCGATCATCAGCGAGATGCCCCACGGCGGCTACAAGTCCTCCGGTTACGGCAAGGACATGTCGCAGTACTCCCTGGACGAGTACACGCAGGTCAAGCACGTCATGTTCGACACCACCGCGGTCGCCCGCAAGGACTGGCACCGCACGGTCTTCGGAGACAGATGAACCCCCGCCGTCTCCCCGCCTCTTCCCCCCAGGAGGGTGTCCCCGCATGGAGTTCCACGAGATCAGCGACGGCATGTCAGAGCCCGTCCGCAAGGCCTGGCAACGCAGCCTGACCAGCGGCCGCGCCGCTCTCAGCCGCCGTACGATGCTGCGCGCCGCCGCCCTCACCGCCGGTGCGGGCACCCTCGCCGCCTGCGGGATCCCGGCCGCACGGACCACCGGCACCGGTGACTCGGTCGCCAACGCGGCAGAGGACCACTCGGCGAGCGAGAAGGAGGTGAACTTCTCCAACTGGCCGCTGTACATCGACGTGGACGAGAACGACGAGCAGAAGCACGGCACCCTCGACGCCTTCACCGAGGCCACCGGCATCAAGGTCAGGTACACCGAGGACGTCAACGACAACGTCGAGTTCTTCGGCAAGGTCAAGCCCCAGCTGGCCGCCGGCCAGGACACCGGCCGCGACGTGATGGTGCTGACCGACTGGATGGCCGCCCGGCTGATCCGGCTCGGCTGGGCGCAGAAGCTCAACCCGGCCAACGTCACCACCGCGATCACCAACATCGACTCCCGCTTCCGCGCGCCCGACTGGGACCCCGGCCGCCTCTACAGCTACCCGTGGGCCGGCATCCAGGTCGTGATCGCCTACAACACCAAGGCCACCAAGGGGAAGCCCGTCACCAGCGTCAGCCAGCTGCTCGACGACCCCGATCTCAAGGGCCGGGTGACCTTCCTGTCCGAGATGCGCGACAGCATCGGCATCACCCTGCTGGACATGGACAAGGACCCGGCCAAGTTCACCGCCGACGACTACGACGCGGCCATCGCCCGCCTGCAGAAGGCCGTCGACAGCAAGCAGATCCGCAAGTTCACCGGCAACGACTACGGCCAGGAACTCTCCTCCGGGGACATCGCGGCCGCCGTCGCCTGGGGCGGCGACCTCATCCAGCTCAAGGCCGACAACCCCGACATCGAGTTCGTCATACCGGAGAAGGGCTTCATCTCCTCCACGGACAACATGCTGGTTCCGGCGAAGGCGCAGCACAAGACCAACGCCGAGCACCTGATCGACTTCTACTACCAGCCCAAGATCGCGGCCCAGTTGGTGGCAGGCATCGGCTACGTCTCCGCCGTCGCCGGCATGCAGGCCGAACTCGCCACCCTCGCCCCGGACGTCGCCGCCAACCCCCTGGTCGTCCCCACCCCCGAGATGGCGGCCAAGTCCCACGTCTTCCGGACCCTGACCGAGGCCGAGGAGAGCGACTTCGAAGCGAAGTTCTCCAAGCTGATCGGCGCCTGACCCCCCTAACGGCAGCAGACAGAGGACACGATGACAGACCAGCTGAGCGGCCCGGCCACGGGCGGCGACGTCAAGCTCACCGGCATAGGCAAGACCTACGGCGCCTTCACCGCCGTCCACCCGCTCGACCTGACCGTCCCCCAGGGATCCTTCTTCGCCCTGCTCGGCGCGTCCGGCTGCGGCAAGACCACCACCCTGCGGATGATCGCCGGTCTGGAGGAGCCCACCAGCGGCACCGTCCTGATCGGCGGCCACGACGTCACCGACCTGCCCCCGTACCGGCGCCCGGTGAACACCGTCTTCCAGAGCTACGCGCTCTTCCCGCACCTCGACATCTTCGAGAACATCGCCTTCGGCCTGCGCCGGCGCGGCAAGAAGGACGTCCGCAAGCAGGTCGAGGACATGCTGGAACTGGTCGAGCTCGGCCAGTACGCCCGCCGCAAGCCGCACCAGCTCTCCGGCGGCCAGCAGCAGCGCGTCGCCGTCGCCCGCGCACTGATCAACCACCCCCAGGTGCTGCTGCTCGACGAGCCGCTCGGCGCCCTCGACCTCAAGCTCCGCCGCCAGATGCAGCTGGAACTCAAGCGCATCCAGACCGAGGTCGGCATCACCTTCGTCCACGTCACCCACGACCAGGAGGAGGCCATGACGATGGCCGACACCATCGCGGTGATGAACGGCGGCCGGGTCGAGCAGCTCGGCGCCCCGGCCGACCTGTACGAGAACCCCGGCACCACCTTCGTGGCCAACTTCCTCGGCCAGTCCAACCTGATCCCCGCCCAGGTCACCGGCGCCGAGGGCGGCGACCTGCTGCTCACCGCCTCCGGCGTGCGGCTCGCGGTGCCCAAGGCGCGCTGCTCGACCGACGCCAAGAAGGTCTACCTCGGCATCCGCCCCGAGAAGATCACCGTCACCCGGGCGGGCGAGGCCGTCGCCGAGGGCCGCAACCGCCTCGCCGGCACCGTGGTCGACTCCAGCTTCATCGGGGTCTCCACCCAGTACGTGGTCCGCTCCGAGGCCGGCCAGGAGATAGCCGTCTTCGAGCAGAACATGGACCGCGACATCCGCCTCGCCCCCGGCGACCCGGTCGTCCTGCACTGGAACCCGGCCCACTCCTTCTGCCTCGACGCCGCCCAGGCGATCGACGCCGGCACCGGGGAGGAGGCGGCATGACCACCACCACCGAGGCCGCCGCGCCTCAGGTGATCCCCCTGGCACCGGCCAAGCGCCGCCGCAGGCTGACCCCGTACTGGCTGCTGCTCCCCGGCCTCGCCTGGCTGGTGATCTTCTTCGCGGTGCCGATGGTCTACCAGGCCTCGACCTCGCTGCAGACCGGCTCGCTGGAGCAGGGCTTCAAGGTCACCTGGCACTTCGCCACCTACTGGGACGCCCTGGTCGAGTACCGCTGGCACTTCGTCCGCTCGTTCTCCTACGCGGCCATCGCCACCCTGCTCTGTCTCGCCATCGGCTACCCGCTCGCGTACACGATCGCCTTCAAGGCGAGCAAGCGCTGGCGCAACGTCATCCTGATCCTGGTGATCGCGCCGTTCTTCACCAGCTTCCTGATCCGCACCCTGGCCTGGAAGACCATCCTCTCGGACGGCGGCCCGGTGGTCGGTGCGCTCGGCAGCTTGCACATCCTGGACGTCACCAATGCGATCGGCCTCACCTCCGGCGACCGGGTGCTGGCCACACCGCTCGCCGTGGTCTGCGGCCTGACCTACAACTTCCTGCCGTTCATGATCCTCCCGCTGTACACCTCGCTGGAGCGGATCGACCCGCGCCTGCACGAGGCGGCCGGCGACCTGTACGCCCGCCCGTTCACCACCTTCCGCAAGGTCACCTTCCCGATCTCGCTGCCGGGCGTCGTCGCGGGCACGCTGCTCACCTTCATTCCGGCCTCCGGCGACTACATCAACGCGCAGCTGCTGGGCTCGCCGAGCGAACAGATGGTCGGCAACGGCATCCAGAAGCAGTTCCTGAACGTCCTCGCCTACCCCACGGCCGCGGCGCTCAGCTTCATCCTGATGGCCCTGATCCTGGGGATGGTGACGGTCTACATGCGCAAGGCCGGGACGGAGGAACTGGTCTGATGACACGTGCAGTGAAGTGGATCCGCGCACACCTGGTGGTCCTGGCGGGCATCCTGGCCCTCGCCTACCTGGTGCTGCCCAACCTGGTCGTGCTCGCCTTCTCCTTCAACAAGCCGGCGGGCAGGTTCAACTACGAGTGGTCCGAGTTCTCCACGGAGGCCTGGACCAACCCCTGCGGCGTCGCCGACATGTGCCAGTCGCTCTCGCTCAGCCTCCAGGTCGCGGTGCTCGCCACGCTCGGCGCGACGGTGCTCGGCACCATGGTCGCCTTCGCACTGGCCCGCTACCGCTTCCGCGGCCGCTCCGCGACCACCGCGATGATCTTCCTGCCGATGGCGATGCCCGAGGTCGTGATGGCCGCCTCGCTCGGCACCCTGTTCCTCAACATGCGCATCCCCTTCGGGTTCACCACCATCCTGATCGCCCACATCATGTTCTGCCTGAGCTTCGTGGTCACGGCGGTCAAGGCCCGGGTGATGAGCATGGACCCGCGGCTCGAACAGGCCGCGCAGGACCTCTACGCGACTCCCGTCCAGACCTTCCTCCGGGTCACCCTGCCGCTCGCCGCTCCCGGCATCGCGGCCGGCGCGCTGCTCAGCTTCGCGCTCTCCTTCGACGACTTCATCATCACCCAGTTCAACTCCGGGCCCACCACGGTGACGTTCCCGATGTTCGTCTGGGGCGCCTCGCAGCGGGGCATACCCGTCCAGGTGAACGTCATCGGCACGGCGATGTTCCTCGCGGCCGTCGTCCTCACCGTCGTCGGCCAGTGGCTCGGCAACCGCCGCCGGGCCACCGCCTGAAGGGGCGCGACCTGAAGCGAACCGCCTGAACGGGCCACGGTTCGAACGGCCCGATCGAACGGTCCACCCGGCGTACCCTCAAATCACCATCAACGCTCAGAAAGTGGCTGATAGTGCATGGACTCCGCCCGCGCGCTCAGTGATGCCAGGCCCACCCCCTTCTGGCTGGAGGACCCGGGCCGGCCCGAGGCGCTGTCCGCCCTGGTCGGCGACACCACCTGCGACCTGCTGGTCGTCGGCGGTGGCTACAGCGGCCTGTGGACGGCGCTCATCGCCAAGGAACGCGACCCCGGACTCGACGTCGTCCTGGTCGAGGGCCACGAGGTCGGCTGGGCCGCCTCCGGACGCAACGGCGGCTTCTGCGCCGCCAGCCTCACCCACGGCTTCGGCAACGGCCTGCAACGCTGGCCCGCCGAACTCGCCGAGCTGGAGCGCCAGGGCGCGGCCAACCTGCAGGCCATCGAGGACACCGTCAAGCGCTACGGCATCGACTGCGAGTGGGAGCGCACCGGCGAGATCGACGTCGCCACCCAGCCGCACCAGCTGGAGGAACTGCACGAGGTCGCCGAAGCCGTCGCCCGGTACGGCCTGGACGTCACCGTGCTCGACGCGGACGAGCTGCGCGCCCAGGTCAACTCGCCCACCTTCCTCGGCGGCATCTGGGACCGGGACGGTGTAGCGATGGTCCACCCCGCCAAACTCGCCTGGGGCCTGAAGGCCGCCTGCCTCGCCCAGGGCGTGCGGATCTTCGAACGGACCAGGGCCACCGAGCTGGGCGAGTACGGCAGCGGCATGGCCGTCCGCACCCCCTACGGCCGGGTCTTCGCCCGCCGTGTAGCCCTCGGCACCAACGTGTTCCCGTCGCTGGTCAAGCGGGTCCGCCCGTACGTGGTGCCGGTCTACGACTACGCGCTGATGACCGAACCGCTCACCGACGCCCAGCTCGCCTCGATCGGCTGGAGCGGCCGCCAGGGCCTTGGCGACAGCGCCAACCAGTTCCACTACTTCCGGCTCTCGGCCGACAACCGCATCCTCTGGGGCGGCTACGACGCCGTGTACCACTACGGCGGCCGGGTACGGGGTGAGTACGACCAGCGTCCGGAGACCTTCCGTACGCTCGCCGGGAACTTCTTGCGCTGCTTCCCCCAGCTGGAGGGCGTCCGCTTCAGCCACGCCTGGGGCGGCGCCATCGACACCTGCACCCGGTTCTCCGCGTTCTTCGACACCGCGTACCGCGGTCGCGTCGCCTACGCGGCCGGCTTCACCGGCCTCGGCGTCGGCGCGACCCGCTTCGGCGCCGAGGTGATGCTCGACCTGCTGGCCGGGGAGCGCACCGAACGGACCTCGCTGGAGATGGTGCGCAGCAAGCCGCTGCCCTTCCCGCCCGAGCCGGTGCGCTGGGCCGGGATCGAGATCACCAAGTGGTCGCTGGACCGCTCCGACCGCAACGGCGGCCACCGCAACCTGTGGCTGCGCGCGATGGACCGGCTCGGGCTCGGCTTCGACAGCTGACACCTCCGGTCATCCGCCGCCGTCGGACCGGCCTCGGGGGCGCGACCCGCACGGGCGCGCCCCCGACGCCTGCCCAGGTGCACTCCGCCGCCCGCGTACCGGCGGCCTGCACCCGCCGAGCGCTTGCCGGGTGGCGGGCGCGCGCGAGACTGGAACGGTGACACCCGTCCCGGCCGCGTCCACCCCGGCCCTCCAACCCGATCTCGCCCACTTCATCGAGATCGCGCTACCGGTCTGCGACCGTTTCGGCCTGGCGCTCGCGGGCGGCGGCGCCCTGCGCGCCCACGGTCTGGCGGCCTGCCCGCCCGAGAGCCTGACGCTGGTCATGAGCGGCACCACCGACCTGCCCGGCGCGGCGGCCGAGCTGGCACGCGCGTACCGGGCGGCCGACTGCGAGGTGACTGACCGCCCCGGCACCCCGCGGGCGGAGCAGCTCTCCGTCCAGCTGCCCTGGGGCGGCGGGCGCCACCTGGTGTACCTGCGCAAGGAGCCGTTGGCCCACCAGCCCGTGCGGCTGCCACTGCGCGCGCACGGCAGGTACGGCACCGACGTGTCCGAGGCGGCCGAGACGACCGACCTGTCAGGCGGCTTCGAATCCGACCGGCCCGGCAGCGCGGACGGGACCGGTGCCGAGGTGCCCGTCGTCGCCCTGGACGACGCCGCCGCGCTCACCACCTTGCTGCTGGCGGACCGCGGCATGCCACGGGACCTCGTCGACGTGCACGCGCTGACGGCGTGCTTCCGTCCGGGTGAACTGCTCGCCCTGGCCACCGCCCTCGACGCCGAGTTCCAGCCCGCGGTGCTGGCCGACCGGCTGGACATCCTGGCGGAGGCGGCGGACGGACGCTACCGGGCTCGCGACCTCGACGCGGAGCAGATCGCGGAGCTCAGACGCTGGGCACTGGAGTGGGCGCAGGACCTCAGACTCGACCTGCTGGAGACCCAGGAGCGCCCGGACGGTCTGCACGACCCCTATCTGGAGGGCGACTATCCGGAGTACACCTCCGACGACCTGTAAGGCTGAATCCCGGATCCCCGTCAGCCTGTTCGTTGAGACGGGGCGGGCAGGGCAGCAGACTGGGCAGTGAGCGCGGTAGCTCCGTGATCCCGTCGCCCGGCCCGGGTGGCGCCGTACAAGGGACCGGCGGCAGTAATGCCCGCCCGGGACTTCGGAGGCAGACGACCTTGAGCAAGCACATCACCCACTGGATCGGCGGTACGTCCGTCGCCACCGCCGGCTCCGCGCCCCGTCGCGGCGAGATCTTCGACCCGGCCACCGGCCAGGTCGCTGGCCACGTCGACTTCGCCGGGATCGCCGAGGTCGACCAGGCGGTCGCGGCCGCCGCCTCGGCCTTCGCCGACTGGCGCAACGCCTCCGTCGCCCGGCGGACGACGGTGCTCTTCAACTTCCGCGAGCTGCTCAACGCCCGCAAGGACGAGCTGGCCGCGATCATCGTCTCCGAGCACGGCAAGGTGCACTCGGACGCGCTCGGCGAGCTCGCCCGGGGGCAGGAGGTCGTCGAGTACGCGTGCGGCATCCCGCAGCTGCTCAAGGGCGGCTTCACCGAGCAGGCGTCCACCGGCGTCGACGTCTACTCGATCCGCCAGCCGCTCGGCCCCGTCGCCATCATCTCGCCGTTCAACTTCCCGGCCATGGTGCCGATGTGGTTCTTCCCGATCGCCATCGCGGCCGGCAACACCGTCGTGGTCAAGCCGTCGGAGAAGGACCCGTCCGCCGCCAACTTCCTCGCCGAGCTGTGGAAGGAGGCCGGCCTGCCGGACGGCGTCTTCAACGTCGTGCACGGTGACAAGGCGGCGGTCGACCGGCTGCTGGAGCACCCGGACATCAAGTCCGTCAGCTTCGTCGGATCCACCCCGATCGCCCGCTACGTCTACGAGACCGGTACCCGGTACGGCAAGCGGGTGCAGGCGCTGGGCGGCGCCAAGAACCACATGCTGGTCCTGCCCGACGCCGACCTCGACCTCAGCGCCGACGCCGCCATCAACGCCGGTTTCGGCGCGGCAGGCGAGCGCTGCATGGCGGTGTCGGTCCTGGTCGCGGTCGACCCGATCGGTGACGAGCTGGTCGAGAAGATCAAGCAGCGGATGGCCACCCTCAAGGTCGGCCCGGGCTGCAACGGCGAGTCGGAGATGGGGCCGCTGGTCACCGGCCAGCACCGCGACAAGGTCACTTCCTACGTCGAGTCCGGTGTGGCCGACGGCGCGGAGCTGACCGTCGACGGACGAAAGCACCCGATCGCCGCCGAGGACGCCAACGGGGCACCGACCACCGACGGCTTCTGGCTCGGCCCGACGCTCTTCGACCACGTGAAGCCCGGCATGTCCGTCTACAACGACGAGATCTTCGGCCCGATCCTCTCGGTGGTCCGCGTGGCCTCGTACGACGAGGGCCTGGCGCTGATCAACGCGAACCCGTACGGCAACGGCACGGCGATCTTCACCAACGACGGTGGTGCCGCGCGGCGCTTCCAGCACGAGGTGGAGGTCGGCATGGTCGGCATCAACGTGCCGATCCCGGTGCCGGTCGCCTACTACTCCTTCGGCGGCTGGAAGTCCTCGCTGTTCGGCGACACCCACGCGTACGGCCCCGACGGCGTGCAGTTCTTCACCCGCGGCAAGGCCGTCACCCAGCGCTGGCTGGACCCCTCGCACGGCGGGATCAACCTGGGCTTCCCGACCAACAGCTGACGTCCCCTCGGAGCCGACGTACGTCGGCGCCCACGGTCGTCACCGCTTCGCCCGACGGGCCTGCCGACCGCACGCAACGTGCGGCCGGCAGGCCCGTTTGCCTCCGGGCCCGGATCGGCGTAGTGTTCCCTAGTCGCTCGGCAGGGAGCACCGGACACGCAGTCTTGCGCGGACGGTCCCGGGGCGGCCAA
>NZ_JBITGZ010000024.1:0-118740 GCF_044457565.1 Kitasatospora sp. NPDC050543 | reverse complement strand
GGCGGTCAGATGGTGGCGGGCGGTGAACTCCCAACGGGAGAAGTACGTCTCAAGGCGGAAGTCGGGCAGCCGGGTCATGGCGTTCACTCCTCTGTGCTTGGTGCTCTCAGTTCGGCCTGCAGGCCGTAGAGGGTGGATCGGGAGATCCGCAGGACGCCCGCGACGACGGGGACGGCGCGGCGTACGGCGAAGACCTTGGCCTCCTCCAGACGGGCGAGGACGGCCAGGCGGTCGCTGCGGGTCAGACGCTCCACCGGGCGGCCGCACTCGCGCACGTACGCGCCGACGATGTGCTGGACGCGCTCGGACCAGTCCGCCTCGAACAACGGCTCGGGGCGCTGCACCGTCGGGGCGCCGAAGGCGGACAGGACCGATGCGGCCCGTTCCAGTGGCGTGCGGTCGAGATTGATGCAGAGCACCGCCGACGGCTGGCCCTGTGCATCCCGAAGGACCGCGCTGACCGACGACAGGCGCCGGCCGTCCGTGAGCAGCTTCTCGTACGGCCCGAATACGCCCAGGGCCGACGGCTCGAGCGCGTCCAGCTCGCCCAGCAGCGAGGGATCCCCCGGACCACGGGAGGTCATCGGATTCCAGATCTCCAGCACGCTGTCGGTGTCCGGGTCGTGCAGGACGACCTCGGCATACGGGCCGAGCAGCAGCGCGACGGCCTGGCACACCGGCGCCCACATCAGCACACGAGGATCCTGGTGATCATTCGATTTCCCCATATCTGGACTCTACATCCAGACTGGACAAAAGGTCCAGGAGTGACAGGACGTCCAGCCCCAGGGCGCAGGTACTGCTCGGCACTCTGCACCCGACAGCCGTCACGCAGCCACGGGCTCGCCGAGTGATCGCGTCCCTGGCGAGATCGTCAGCGCAGCTCAGCGGGGTGGCCAAACTCCCCAGCGCAGGTCAGGGACCTGGGCCGGGAGAGCACGGGTCAGGAGCGGCGACGCCACCAGGAGCCGGCGCGCTTCGCCTGGGCGGCCGCGGCTTCGGCGGTGGCCTGCTCGCGCTCGGCCGCCTGGCGGGCCTGCTGGTCGGCGTCGGCCTGGCGGCAGTCGGCGCAGAGCCTGTCGTCCCAGGCGTTCCGCTTGCGCTCGGCCCACCGCTCGTCCGGGAACTTCGCCCCGCAGCGGGTGCAGGTCGGGCGGCGCCGCTCGTGCTCCTCCCTCTCCCGCTCCTGGCGGGCCTGCTCGGCGGCGGCGCGCTCGGCTTCGAGCAGCTGGTCGCCGTCGGGGTTGTCGAGCGCGTCGGCGAGGGTGTGCCAGCCGGGGCGGCCGAACCGGCGCCAGATCGCGGCGTCGGCCCCGCCGGCGCGCAGCAGCGGCAGGGTGGTGGCCACGACCGGCAGCGCGCGGTGGTAGTCGCGGGCGGCGATCCCGCTCTCCCGGTACGGCGGCGCGTACCAGGACGCCTCGGAGGTGGCCTCCACCTCCTGGGCGCGGCGCAGCAGTCGGCGGTGGTCGAGCCGGGCCTTCTCCTTCTTCTGCTCGTCGGTGAGCGGCTTGGCTCCGGGGCGGTCGGTCGCCTGTTTTCCCGCGACCAGGACTGACATCCTCGGGCAGCAGGCGGGGGCCGACCGTCCGCGCGAGGACTGTCGGACGGGGGCAGTGTCGCGGCCCGCAGCCAGACTCAGCACATGCCCCGGCCAGGGCGGCGGCGTAGAGGACGGCGGGGCGGGTCAGCCGGCGGCGTGCTGGTGGGCCCGATTGATCGTGGAGTCGACGGCGACGCTCCACTCCACCCGGCCCAGCGCGTCGTCGCGGACCCGCGACCAGCGACGCGTACAGCGCGACGACCCCGTCGTAGGCCGCCCGTGCCGGTGGTTGATCCCGGCGGGTGAAGTTCCACCCTGCGCTCGGACACTCTCCGTCTACGCCGCGAGGGTGTGACCTTGCTGGTGCCGCTGGCGGATCTCGAGTGGCGTGAGGTAGCCCCACTCGGGGTGCCTGCGTAGACGCCTGCGGTTGTAGAAGGTCTCGATGAACGCGAAGACCTCCGCGCGGGCGGTGGCGCGGTCCGGCCAGATCCGAGTGCCGATCTCCTCCTTCAGTACGGCGAAGAAGCTCTCGGCGGCGGCGTTATCGTAACAGGAGCCGACTCTCCCCATCGACTGCAGCATGTCCAACTTGCCTATCTCACTGCGGAATTCACTCGACGTGTATTCGCTGCCACGGTCCGAGTGAAAGATGCAGCCGGCCTCCAGGCCGCCGCGGCCGGCCGCCATCCGCAGGGCGGCCACCGGCAGTTCGGCGAGGTGGTCGGCCATCGCGTAGCCGACCACCTCGCGGGTGGCCAGATCGATGCATGTGGCCAGGTAGAGCCAGCCCTCCTCGGTCGGCAGGAAGGTCATGTCGCCGACCAGCCGCATCCCCGGACGGGGTGCGGTGAAGTCGCGCCCGATCAGGTCCGGGGCGAACACAGGCTTGCGGGCCTGGCGGGTCAGGCCGCGGCGCCGCCGGCGGGTGACACCCGCGATCCCGCGCTCGCGCATGATCCGCTCCACCCTCTTCCGGTTGACCGCCCGGCCCTGGCGGCGCAGTTCCGCGTGCACGCGCGGGACGCCATAGGCGCCCCTGGACGCGAGATGGATCACCGCGATCTCGGCGGCGAGCAGGTCCTCGGCCCGCTCGCGGGCGCGGCGGGCCTGCTCGCCGGCGCGCCAGTCGTAGAACGAGGACCGGGCGATGCCCAGGACGCGGCAGATCCGCTTGACGCCCCAGGCGCCGTGGTGATCCTCAACGAAACGGAAGCGGATCACCGTGTCGTCTCGGCCGCGAAATAGGCGGCCGCCTTGCGAAGGATCTCGATCGTCTTCTGCTGCTCGACGGTCTGCCGGCGGAGCCGGGTGAGCTCCTCGCGCTCGGCGCTGGTCAGATCCCCGGGCCGGCCCTCGCCACGGTCCGTGCGGTCCTGCTTGACCCAGCCCCGCAGCCCCTCCGGGCTGACCCCCAGCTCACGAGCGATCTCGGTGACGTTCCGGTGCGGCGACGAGCGCACCAGAGTGACCGCGACCCGCTTGAACTCCGCCGTGTACCGCTTACTCATGTTGCTGTTCGTTCCCACCTGACACTGCTTCCTCCGGGCTCACATGTCCCAGTGTCCAGGTGTCTGAGCGCAGGGTGGAACTTCACCGGGTCGCCGAGGAAGTAGCCCTCGTACACCGCAACCCAACCGTCGCCTCCGTCGAGGCCACGCTCGACTCAGCCGACCTGGTAGCCCTCGCCGAGAACCAGGAGGACCTCCCGCTGGACGCTCCATCCGGCCAGCGCCCAGTTGTAGCCGAACAGGCCCGAATCGAGCGGGATGTGAATGTCCATGCTGCGAGGCAGGCCGCGCAGGCGCGGGTCGCGCGGCACGGTCACCGTCCGGGCCGGGGCCGGATCCTGAGCGGTGCCGGCTGTCTGCCGAGCCAGGCGCCGGTCGACCAGGTCGCGCAGCCCCGCACCGTCGGCCGGGGCCGGGCTTTCTCCCCGGGGCGCAGTGCGTGCGGCTTCGGCGGTTTCTACGAGGGGCACTGTTTCGCCCCGGGGGACAACGCCCGCCGCCGGAAGCTGCTCGGCGGTGCGGGCGACGCCCTGTCCCGCGGTCGTTTCTCCCCGGGGCGTTTCCGCTGCGGGTCTGCCGTCCGGGTCCTGGGTGTCGGTGGTGGGCCGCCGGCGTCCGCCGAGCCACCTCGGCGCGATGGTCGTACGGTCGAGATGAGGCATGATCCGAGGGAGGCCGCCATGGCGAGATACAGATGGAGAGTGCGCATGCTCTCGGCAGAGGGCATCGAAACGGTCACACAGCCAGCCCTGCCGTACACGGACTACTTCGATGGCTCCGCTCAGGAGTACGCCGACTTCCTGGTCGACAGGGCTCTGAAGCAAGGCCAGGACGATGCGGGGCCGATGCGTGCCGTGCGTGTTGTTGCCGATGTCTGGGAGCCGGACGGCCAGGGAAGCCCCGAGGGGCACGCTGGGTGGCCGCAGTAGCAGGCCGCTGGCGGGGGACGCGCCAAGGAGGTTTCCATGCCGGAATACACGTGGCTTCTGTACGTGACTGATCAGCACGGCCGCAGGAGTGGCCAGGATGGCAATCCTGTGCCCTACCCGTTCCGTAGTGAAGACAGTGCTCAGGATGTCGCCCGCAACCTCCGCGACTACTTTGCGAGGACACTGAGCGATCATTCCCCGAAGAAGATCGAGGTGGAGGTCTGGGAGGGAAGGCAGGCCGTGCAGGAGCCTCACGCGAGAGCAGATTGGCCATAACCGACGCTTGTGCGCCTGGGACTGAGCAAGCGCTCGGCGCCATCGCCTACCGCGCCCCGGGTGGCGGTCTCATGGTCTGGCTCTGACAATCGGGTGATGGCAGATCTTCAGGCGGACCCCGCAACAGTGCATCTGGTCCATGCGGCGGACCACGTCAATCCCGGCGTCACGGCCGAGCAGTCGGTGAAGGGCAGTGTCCGTATCGACGAGCACGGGTGGGTGCATGTCGAACGCGCTGGCGGGGGGCGGGTGTCCTTCCCGCCGCATGCGGTGGCGCGTGTGGATTGGGACAAGCCAGGCGTGTGAACCACACAGCTCGCCGAGCAGCTCGCGAACCCCGGCCCTACGGTCGAGGAGGGCACCCCGCCGGAGGACGAGATGGCGAAGCACAGATCGCGTGTGCGCGTGTTGTCGACCCGGCCATCAGCGTATCGGCGGGCATCTGCCTCCCCTGGCCACGAGCCCTTTCCCGCTGTTGGGCAGTACACCACCAGTGTGTAGCACGATGGAACGTCCGTAGGTGGGAGCCGGGTTGGGGGTCTCGTTGCCGGGTGACAGGCGGCCTATTTCAGACGGCGGTGCTGGGCAGCGCGGAGTCGGACGATCCGCTGATCCTTCCGCTGGAAGCGATCGAGCTGGACGCCTTCCGCCGGCACCACGCCGAGGACACGTTCTGGTGCGGGCTCCTGCTCGGCGGCTTCGGCTCCCAGCCGACGACGACGCTCTACACCGACCGGGTGTGCCACTTCTCGCACTTCCCCGACCCGACCGGCCTGCACGTGTGCGGCCGCCGGGCCCGGGACGTCTCGCCCGACGACCTGTACGTGAAGTCCGCCGCCAGAGCCTGGCTCCTCGACCAGGACCAGCAGGCCGGCATCCACCTGCGCGAGCCGCTCGGCTCCGTCGTCGACATCGTCTGGGAGTACGGGACCTGCGGGCTGCGCCTGCACCTGGACGACGCGGGGGCGCCGGTGTGGGACGACGACCTGGTCGAGCCGGTCCTCGGCACGAAGGTGCCGGTCGACGTCGGCACGCGCGAAGCGCACCGCCTGGACGCCTTTCCAGCCGAAGTACACCCGGGAGCCGACCGCCATGCAGCGCCTGGAGGGTGCCCTGAAGTCCGGCTCCATGATGATCGTGAGATCCGAGTGCTGCACGACCGAGGCCGGCGGACCATACGAGGGCGCCGAAGCACAGACGGTAGCCGCTCTGCTGAAGCAGGACTGCGCCATCGAGGCTGCGCGCCGACAGCGCACCGGGCCGGGCCGCGAGGCGGCCCAGCCCTGTCCTTCCCTGTCAAGTCAGCATGTTGACATTTCAGGGCTCTTGGCCGCTTCGCGCAGGATGGTCGTCGGCCAGGGCCGACACGCTGCCGGGTACCCCTGTGGGCCGCTTCCGATGGTCGGGGCGGCCCACAGGCGGGTGCTGGTGTCAGTGGCTGGTGAGCTCGCCGCTGAGGGTTTCGTGGATCCTGGCGCTGTGCTGGTTGAGGCCGATGATCTCCACCGTCTTGCCGCGCTGTTCGTACTTGGTGGTGACGGCGTCGAGGGCGGCGACGGAGGAGGCGTCCCAGATGTGAGCGTCGGTGAGGTCGATGACGACACTGGCGGGGTCGGTGGCGTACTCGAACTGGCCGACGAGGTCGTTGCTTGAGGCGAAGAACAGGGCGCCGGTGACGGAGTAGACGACGGTGGTGCCGTCGGGGTCGGTGACCGCGGTGACGTTGACCAGGTGGGCGACGCGCTTGGCGAAGATGACCATCGCGGTGATGGAGCCGACGACGACGCCGATGGCGAGGTTGCTGGTCGCGACGACGACGGCGACTGTGATCACCATGACGGTGGTCTCGCCGACGGGCATCCGCTTCAACGTCTTGGGGGCGATGGAGTGCCAGTCGAACGCGCCGACGGAGACCAGGACCATCACGGCGACCAGTGCGGCCATCGGGATATCGGAGACGACCGGGCCGAAGACGATACACAGCACCATCAGGAACGCGCCCGCCAGGAAGGTGGACAGGCGGGTGCGGGCGCCGGACGTCTTCACGTTGATCATGGTCTGGCCGATCACCGCGCAACCGCCCATGCCGCCGAACAAGCCGGTGACGATGTTGGCGATGCCCTGGCCGATGGACTCGCGGGTCTTGTTGGAGCGGGTCTCGGTGATGTCGTCGACGAGCTTGGCGGTCATCAGCGACTCCATCAGGCCCACCAGAGCCATCGCGAGCGCATACGGGGCGATGATCGTCAGGGTGTGCAGGGTGAGCGGCACGTCCGGCAGGCCCGGCACCGGCAAAGACGACGGCAGCTTGCCCTTGTCTCCCACCGTCGGCACGGCGATGCCGGCGCCCACCGTCATGACGGTCAGGATCACGACGGACACCAGCGGCGCCGGGATCACGCTGGTGACCTTCGGGAAGAACACCGTCAGAGCGAGACCGCCGGCGACCAGCGGGTAGACCGCCCACGGCACGTCCACCAGGTTCGGGATCTGCGCCATGAAGACCAGGATCGCCAGGGCGTTGACGAAGCCCACCATCACCGAGCGCGGCACGAACCGCATCAACTTGGCGACGCCGACCGCTCCCAAGACGATCTGGAAGACCCCCGCGAGGATGACGCAGGCGACGAGGTAGCCCAGGCCGTACTGGCGGTTCAGCGGGCCGATGACCAGGGCGACGGCGCCGGTGGCGGCGGAGATCATCGCGGGGCGCCCGCCGACGATCGCGATGGTCACGGCCATCGTGAAGGACGCGAACAGCCCGATCTTCGGGTCGACACCGGCGATGACCGAGAACGAGATCGCCTCGGGAATCAACGCGAGCGCGACCACCAGGCCGGCCAGCACCTCGGCGCGGAAGACCTTCGGCGACAGCCAGGCGGGACGGGAGCCGCGCAGGCGCAAGGCGGAGGCGAGCGAGGAAGACTGCAAGACGGTGGGAACCTGTCGTGCTCGGGCGCGACCGGCGGTGCGCGCGGGGACGGGGACGCGGAAGGCCACGGCGGCATCCCGCGGATCGCCCGGGGTGGCGGGCGCAAGACTGAGGGCGGAGCGAGGCCGGCCCGAAGGCGGCCGATCAGCTCACGAGACGGGGTGTGTCACGGGGGACAGGCGGCGGAGCGGGCACCTGGGGCATGCGCACGCTGTCTCCTGTTGAAGGGGGCTTCGCGGGGGCGCCATCGGCCCCGACGGGCGGGGCGCCGCGAGTGGCAGACCGCAGCTCGGGGAAGGGCACGCGCATGCCGTTCCCGCACTCCCTGAACCCTACCCTAACGTTAGAGTAGGGATGTTTGGGGCCGGACTGGCCCGGGGGAACGTGTGGACGAGAAGGACCGAGGGCAACGGGCGTGGAATCCGAGCACATGCAGATCGGCGAGGTCGCCACCCGCACCGAACTGTCCCTGCGAACCATCCGCCACTACGAGGAGGCCGGCCTCGTCGTACCCTCCGCCCGCTCCCAGGGCGGCTTCCGGCTCTACACCGAGGCCGACGTCGCCCGCCTGATGGTCATCCGCCGGATGAAGCCGCTGGGCTTCACCCTCGACCAGATGCGCGACCTGCTGGAGGCCACCGACCGCCTGGACACCGACGCACCCGCCGAGACCCGGGAGCGGGAGAAGCTGCTGGAGCGGGTGCGCGGCTACGAGCAGGCCGCCCAGGACCGCATCGCCGACCTGCGCGTCCAGCTGTCGCGCGCCGAGGACTTCGCCGCCACCCTGCGCGGCCGGCTCCAGGCCGCCGGCAATCCTCCCGCCCACATGTGAACCGCTGAGCCCCGCTCCCCGTTGCTGTCGGAGGCACCGTGCCGGACCGGGCCTGGGCGAACTGGGCCCGTCCCTCGCCAGCGCGGTGCTCGTCCCGCTCGCCGTCTCCGCCCAGGCCCACGCCGCCGCGGTCACCGTCCACCGCGCCAACCCCCGCACCCGGGCGTCGCTGCGAGCCCTGAGCCTGGACCGGCTGCTCGCGCACAGCGACGACACCCCGTGAGGTGTGGCCACGGCCGCTACATCGGCCGGTTCATGCTCGACCCCACGCCCGAGAGCGTGCCCACCCGGCAGGCGCTGCTCATCGCAATCACCCTTGCCAACCAGGCCGGCCGAGCGATGGATGTCCTGTCCCGGCCGGTGAAGAGCGCCTGAGACCCCGGCCGTGCCCATCGGCCCCGGCCGGGGCACGGGCTCACCGCGTGCCGAGTGCGGCTTCCTCCCGGTCGAGATCGTGCTGCAGGCTCCTGCGGGTGGCGTCGCTGATCCGGTGCTCGTCGTACAGGCGGCGCAGTTCGTTTCCCTGGATGGCGATCACCTCGTGCCGAAGCTCACGGTACGCGGCGTCCACTGTGCTGCCGTCCGGGCCGTCGACGCTGCGGTCGAGACGGGCGTCAAGCCCGCGCCGGACCCGGTCGATCACGGCCTCGGGCATCGCCTCCAAGGACTCCAGGTCATCGATGTGCGTCAGCGCGGCACGGTTGAGGGCGTCTCGGGCCTGGGCCTCCTCGCGGGCGGTGTGCTCGGGCTCCAGCGCGAGGCCGGAGCGGTTGACCACCACCGCCAGGCTCAGGCCCTGGACGACCAGGGTGAACACCACGACCGCCGTGGTCAGCACGAGCACCAGCGGGCGCCCGGCCAGCGCGGTGCCGTTGCTCGCGACGAGCGGGATCGACAGGGCGGCGGCCAGCGGCATCACGCCGCGGGTCCCGGCCCAGGTCACCACCCCAGCCACCCGCCAGGACATCCGGCCCGGGGAGGGCTTGACCGCCCGGGTCAGCGGCAGCGTCGAGAACACTCGGACGGCGATCAGCACGGCGGCCAGGGCCAGGGCCTGCACCGGCCACCAGCCGCTGCCCGCAGGCAGATCCCGCACCCGCGCGGGCAGCTCCAGGCCGACGATGCTGAACACCACGCTCTCCAGGATGAACACCACCACCGCGTAGACGGCGTGCAGCTGCAGGCGGATGTGGGCGTCCGTGAGGCGGTGGCCACCCCGGCCGAGCAGCACGCCAGCCACGACGACCGAGGTGATTCCGGAAGTGTGGCCGGCCTCCGCCACCACATAGGCGGCGTACGGGGTGACCAGGGCGATCACGGTCTCCAGCACCGGGTCCGTGGTGCGGCGGCGGATCAGCCACACCACGCCCGCGACCGCCGCGCCGATCACGCTGCCGCCCACCCCGAGCAGCAGGAACTCCCCACCGGCCGCGGGCAGGCTCACCACCGCCCCAGTGGATACGGCGAAGCCGACGGCGACCTTGAACAGCACCAGCGAGGTGGCGTCGTTGAACAGGCTCTCCGCCTGCACCAGAACCTGGACCCGCCCCGGCAGCGCCAGCCGGCGCCCGAGCGCGGTGACCGCCACCGGGTCGGTGGAGGCGAGCACGGCACCCAGCACGAACGCCATCGCGGGCGGCAACCCGGTGACCGCCACCGCCACGAAGGTCACCGCGGCCGCCGAGGCGAAGACCAGGCCGAAGGCCAGGATCGTGACCGGCTTCCAGACCGTGCGCAGGTCGCGCAGCGACAGCTCCTCGGCGGAGGCGTACAGCAGCGGGGGAAGCACGATCAGCGCGATCGCCTGCGGCGGGATGCGCAGCGCGGGCACGCCAGGTATCAGCGCCACCCCGAGACCGGCCAGGACCAGCAGCGAGGGGGCGGGTACCCGCCAGCGCCGGGCGAACGTGGCCACAGCGGTGGCTAGAACCACCAGGAAGAGAACGATCCCCACGGCGCGCATCTGCGAAAGACCCCATCACGACGAACGGGGTCGCCGCCGCCCGATCGCCGCAGTCATCCCCCGAGCCGACCAGACTTCCCGGCACACCGAGGCATATCTTATCAATTCCTTAGCACCGCCGAGACCGAGCCGGGAGGCCGGCGCCAAGAGCATCCCTCCCTTGGCCCTGGCCGCTGCAAAGGCGGAGGGCAGGGCCGAAGCGCCACGCAAGGTCGGCAATGTCGACGCCCGACGCCGGTTTCGGTCCAGCCGCGGCGCCTTCGACTTGGATCCGAGTGCGGTTCCTCCTCCGGCCGTTCGCGGTTGAGCACGGTCCCGCCGACGGCCGTGACGAATCGGGAGGCGCCGGGCCAGATCAGGTTGGGGTAGCCGGTATCGCCCGTGCCGGCCACGTAGGCGATGCCGGGGTGGTTGAAGTACAACTGATCGAAGATCGTCTCGGCGGGGAACTCTGGGGCGCCCCAGCTCATGGAGATGTACTTGGCGCCTTGGAGCCGGGCTTGGTCCACCGCGGTGAGCAGGTTGACGGACATGCCGTTGTCGGCCTCGACGAGCAGGATGTGGCAGTCCGGGCAGGCGGCGCTGACGGCGTCGGTGTCCAGAGCCGTCTCCAGCGCCCAGCCTGGATCGGCGTTCGGGGGTGGTGTCGTGCCACCGTCTTGGTTGATCTTGCGGAAGCATCCGTTGGCGGTGGTGCACGGCGGCAGGTGGAACTGGGCGCGGTAGACCGCCAGGTCGCTTTCGGCACTGGGATCGTCGAATGCGACGGCGATGGCCACCGTCCGTCCCCGGCCGGCGTGGTGGGGCAGGTCGTAGGCGCTTCGGATGTGATCGGGGCCGTAGCCGCCCGGCTCGGCGTGTGCGGCGGCAGGTGCAGCACCGCGGGGAGGTCTGTGCGGACCAGGGCCAGGCAGGACGCCCGGTCCGGATCGGGTGACGGATCACATGCCCGCCGATACGTCATCGCTGTCGCATCGCGATCGCCGTCCTGGCCGGCCTTCTGCGATGGCGAGAGGGTGGTGTCCAGAGTCCGGGCATGGGCAGCGGCAGGAGTGCCAACCAGGCCCAAGGCCAAGAGTCCGACGAGCAGGACCCTCTCTGACAGTCTCGACCGAGACGCCCGGTATGTCGGGTTAGTCTGGATGGGCGAGACAGGAGTAGACCCCGGCATGCCCGGCACCAACGAGCCCGAGCAGGACCCGGCGCCCCGCCCGAAGCGGCGGACGTTCCCGGCGGAGTACAAGCGTCGGCCGGGTTGGCGTCGTGGGTGGTGAGCCGACCGGAGCGGACATCGTCGGCAGCGATGGCGATCTGCCAGAAGTCGAGGTCACCGTTGCCGTAGCGCTCCATCCGCTCGACCACCGACTGCGGAACGGCCCTCTCGCTAGGATCCCAGTCGCCACAGATTCTCCGGAGCGCCACGAGCGTGCGGTTCGAGTCCACGCAGCTCAGAAGCGGTCAGGACGCCCATAGCCGGTGCAACAGGTGTGGTGCACGGACTCGCTCCAAGGTTCACTCGGCAACGGCTCGCCCAGGTCAGAGCGGCGCCACCAGGAGCCGCCGCCCTGTGCCTCGGTTGCGACCCGGCGTCCAGGTGCCGACCACCAGGCCGTCCGGGCCCCGATTGCGCGTGGCGTCGTCGCCGGTGCGCAGCGCGGTGATTCCAGGTGGTGGGGGCGAGGCTTTCGATGCCTGGCCAGTAGGCCCGCGTCAGCACGTCGCGTTGTCGTCGACGACTCGTTGCGGCATCGCGCTCCACACCCGCCTGGCGTGGACGTCGCGGCGGACCACGGTGGTGCCGGGCGCGAACCGGGCGCCGTTCTCCGCACCCGGGCGGACGCACTCGGCCGACGCCGCCGCGCGCTGTTCAGTCAGCGGCCGGGTGAACCGTGCCAGAACGCGATCATCCTGTCACCGAGGGGGTACGGATCAGGGACACGAGGTTCCGTCGGGAAGGGTTACGCCATGCGCCGCGCGCTGATCGTCGTCGACGTGCAAAAGGACTTCTGCGAGGGCGGCAGCGTCCCGGTCAAGGGCGGAGCCGACCGGGCCCGCGCCATTGCCGACCTCGCCCGTCGCACCGCTGGCAACAAGTACGAGCACATCGTCGCCACCCGCGACCACCACATCGACCCCGGCGGTCACTTCTCCGACCACCCGGACTTCCGCAGCTCCTTCCCCGTACACTGCGTCGTCGGCAGCGACGGCAGCGAGTTCCATCCTCACTTCGCCCCCACCGCCGTGTCCTCGGCCGTCGACGAGGTCTTCTACAAAGGCGCGCGTTCCGCCTCCAAGAGCGGCTTCGAAGGCTCCACCGCAACCGGCACGCCGCTCGCCGAGTGGCTGCATGCCCGGGACGTCACCCGTGTCGACGTCGTCGGCATCGCCACCGACCACTGCGTCAAGGCCACCGCACTGGACGGCGCACGAGCCGGCTTCACCGTCCGCGTCCTGCTCGACTACACCGCGGGCGTCGCCACCGACACCACCACCGCGGCCCTGAACGAACTACGCCAGGCCGGCGTTCGCCTCACCGGCCACCCCGTCGTCCTCGACTGAACCGCACCCACGGCGACCAAACCTGCACGCCTGAGCGGTTGGAACGGGCCAATCGGGAGCGAAATGACCACGGGACTCGAAACCGTTCGACTACGAATAGCGGTGGTACAGTCACTCAGAGTATCCACTGGTTTCCGTGGCCTCGCCTCGGGTCGCCGGGCGCCGCTCCAGCCGGCTCCCGATACGCCACAACCCGAAGGGCTTCAGCGGATGTAGGGGTCCGGCCGCTCCTGGGCGGGCCCACCAGTCGTCAACAGGAAGGCAGACACCGTGAGCGACGAGAACGCGCAGTTGATCTACGGCCAGGGAGAAGAGGCGTGCCCCGAGGGAAGCTTCTGCCTCTACCGCGCCACCAACTTCAACATCGGCCAGAGGCCGGGTGTCGGTGACAAGATCCTGGCCATTCCGGCGGGCACACACGTCAACGACTTCTCCGTGTACGGCTTCGACCACAGCGGCGACGGGGTGAGCAGCGTCGTCAACCGCACCGATGAGGACAACGCGCTCTTCTCGGCCGCCGACCAGCGCGGGCAATCGCTGCCGGTGGACCGCAGGTCCTCGCTCGCGGACCTGCGGCGGATCGCCATGGCCGACAGTCCGAACGGCACCTGGAACGACCAGCCGCAGTCGGCGCTGGCGGCTCCCTTCCTCGGGAACCTGATCGTCGAGCAGGCCTTCCTGAGCAAGTGGCAGGACTGGGAGACCCAGAAGTGGATCTACTCCTACCGGATCACGGTGCGTGCGGCAGAGACGCGCGTCGTGAAGTGGGCCCTCGGCTTCGGTGACCTGCCCGAGGAGACCTCCCTGTCCAAGGGCTTCACCGACGTCTTCTGGGGCCAGATCCTGCGGGACGGCACCGACGGTAGCGTCCTGCTGGGCTCCCCGGCGGGCGGCGGACACACCATCGACCCCGGCACCGACCTCGCCATCGACATCCAGGTGCTCTACGCGAAGGAAAGCCCCGCCCAGGAACACCTCACGAGCCTGAACGCCCAGCAACTGGGCTAGGCGCACACGGGCGTTGACCCCGGATGCTGGACACGGGGTTATGCGGCTTGGGCGAGTGCAGTTGATGTTGTGTTGAGTGCGGCCTCGTAGGCGATGGGGCTGCGTTGTCCGAGTCGGGAGTGGCGGCGGACGATGTTGTAGCGGTGGAGCCAGCGGAAGAGTTCGAGCCGGGCTTCGCGCTCACTGGACCAGCCCTTTCGTCCCTGGAGCGTCTCGCGTTTGCAGGTCGCGTTGAAACTCTCCGCGAGCGCGTTGTCGGCGCTGCTGCCCACGGCGCTCATGGACTGGGTTACGCCCGACTGGCGGCAGGCCTCGGCGAAGGCCTGGGAGGTGTATTGGGCGGATTCAACCGGTCGTTGCAACACCGGCTTGTTGGATCGATAGTAGGTGCTCGTTGAGGGCTTCGGCGGGTGTCTTCCAACCGAGGCTCTTGCGGGGTCGGCTGTTGAGCGTGGCAGCGACCGCCTCGATTTCCTCGGCCGGAGGCCGCACTCAACACAACATCAACTACACTCGCCCAAGCCGCATAACCCCGTGTCCAACATCCGGGGTCAACGCCCCCCTGACCACCAGCGTTCCGCTGTTCCTGCTGTTGTTCGCCAGCACGTACGTCGTCATGGCCACGATGTCGGCCAGCAACTTCGACGGGCAGCTGACGCACACCGACGGGCTGTACTTCACCGTCACTGTGTTGTCGACCGTCGGGTTCGGCGACATCACGCCCAAGACCGGGGCGGCACGGCTCGTGGTCACCGGGCAGATGCTCGCTGATCTCGTCATCCTAGGACTCGCCATCAAGATCATCCTGGGCGCGGTCAGCCATCGTCGCCAGCCGGGATACGCCGACGGCGCACAGCCCGCCCGGCGGATCCACCCCTGAACGCCGCGTGTGATGGCGCAGGCGCGCTTGACGCGGCAGCCGGGACCGGGACACCAGAACGCCGAGGAAGAAGGCCGCGCCTGCCAGTCAGCGTGCGTGACGATCGAGCTTTGGATGCGGTAGCACGTCGAAGCGGGGCACCCGATGTTCAACCGACACGTGGCAGAGGGTCACGACCACCACTACCTGACGGATGCTCAGTGGATCGAGGACAGGCGCCCAACTATGGGCGGGACCCGCCCGAGGCGGTGACCACCGCCTCGAGAACGACCAGTCCCGCTGGCCGGCCCGGACCGGCGGCGAAACAGGCTATGGCGTCGATGACGAAGTTCGACATCTCCGAGCTGCAGCGGGCGCACAGAGGCCGGTAGCCGCAGAGGCGACCGGGCCTCAGCCGATCCGGAAGGTGGCCGACACGACCTGGAAGTAGTGATCGGCCTCATCGAGCCGGCCGGTCGGCGCGGAGACCCAGAAGTCGTAGCTGCGGCCCTGCTCGGTCCAGGAGATGTCCTGCACGCGCCGGGCACCGAAGCCGTCCTCCGGGTAGCCGTTCCAGGTCCACAGCCACAGGGCGGCGTCGGCGGTGCCGTGGAAGACCGTGGGCTGGACGCTGCCGCCGCGGTAGCCGGGGTTGGTCCGCGGGCCGGCGGCGTCCTGCTTCTGGAGGTCGGCCAGCACGCCCTGACCGCTCGGGGTGGTGGGGTGGACGCCGATCCGGAAGGCGTGGTCCGGCGAGAGGTAGAAGACCCGGCCGGAGGCGTCGGTGCTGCGCACCCAGCCGTCGGGGACGGCCAGCGAGAAGCCGGCCGGGTCCCGGCGGATGCTGGACCCGGCGGGAACGGCCACCGGGCCGGTGCCGCCCGGGACGGCCGGGGACGACTCAGCCGGGCTCGCGGACGGCGTGCTGGTCGCGCCTGCCGGGGACTGCACCGGTTCGGCCTGTGCCTCGTGTCTTCGCGGGTGGAGGCCGGGGTCCAGGACGAGGACGCCGACGATTGCGGTGGCTGTTACCACCGCGGCGGCGACGCTCCAGCGCAGTCCGGTTTGCTGGCGGGTCCACCGCATTACGGGGCGGGCTGCGGGTGTGGCGGGCAGGTGCTCCCCGGCGGGGGCGCCGGGAGTGACACGTGTCCCGGGTGGCTGCGTCACGCTGTGCACGTCACCACCGGCCGCGGGCCGCTTCGCAGCCTGAACGGGGGCTCCCCCGCCCCTGACAGCCGGGCCCGGACCGTGGGTGTGCTCAGCCCCATCGACCGGCTTCGCCTGCCATGTCGCGGTGTCGTCGAGCATCAGCCGGGCCTGTTCGGCGGACGGTCGCCCGTGCGGCTCCTTCTCCAGCAGCGACCCGATGAGCGGGGCGAGTGCGCCAGCGCGCAGCGGCGGGGCCGGCGGGTCGGCGGCGATCGCCATGGCCGTTTCGACCGCGGTCGCTCTGCGGAACGGCGGCAGCCCCTCCACGGCCTGGTACATGGTGACGCCCAGTGCCCACAGGTCGGAGGCGGGGCTGGGGGTGCCGCCGCGGATCAGCTCCGGCGCCAGGTAGTCGACGGATCCCACCAGTTCGCCGGTTCTGGTCAGGGTGGAGGTGCCCGCGATGCTGGCGATGCCGAAGTCCGTCAGCACGACCCGGCCCTTTAGCGCGAGCAGGACGTTGCCGGGTTTGACGTCGCGGTGCACGACGCCGGCGGCGTGGGCGGCCCGCAGCCCGGCCAGGATCTCACGCCCGATCCGGGCGGCGTCCGCCGCGGGCAACGGTCCGTTCTCGGCGAGGACCGCGCCGAGGGTGCGGGAGGGGACGTACTCCATCACCACGCAGGGGAGCCCCTCGTGCTCCACGACGTCGTGCACCACCACGACGTTGCGATGGCTGATCCGCGCGGCGCTGCGGGCCTCGCGGCGGGTCCGCTCCAGCAGGGTCGCGGTCTCCTCGGGCGACAGGTCCTGGCGGGCCTTCAGCTCCTTCACGGCCACGTCTCGGCCCAGCAGCTCGTCCTCGGCCCGCCACACGGTTCCCATGCCGCCACTGCCGATCCGCTCCAGCAGCCGGTACCGGCCGGCGATCAACCGGTCCTCGCCCACCTGGGCACCTCTTCTCGTCTTCTTCCCGCCCGCCGCAGGCATCCGTCCGCAGCGGGTGATCTCCCGAGATTCTCGGCCGCCGGGGGCTCGGACGCCAATTTCCGGGGAGATCTCAATGTTGTTACCGTGCGCGCCCGGCGCGGCGCCCCGCAGACAGCACTGGCCACGCGCCGGCCGGCGCGGCGGCATCGTCCACCTCCGACAGCCCGCAGCCCGGCCAGGAGAACCCGTGTACAGACGGGGCACGCGCCGGGCCCGGATGCTCTCCGGTTGCATATCCCCACACCTTGTCTCCCGACTTCTCGAACTCGGCCACGCCGAGGAGATCGAGTTCCAGGCCCGCCGCGGGGAGTGGTTGTGCGCGTGGGAGTGGGCGCGGCTGCTCGGAGGGCAGGGCCGGCAGCGCGAGGCGTTGGAGGTACTCGCCCCGTACGTCGCCACGGGTCGGTGGAGGGCGGCCGAGACCACGGCCGAGCTGCTGGAGAGGTGGGGGGAGGGCCGAGGAGCGATCGCGCTGGCCCGCACGTGTGCGGAGGATGGGGAACGATCCGCGCTGGAGTTCTTCGCGCGTCTGCTCGCCCGGCACGGTCGGGGTGATGAGGCGTTCGCCCTGCTTCGCCCGCACATTGAGGACTGGTTCCTCGCCGAGGCCTGGTCGACGTCGCCGAGGGATGGGCCCGCTCCCGTCCGGGCCGGTCGCCCGCGTTCCGTGCAGGCGTGCGAGGCAGTGCTCCGCAGCACCCTGCGCCTGGGCCGCCCTGCCCGCATGCAGCAGGGCCGCGGCGGCGACGAGCCGGATCGCGCTGCGGTCCCTGCCCGGCAGTCCCTGCCGCAGGCTCTGGGCATGTGCTGCCTCGACAGCCGCGAGCGCCTCGCGGTGCCTGCCCTGACCGTTGAGCGCACGCGCCAGATTGACCTGCAGGACCGTGAGGAAGTCATCCTGCCGGAATCCGGCCGCTTCCCGACCTTCACCAAGGTGCTCGGAGCTTTCGAGGACGGCTACGACCTGCGTCTCGATGCTCTCTTCGAATTCGGCCTCAAGGCACTCCTCGATGGCCTGACCTCCATCGTCGAAGGCCAGGAAGCAGTTGTGTAGACCCATCAACCAAGCTCATCGAGGACCGGACCCCGATCAGGCCAAGCCGTCGGCGGCATGCCCGCCAGGTTCCGGGGGCTCCCGCGCCGGACGGCCGCCCCTGAGGTCAGGTGCGCTCGAAGCCGTGGGAGCGCCCGATGACGGCGAAGCCCCTGCGTTCGTACCAGTGGCGCGGCCAGTCGTCGGCGGTGAGGAAGCGCGTGCCGCAGTCGGCGTCCACCGCCCGGCGCAGCGCGGTGGCAAGGACGGCGTCGGCGTGACCGCGTCGCAGGTGTGCCTCGACGGTCATCAGGTCTTCGATCTGGGCGATGCCGAGGGCAGGTTCGAGATAGAGGTCTGCCCAGGCGGCCACCTCGTCACTGGCCTCCGGTACTAGAGCGCGCCAGTGCGCGGAGCGCGGCTCTCGGATCGCGTCCAGGTCGATGTCCTCGATCGTGCGGCCGCCGTCGGCGGGGGCCGGGCCGGTGTGAAGCACCACCAGGTGCAGCCCCGCGCGCCGAGCTGCACCGCCCCTGGCTCGATCATTCCGCGTGGTTCACGCGGACACTGGCGGCCTCTCCCGGCTGACGGCGTCGAGCAGCAGGTTCGCGGCCACCGTCGCCCCGTCGGTGCGGAAGGTGCCGGTGACGGCGGTTGCCCGTGCCCGGGTCTCGGGGTGAGGGCCGCCTTGAGCGCGACGGACAGGGACTCGATGGTCGGGGTCGGGCCGTCGTGTGCCGCGCCGATGCCCAGGTCGGCCACTCGGCCGGCGAAGTACGGCTGGTCCGCCCCCTGGGGTACCAGCACCTGGGGCGCGCCGGCCCAGGGGGCCGTCGTCGTGGTGCCCGCACCGCCGTGGTGCACGACGGCGGCCACCCGGCCGAACAGTGCCTGGTGGTTGACCTCGCCGACGACGAAGAGTGTGGAGCGGCCAGGACCTGTCCGTTTGAGATCGTGGTCCACCTGCACTCGGACCGAGCCCGGCCGGCCGGGCGTGCCGGGCGCCAGCGGGCGGCTCCAGGAGCGGGCCCGCTCTACGGGCAGCAGCCGGGCTTGGTCGTCGGCCGGGACGGGCATGTCAGCGGCTGGCTCGGAGACGGCTGCCACAACGGGCGGCGGTCTGAAACTCATGATCACCATCTGGCGGTCCGGGCCACCTAGCACAGACCACCGCTGTCGGCGTGCGGCTTCCTTTCCGAGGACGGACTATGAAGCCGATGAGCGGAGCAACCATGACCAAGGACATTCCCACCCAGGCCACGGGCGATCTGGTCGTACTGCGCAAAGTCAACAAGCACTTCGGCGAGCTCCATGTCCTCCAGGACATCGACCTGACCATCGCCCGTGGCGAGGTTGTCGTGGTCATCGGGCCGTCCGGGGGTGGGAAGTCCACGCTTTGCCGCGCCATCAACCGCCTGGAGACCATCGATTCCGGCGAGATCACCATCGACGGCAAGCCCTTGCCCGCCGAAGGCCGCGAGCTGGCCGCCCTACGGGCCGATGTGGGCATGGTCTTCCAGTCCTTCAACCTCTTCGCACACAAGACCGTGCTGCACAACGTGACGCTCGGCCAGGTCAAGGTCCGCAAGGCGGACAGGAAGGCCGCCGAGCAGCGGGCGCGACAGCTGCTCGACCGGGTGGGTGTCGCCTCCCAAGCGGACAAGTACCCTGCGCAGCTCTCCGGTGGCCAACAGCAGCGCGTCGCGATCGCCAGAGCCCTGGCCATGGAGCCGAAGATCATGCTCTTCGACGAGCCGACCTCTGCGCTCGACCCCGAGATGATCAACGAGGTGCTGGAGGTGATGCAGCAACTTGCCCGTGAAGGAATGACCATGGTCGTCGTCACCCACGAGATGGGATTCGCCCGTTCGGCCGCCAACCGCGTGGTGTTCATGGCGGATGGCAGGATCGTGGAGGAGACAACGCCAGAACAGTTCTTCAGCAACCCGCGCAGCGATCGGGCCAAGGACTTCCTTTCGAAGATCCTTCACCACTGACCGGGACTCATGAGCACTAGGGATGATCACCATGAAACCTCGCAAGGTCACCGTCGCGGCCGCCGCTGCGCTCGTGCTGTCGCTGACCGCCGTAGGCTGCGGATCCGACGGCGGTGGCACCAGCAGCGGTGGCACGAGCAGCGCCGGGAAGAAGATCACCGTCGGTATCAAGTTCGACCAGCCGGGCATCGGCCTGAAGACCCCGGACGGCAAGTACACGGGCTTCGACGTCGACGTGGCCACATACGTCGCCAAGGAGCTCGGCCATGATCCCGGCGACATCGAGTGGAAGGAAGCCAAAAGCGCCGACCGCGAGACGCTGCTCCAGCGCGGCGACGTCGACTTCATCGCCGCCTCGTACTCGATCACCCCCGCGCGCTCGGAGAAGGTCGACTTCGCCGGCCCCTACCTCCTGGCGCACCAGGACGTCCTGATCCGGGCGGACGACGACTCCATCACGAAGCCCGAGGACCTGAACAACAAGAAGCTCTGCTCCGTCACCGGCTCCACCTCGGCGCAGAACGTCAAGACGAGGATCGCGCCGAACGCCCAACTGCAGGAGTACGGCGGCTACTCGGAGTGCCTGACCGGCCTGGAGAACAAGGTCATCGACGCCCTGACCACCGATGACTCGATCCTCGCAGGTTACGCCGCGCAGCCCGAGTTCAAGGGCAAGTTCAAACTCGGCGGCTTCAAGATGAGCAACGAGAACTACGGCATCGGCGTTCAGAAGGGCAGCGAGCTCAAGGCGCAGATCAACACCGCCCTGGAGAAGATGGTCAAGGACGGCTCCTGGGACGCAGCCATCAAGAAGAACTTCGGCCCGGCCAACTACAAGAACGAGCCCGCACCGCAGATCGGCGTCGTCGTCAGCTGAAAGCGGGTGACCCACGGCGCGCCGCCCACGAAACGGCGTGCCTCGGCCCGTCACTCAGCGCGGAAGGCCGGGAAACCGTGTTCGACTTTCTTGAGGGTTACAACCTGCTCGGGGCCTTCTGGGTGACGGTGCAGCTCACCTTCTACTCCGCCATCGGCGCCCTGATCTGGGGAACCGTGCTGGCTGCCATGCGCGTCAGCCCGGTGCCACTGATGCGTGGCTTCGGTACCTCCTATGTCAACGTGGTCCGGAACATCCCCCTCACCGTGATCATCGTCTTCACGTCGCTGGGCCTGTTCCAGACGCTCGGCGTCACCCTCGGCGCCGACAACTTCACGACGATCAACTTCCGGCTCGCCGTGCTCGGTCTGATCGCCTACACCTCGGCGTTCGTGTGCGAGGCGCTGCGGTCCGGCATCAACACGGTGCCCGTCGGCCAGACGGAGGCGGCGCGTGCCATCGGCCTGAGCTTCTCCCAGGTGCTGAGGCTCGTCGTCCTTCCGCAGGCCTTCCGTTCCGTGGTGGGTCCGCTGGCGAACGTGCTGATCGCCCTGACCAAGAACACGACCGTGGCCGCCGCGATCGGTGTCGCCGAGGCCGCGGCGCTGATGCGGGAAATGATCGAGAACGAGGCTCAGCTCATCCTCATCTCCGCCATCTTCGCGTTCGGATTCATCTGCCTCACCCTTCCGACCGGGCTGTTCCTCGGCTGGGTGAGCAAGAAGGTGTCGGTAAAGCGATGAGCTCCTCGAGTTCTTCGTCCCGCCTTTACGACGTCCCGGGGCCGCGCGCCAAACGGCGCAACGTGCTGTTCACGGCGCTGTTCGTGGTTGCCGTCGCCCTCCTGATCTGGTGGGTGGCCCAGAGCCTCGCTGACAAGAACCAGCTCGAATGGGTCAAGTGGCGGCCCTTCTTCACTGACTCTCGCGCCTGGGAGACGTACCTCCTGCCTGGGCTCAAGAACACGCTCATCGCCGCCTCGCTCGCCATGATCATCGCGCTGCCGCTCGGAGCGCTGTTCGGTATCGCCCGGCTCTCCGATCATTGGTGGGTGCGGGGTGCGGCCGGTACTGTCGTGGAGTTCTTCCGCGCCATCCCGGTGCTGATCCTGATGCTCTTCGCGAACGCGGCGTACTCCGAGTTCACCGATGTCAGCCCCGACAGCCGGCCGCTGTACGCCGTGGTCACCGGTCTCGTCCTCTACAACGCCTCCGTGCTCGCGGAGATCGTACGAGCCGGAATCCTGTCCCTCCCGAAGGGCCAGAGCGACGCTGCCAAGGCGATCGGCATGCGCAAGAACCAGGTCATGCGCTACGTGCTGCTGCCGCAGTCGGTCACCGCGATGCTGCCGGCGATCGTCAGCCAGCTGGTGGTCATCGTGAAGGACACCGCGCTGGGCGGCGCACTGCTCGGCTTCTCCGAGCTGCTGGCATCGGTCCGCCCGATGAGCGCGAACTACGGCGCGAACACCATCGCCAGCTTCACCGTCATCGCAGTGATCTTCGTCGTGCTGAACTTCGCGCTCACATCCTTCGCGAGCTGGTTGGAAGGCCGGCTGCGACGCGGCAAGAGGTCCACCGGCGCGGTGGTCGGCGCGAACACGGTCGATGAGCTGGCGACACCGGGTGAGCACGTGAGCCACGACGATCTCGGCGGAGCGGGCGGCACCTCCGACAAATGACGACCAGCCGCGACGGCCGACAGCCACCCGCTCGGGCGACCAGCTCCAGCTGGCCCCCAGCGGCCGTCGAACCAATCGAAGAGCGCAACGAATTCCCTCCCACTCGACCTCGCTTCGCCGAATCGAAACGAAGCGAAAGCGAGCCCAGCGAAGTGGGAAGAACAGATGATCAGATCAACGCCCGAGCGGCTGCGGGATTGCAAGGCAGGCGAACGAGCGGCGACAACCCCGTTATCCCCCGACGGGTACTGTACGTCTACCGTTGATCGAAGGCAGCCAAGGCCGACGTGGAGGTGGCGATGCGGGTCGTGTTCGTGCATGGGGCGTGTGTGCGGGACGGGTCGTGGTGGTGGCACCGCACCGCCGAACTGCTGCAGGAACGAGGGGTGCCGAGCGTGGCCCCGGCGCTACCGAGCTGCGGCGAGGCGGGCCTGCCCGGCGGCGTCGGCGGTCCGGGGCTGCCGGAGGATGTCGCCGCGGTGCGGCAGGTACTGCAGGCCGGCGACGAGCCGACCGTCGTGGTAGCCCACAGCTACGGCGGTATCGTCACCGCGGAAGCGGCTGCGGGAATCGGGGCGGTGCGCCACCTGCTGCTGGTCTCCAGCTACCTGCCCGAGGCCGGGCAGAGCCTGTCGGAGTTCGGGGACGGCAGCCCCGCCCCCTTCCTCGACGTCGACCCCGACGCCGGCACCTTCGAGGTCCGCCCCGACCTGCTCGTGGACACGTTCCTGCAGGACTGCGACCCCGAGGTCCATACGCAGGCGGCGGACCACCTCGCCCGGCAGAGCGTGCGGGTGACCGGGCAGCCGGTCGGGGCGGCCGCATGGCAGCAGGTGCCCTCGACGTACCTCGTCTGCGCTCAGGACCGGGGCACCCCGCCGCGGCTGCAGCACGAGTTCGCCCGCCGGGCCGGCAGCATCGTCGAGCTCGACGCAGGCCACCACCCGTTCCTGTCCCAGCCCGCCGCCGTCCGGGACCTGCTGCTGAGCCTGTGACGGCAGAGACAAGATCATTCACGGAATCGCGGCCAGAACCGGGATTTCTCCCCACCCCTGCCCCCATTCCTCAGATCGTTGGTCGTTGAAGTATCTGGGGAGCTCGGAGAGCGCGAGGCCGCCCGGGCAGCCGGCCCGATCAGAGCGAGCTCGCCGGCCAGCGTGCAGACGAAGGAATCGACGGCTCACTTGATCCGCCCCTCGACCGTGGCCGGCTCGGTGGCGAACTGGGCCAGCAGGCCACCGAGCGCCCGCAGGGCGGGGCGCTGGTGGGCCTGGTAGTCGGCCCACTGCGGCCCGTACACGGCCCGCACCACACCCCTGTCCTCTCCCGGCCGTGACCGGACCGTTGTGTTAACCAGACGTTAGCTCTCCGCTGAGGCCCTGTCCCGGCCCACGCCACGTGGTGGAGGCTGCGATCCACGGCCGCGCCTCACCCGTCCGTCGGCCGCGCATCCAGGAGGTCTCCCCCCATGACTTCAGCCATCCCTTCCACGTCAAGGACGCCTTGGAAGGCCGTGGTCGGCGGCTCGATCGGCAATCTGGTCGAGTGGTACGACTGGTTCGTCTACGCGAGCTTCGCCACCTACTTCGCCGGGGCGTTCTTCCCGCACGGCAACCCGACCGCCCAGCTGCTGAACACCGCGGGGATCTTCGCCGTCGGTTTCTTCATGCGCCCGGTCGGCGGCTGGCTGCTCGGCCGCTACGCCGACCGGCGGGGCCGGAAGGCGGCGCTCACGCTGACCGTGACGCTGATGTCGGTGAGCGCTGTGCTGATCACCGTCGCCCCAACCTACGAGCAGGTCGGGTACGCCGGAGCCGGCGTACTGCTGGTTGCCCGGCTGCTCCAGGGGCTGTCGGTCGGCGGCGAGTACGCGGCCAGCGCCACGTACCTGACCGAGGCCTCCGCCCCGGGCCGGCGCGGCTTCGTGGCGAGCTTCCAGTACGTGTCGATGACACTGGGTCAGCTGATCGGCCTCGGCCTGCAGATCGTGCTGCAGCACACGATGTCGTCGGCCGACCTGCACGCGTACGGCTGGCGGATCCCGTTCGTCGTGGGCTCCGTCGGGGCCGCCGTGATCTTCTGGCTGCGGCGGAACCTGGTCGAGACCGAGGCCTACACCGAGGCCGAGACCGACAGCCCGGCCGAGCGCGGCACGCTGCGCCGACTGCTCCAGCACAAGCGGGAGTTCGCGCTGGTCATGGCGCTGACCATGGGCGGCACGGTGGCGTACTACACCTACACCACCTACCTGACCAAGTACCTTTCGAACACCGTCGGCCTCAGCAAGAACGACGCGGCGCTGGTCAGCTTCTGTGCGCTGACGGTCTTCATGCTGCTCCAGCCGCTGGCCGGCGCGCTGTCCGACCGGATCGGGCGTCGTCCGCTGCTGGTCGCCTTCGGCATCGGGGCCACCTTCGGCACGGTGCCGCTGATGACCACGCTCTCCCACACCGGCGGCTTCGGCGGCGCGCTGCTGCTGGCGGTGGCCGCCCTGGTCATCGTCACCGGGTACACCTCGATCAACGCCGTGGTGAAGGCCGAGCTGTTCCCCACCCAGATCCGGGCGCTCGGCGTGGCGCTCCCGTACGCGCTGGCCACCGCGCTGTTCGGCGGCACGGCCGAGTACGTGGCGCTGTGGTTCAAGGACGCGGGGCACGAGTCCGGCTACTACTGGTACGTCTCCGGCCTCGCGGCCGTCTCGCTGGCGGTCTACCTCACGATGCGGGAGACCAGGAGCACCGAGCTGTCGGCGGCCGACCAGCCTGCCGCCGGCGTCGGGGCAACCGTCGCCGCCTAGACTCGGGGCATGCGGGTACTGCTGGTCGAAGACGATGATCGGCTCGCGCACGCCCTGATCCCGGCGCTCGCCCGGCACGGCCACCTGGTGGTCCGGGTCGGGCGGGCGGACGACCTGCTGCGGCTCAAGGACACCGCCGAGTTCATCCTGCTCGACCTGGGGCTGCCCGACATGGACGGCCTGGAGGCCCTGCGCCGGCTGCGCCGGGTCTCCACCGTGCCGGTGATCGTGTTGACGGCCCGCACGGAGGAGCGCGATGTGCTGCGCGGCCTGCGCTCCGGGGCCGACGACTACCTGGTCAAGCCCTTCCGGACGGCCGAACTGGCCGCTCGGATGGACGCCGTGAGGCGGCGCGGCACCCGGCCGCTGGCGGCCGCCAGCCGCGTGGTCGAGGTCGGCGACACCCGGATCGACCTGGAGACCCGACGGGTCACCGTGGCCGGCGAGCCTCTCACCCTGACCCGTCGGGAGTTCGACGTGCTCGCGCTGCTGGCCCGGGAGCCGGGCGTGGTGCGCAGCCGGGAGGAGATCCTCGACGAGATCTGGGGCAACACCCTGCTCTCCGCCTCCCGCTCGCTCGACGTGCACATCGCCGGCATTCGCGCCAAGACCGGCCGCCCGCAGTTGGTCGAGACGCTCCGGGCGACCGGCTACCGACTGGCCCTGGGCTGATGCAGCGCCGGCTGCTGGTCGTCTACACGCTGCTGATCGCCTGCCTGGTGGCTGCGCTGGCGGTGCCCCTGGCGCTCGCGTACTCCTCGCACCGGACCGGGCAGTTGCTGCTCGCCCGCCGGGCGGACGCCACCCGCTTCGCCGAGCTCACCGACCAGGCGATCCGGGACGGCGACGCCTCCGGCCTGGCGCTGGAGGTGTCCCGGTACGCGGAGCTGTACGGGACGGCCGTGGAGATCCGCGACCGGGACGGCACCGCAGTGGCGGGCGGCGGCATCGGGGACACCGCATCGGGCCGGCGGGCCCGGTCCGGCCGCACCACGGAGGCGCTGACGCTGCTCACCCCGTTCGGGCCCTCCTCCGTGCTGGTCGCCGAGCCGGCCGGGCGGGACGACCAGGTCTCCGGGGTCGTCGTGCTGCGGGTCTCCACCGCCTCGGCCCGCCGCGCGATCGGCGAGGTCTGGGGCGCGCTCGCGCTGGGCTCGGTGGCGGCGCTGGGCTGCTCGCTGCTGGCCGCCCAGCGGCTGACGCGCTGGATCCTGCGTCCGGTCGGCGAGCTGGACCACACGACCCGGGCAATCGCCGAGGGGCGGCTGGAGGCCAGGATCGGCACAGTGCGCGGTCCGGTGGAGCTGCGCCGCCTGGAGGAACGCTTCAACGCCATGGCGGACACCATCTCGGCCGCGCTGGACCGCCAGCGGGCCTTCGTCGCCGACGCCTCGCACGAGCTGCGCACACCGCTGACCGTGCTCTCACTGCGCCTGGAGAACCTGGAACCGCACCTGACCGCCGAGGGCCAGGCCGAGTACGACGAGGCGCTGGCCGAACTCGACCGGCTCGCCGCCCTGCTGGAGGATCTGCTGACGCTCGCCCGGGTGGAGGCGGACGCGGGCCTGCCCGAGAGCGTGGCGGCCGGCGGCCTGCCGGCCCGGCTCGCCGGCTGGCAGGAGCTCTACGCCGCCAAGGGCCTGACGCTCACCATGGAGATCGCCGACCACTCCCCGCTGCCTGCCGCCGTGGCGCGGATCGCCGACATCGCGCTCGACAACGCGGCGAAGTTCGTACCGGCCGGCGGCCGGGTGAGGGTCTCGCTCGCCGACCGGGTGCTCCGGGTCGCCGATGACGGTCCGGGGCTGGACGAGGCCGGCCGGGCAGCCGCGCTCGGCCGGTTCTGGCGCGCCGCGGACCAGGGGAACGTGCCGGGCAGCGGGCTCGGCCTGGCGATCGCCGCCGAGCTGGCCCGGGCCTGCGGGGGCACCCTCGCGCTGCTGCCGAACGAGCCGCACGGACTGGTGGTCGAACTGCGCCTCGGCCGGCGCGAAGAGCCAGGTCAGCCGTAGACAGCGCGGTAGTACCCGGCCGCACCGGGGTGCAGGGGCACGGTGCCGGTGGAGACCGCGTACCGCTCGTCCAGCCGGCTGCCCGGTGCGTCCGGCACCTGGAGGCTGTCCCGGCGGCGGAACAGCACCTCCGTCACCGCCCGGACGGTACCCGCGTCCAACGCGGCAGCGCAGACCAGATAGCTCGGCGTGCCGACGGTCGGTGTCGGCCCGGCCCTGCCGTACGCCCCGGCCGGGATCGAGACGCTCTCGTACACCGGCCCGTACGCGCGGCGCAGCACCGGTTCCTGGGCGTCCAGGGGCACCAGCCGGATCGGGGTCTGCTCGGCCAGCCGCGCGATCGCCGAGGTCGGGACACCGCCCGACCAGAAGAACGCGTCCAGCTGCCCGGCCCGCAGCGCCGCCACCGACTCCGGCAATCCCAGCTGCCGCGCCGCGATGCCGCTCACCCCGGCCGCGGCCAGCACCCGCTCAGCCATCACCGAGGTGCCCGACTCCGCTGCGCCGAGCGAGACCGTACGGCCCGTCAACTGGCTTGACGTCAGCACGGGTGAGCCGGCCGGCACCACCAGGTGCAGGTAGTTGAGGTAGAGCCGGGCGATCGCGGCGGCCGGGACGGGGCGGGGAAAGGCGGCCCGACCGGCGATCGCGTCCGCCGCGCTGTCTGCCAGGGTGAGCCCCAGCTCGGCCCTGCCCTCCCCGATCAGCCGCAGGTTCTGCACGCTCGCCGCCGTGCTCAGCACCTGAACGCTCAGGCCGGGGTGGGTCCGGTGGATCTCGTCGGCGAGCCGTCGGCCGAAGGTCTCGTACGGCCCGCCCTCCGGCCCGGCGGCCAGCCGCAGCGCGCCGCGCGGCTCGGAGGCCGAGCAGCCGGCCACCGCGCCCGGTGCTGCCACGCTCAACGCCAGGAACGCGCGGCGCGAGACGCTGGGCATCCGGCAGAGCCGGTCAGCCACGGAAACCCGACGAAGTTGTGTCCGGACACCCTGGTGCGGAGCTTCTTGTCCCCTCCAGGGCAATCACCTCGGCGTGGACACCGTTCTGTCCGCTGGGCGAGCGCACCACGTCCGGCGCGTCGACGGCGAGGTGCGGGCGCCGGCCCGCTTCCTGGCTGGTGGGCCCGAGCCGACCGAGGCCAGAGCCGGTCTCAATCCGCCCGTCGCCGATCACGCCCACCACTGGACAACGTGCGTCTCCCGCGACAACCATCCAGCCAGGATATCCAGTCCGGCCGAGGCGCCGGACAGGCCCTCGCCGCCCACCGCCCCGCGACGCGCAGCATGTCCCAGCTACGGATGAGTTCGAGGAGGCGACCCGCCCGGTTGCGGCCTTGGCCAGCCTTGTCGCCACAGCCGCCGGTCACACCCGCGCCAGGTACGCCTTGATGACGGTGTGCGCGGCCTGCTCGGGGGTGTCGTGGAGGATCGGGTACTGGGTGCCGCCCTCGGCGACGGCGAGCAGGTACGGGCGGTCATGCTGCAGATCCCCCGACCGTTGGCACACGACCACTCACCACGCCAAGGGGCACGACCCTGCACGCCTGGCCGCACGAAGTGTTGAGAGGCTCTGCACGGCACGCACACCCCCACGTGCCGCGTCGGCCTAGATTCGGTGGCACCGGGGACAACGTCTCGGCGTGAGCGCCGTCCACCCCGGCCACGCATGCCTGCGGGGGCACAGCGCTCGTCGGGCGGCAACTCCGGCACACCTTTCAGATCAAGTGATCACCTTTGGAGGACTCGTATCATGCGCACTCGCGGCATACGCGCTGCGGCCACGGCCGCCATGCTGCTCGGCTTCGCCCTGCCGGGTGTTTCATCAGCCCACGCTCAAGTTCCCGGCATGCCGTTCCTGAACGTCACACCGTCCGGGTCAACCAAGTGTGCGACACCTCAGGGAAACAGCACCGCCGACGGAACTCGCATCACCCTGTGGGACTGCACTGGGAGTGACCTCCAGATCTGGACCTGGCGCGGCGACAGGATCGTGCACGAGCAAAGCGGAAAGTACCTGACGCCGGAGGGCGACCGAATCTACTCCAACGGCGCGGTACTGACCCTCTGGCCGTGTACGGGTGCCGAGAGCCAGGACTTCGACCAGTCCGCGTCGGAATTCTTCAGGATGATCAAGACCACGCACTCCAATAAGTGCCTGACCAACTACGGCGGAAACTTCGGCAACGGCACCTGGGTGACCCTCTGGACGTGCGCCGGCGGAGAGCCCGCGGAGCAGAACTGGCACCTGGAGCTGTAATCCTCGGTTGCGGACGGTGACTTGATCAACGGTCACGATCCACGGCGGGAGTACCAACTCCTTGTCGTGTCCGCGCCCCTTGCGGCCAAGGTCGGCACCGCCCGCGGTGGATCTTGGCCAGTCCGCAGTACACGCACGTCATTTCGGCGGCCGGGGAACACTGTCGCCGCCACGGGGAAGAGGTCGACTCGTGATGCCTTCATACGCGCTGCCCGCGCACATCGCGCCGGTCCGCGCCGTGTCTGTGCGGTCCTGAGGTCCATCCCGGACCACACTGGTCCCCTTTGTCTTCAACGGCCCTCCGGCCCGCCGCTGCCCTCAATCGGAGAAAGGGACACCCCTTTGCGTCTCAGGCCAGGGTCATTCAACCCCGGATCCAGAAGATCCCGCTTCCTCACCCCCGCCGTCACGGCTGCCGTCACGATGGCCATCGTCGGCGGCGTGGCCGTCCTGCCCGGCCCCCTCGACCGGACCAAGCCGGCCGGCAACTCATACGACTGGTTCGAGGACACCACCGCCGAGAAGCTTCGGCAGGACCAGTGCCTGATGGCCGACGTGCTGCGGCTGGGCGGGCCTGCCATGGCAGGCACCGCTCAGGACGGACTCAACCAGCCGGCGGACAAGCTCCACACGCTGGCGGACCGTCAGCACTGGGAGCAGACACCGCTCTCCAAGGCGTACGCGCAGGACCGCGCCACCGCCGACAAGGAACTGGCGGACATCTACGCCCTCCGGGACAGCTGGAAGAAGCCCCTCGCCGGGCTGACGACTCCGGCCGGCATCAACGACGCGACCTTCCACTGGCCGCCCGGCATCAGTGAGGGCCAGGACTTCCACACCCAGACCGGCCTGACCCAGTGGATCGCGGACCGGTTCTGGAAGAACGAGATCGACTTCTACCAGGACCCCACCCCGAAGGCCGACGAGAAGACCCGCAAGGCCGTCTCGGACCTGGGCACCCCGCTCTACGGCAAGGCCCCCGACCCGGCGACGAGCACCGACTGGTACCGCGACGGCGCCGAGCACGACGGGTTCGAGTGGCTGAGGGAAGCCACCGAGCGCACGGGCGCGGACAACGCGCGGCTCTTCCTCGCCTCCGGCGGCTTTCCCCGCACTGCCCCCGCGCCGGGCACGGCGGAGTTCCGCATAGCGGTCGAGGACATGAAAACCCGGTTCTCGACCTGCGCCTGGCGCGACCCGATCGACCCGAACAAGGTCCTCGGCGACATCTCCGCGACGGCCGCCGCCGAGTGGCAGCAGGAGATCACCTCTCAGGCCGCCCAGCGCAACCAGGTCGTGGACGCGGGCAAGGACGCCACCGAGGCGCTCGCCGCCGCCGCCGAGTCCCTGGGCCGGATGCTTGGCTACTCGTGGGTCGCCGACCACCTCACCCGCTGGCAGGACCACTGGTCCGCGGGCGGAGTCGGATGGATCGGCGACGCCGACTCCACCATCGAGTTCGCCACGACCTGGGGCAAGTGCCTGGCCGTCCAGGACAACGGGACAGCCGACGGCACCCCCGCCCTGGTCTCCCTGTGCAACCGCTCCGCATCGCAGCACTGGAAGCTGGAGGGCGACGACCACGGTCTGCACCTGCGTGACGCGAACTCATTGAAGTGCCTGGAGGTGGCCGGGAACGGCTCCACGATGGGCACGAAGATCCAGATCGCCACGTGCGACAGCGGGCCGGCGCAGACATGGGCGTACACCCCTCGCGCCACCACGCCGCTCAAGCACGTCAGCTCGGGCATGTGCCTGACCGTCGCGCCGCTCATCCCCGGAGTGGACGCGGTGACGCTCCCCTGCGACGGCCGCAACCAGCAGCAGCTGAGCATCAAGCCGTCCGGTCACACCGGCGAGGTGCAGCCGCAGAGCCACTTCGACCAGGCGGCGAAGGGCGTCGCGGACGCCCAGGCGGGCGCGAAGCAGCAGCTCGCCCTCCTCAAGCAGCAGGCCGCGGCTGCGAAGACGGCGGCCGCCGCCTCCGACGCCGCCGTGCAGGCCGCCTACTCCATCGCGGACAGGAACGGCGCGCCGCGCGGCCGCGGTCTGCTGGTGGGTCTGCAGAAGGCGCAGGTCACCCAGGGAGTCACCGCCGCGCTCGACGCGATGGTGAAGGCGGGCGAGACCGCCGAGGCCGCCACCCGGGCGGCCGCCGGGGACAGCCAGACGATCACGCAGCGCGCGCTCACCCAGGCCGCCCAGTCGAAGGCGGAGTTCCGCAAGGAGGCCGCGCGCACGGCCGAGCTGCAGGCGAAGGCCGCCGCCGACGGGGCCAAGCTGCACCGCGACAACGCCAAGCAGGACAAGGAGACCGCCGAGGCGAAGCTCGTCGAGGCCCTGAAGGCCGAGAGCGACGCCAAGGCGGCCGCAGCGGAGGCGCACGCCAAGCGGCTCGCCGCCGAGGCCGAGGAGGCCAAGGCGAAGGCGGAGACGGAGACCGCCGCGGCCAAGCAGGCCGAGGCCGCCCAGCACAAGAGGAACGCCGAGGCGCAGGCCACCAAGGCCGAGGACGCCAAGAAGGCGGCCGAGTCCTCCGAGGCAACCGCGGTCGAGAAGAGGAACGCCGCCGTCACGGCCCGCGACAACGCCAAGGCGAAGCGGGACGACGCGTGGGAGGCCGAGCAGAAGTCCGCCGCCGCCGCTGCCAAGGCTGCCGCGAAGGAGGCGTTCGCCCAGGCCCACGCGTCCGACGGCAACGCCCAGGAGTCCCGGGCGGCGGCCGACGCGGCGGCGGGACACGCCGACGACGCCGAGGCCGCGGCCGGCAGAGCGCGCGGCGAGGCCGACGCGGCGACGAAGGCCGCCGCGGACGCGGACGCCGCGGCCACCCGCGCCGAGGCGGACGCCAAGCGGGCCCGCGCGAACGCGGACGACGCGCAGGCCGCGAAGCTGCAGGCCGACGCCGCGGTGCGGACGGCGACCAGCGCCGCGGCCGACGCCCTCACGGCGAGCGACCACGCCGCCTCCGAGGCCCGGACGGCGGTGGCGCTGGCCGACGAGGCCGAGCGCAAGGCGAAGGACGCCAAGACCCAGGCGGACGTGGCCAGCGCGGAGGCCGCGAACGCCCGGGCCGCGTCGGCGAAGGCCGCCGGATTTGCCCACGTCACCGCTCAGGCGGCCGTGGACGCCGGCGCCGCGGCCGCTCTGGTCGCCAAGCCCGCGAACGACGCGATCCAGCTCGGCTCCCCGTACGTCACCACGGACGCCACAGCCGGTCTGGTGGTCCTGACGGGACAGGCGTCAAAGACGATCGCCGAGCAGCAGAAGGCCGTCGCCGACGCCCACGCCAAGAACGCGCGGGAAGAGGCCGCCGCCGCCAAGGCCCTTGCGGACGCGGCCACGGGCGACGCCAAGCAGGCGTACCAGCATGCCGCCAACGCCGCCGGATACGCGGCGGACGCCCGTGGCTACGCCAAGGAGGCCCTCGGCTACGCCGCCGACGCCGCGACCGCGGCGTCGAAGGCCAGCGCATCGCTGGCCCGGAGTGTCGAGTACGCCAAGCAGGCCGCCGAGGACGCGGTAGCCGCGGACCAGGCGGCCGGGCGTGCCGAGGGCTTCGCCCGTTCGGCGCGCGCCTCCGCCGACCAGGCCGCCCTCGACGCCGAGGGCGCCCGCCAGGCGGCGTCCCGGGCCGAGCAGGCCGCCAAGGACGCACGGGCGGCCGCCGTCCGCGCCGACACCGCGGCGACCGAGGCCGAGCAGGCCGCCAAGGACGCCCAGAAGTTCGCCGAGGAGGCTCAGGAGGCGGCCGACCGGGCCGAGGCCAAGGACAAGAACAACCGGATCGCGAACGGCTCCACAACCGGAATCGGCGGCGTCTTCTACGTCCTCGACCACATGGAGTCGACCCGCGCCCCGGAGATCAAGAAGCAGGTGAACTGCAACCCGATCGTCCACGTCGGCAACTGTGTGATCACCGCCGTCATCCACTTCGACGCCTACGTCGACCTCTACCTGTGCACCGCGGAGGACATGCCGGCCACGAAGGACGGATGCCCGACCGACTTCGTGGTCCACCTCGGCCCCGACGTGCTGAAGGACCAGAAGAGCGAGGTCACCTACACCCTCACGATGGCCGAGTTCAACTCGGGCATCGACCCGGTGAAGATCCTCCTCGGCGACTTCATCGAGTGCGCCCACAAGATCGCCCCCGGTGGCGAGTCCGGCAGCTGGGCCGGGTGCGCCTGGGCCGCGACCTGGTTCATCCCCAGCAAGGCGTTCAAGGCGATCGGCGAGGCGCTCCACGCGGTCAACGCCTCCCTGCACACGGGCGTCGGCGTCCGTGAGGCGTTCAACGCGCTGCGGGCCCTGGACGTCGACCCGGCGGCGATCGCCCGGATCGAGGAGACCGTCAACGTCTACGAGGACGTGGTCATCGCCTGCGAGCGGAACAGCTTCCCGGGCGGCACCGAGGTCCTCATGGCGGACGGCTCGCACCGGGCCATCCGCGATGTGCGCGTCGGCGACCGGGTGTTCGCCACCGACCCCCGGACCGGAGGTCTGCGGGCCGAAGACGTGACGGACACCTTCCGCCACGACACCGAACACCTGGTGGACATCTCCGTCGCCGGCGGGCAGCTCACCAGTACGATCGGACACCGGCTCTTCGTCGTCGGCCGCGGCTGGACCACGGTGGCCGAGCTGCGGGTCGGCGACCGGCTGCGTACCCCGGAGGACGCGGAGCAGACCGTGACCGCCCTGCGGGACCGGTCCGGTCTGGCGCCCCGCACGGTCTTCGACCTCACGGTCGACGGACCGCGCACGTTCTACGTCCGCCCGCAGGGCGAGCAGGCCCGGGACGTGCTGGTCCACAACTGCACCGACATCGTCAAGGACGAGGGCCTCCTCGGGGCCCACACGCTGGGAACGCACGTCGACATGACCAACGCCCAGATGCAGGCCAAGGCCGAGATCGACGGCATCGCGGGCAGGTGGACCGACAAGGCGACGGCCGCCAGCGCCGTCAGCAAGGCGATGGAGGAGTGGATCAAGGAGCCGGGCAACGCCCAGAGGCTGGCGGACTGGAAGATCAAGCAGTCCAAGAAGGTCGGCAAGAATCTTCCATTCGTCGCGAAGGACGACTGCCTCCCGATCGAATGGGAGCTCAGGAGCGAGGGGTCACTCGGCCAGGTGTGGCGCAAGGGCGGCGACAAGGACGCCCCCGAGGCCGCGAGCAACACCGTCAAGATCATGCTGAGGTACGCGCCGAAGGTGAAGGGAGAGGGCCAGCACATGGACAAGTACGTCGTCTTCACGTCGTACCCCCTCCCGAACAAGTAAGGCGATGACCACGGGAACGGGCACCCTTCGCTCCGAGGGGTGCCCGTTCCGCACAGGAGGTTGGCGATGGCGCGCACGCGCGAGGTCTACTACTACGACTACCCGGGCGACTTCGGGCTCAGCGGCCTCGCCGGCACGCTGTACTCCCGCACTCCACTGCGCCTAGACGGGCCGGTGGTGCTCGCCCTCGCTGCGGCCGAGGCGGCCGACGACGACCACCAGCTCGGCAGGGACGTCCGGCTCCTGCTGGCCTCCCCGCTGTCGGACGAGGTGCTGCACGCCGTGTGGCTGGCGGCCGTACGCCGCTGCTTCGACCCGGTCGAGGAGGGCACGGACACCCGCACATGGCTCCGCCGCGTCTCGCAGGTGTGCCCCCCGCGTACCCCGAAGCGGGACCCGTACGAGGCGAAGACCCTCGACGAGGCGCGGCCCAGGGTGCCGGAGGAGGAGCTGCAGACGACCGTGGCGGCGCAGATCGAGTCGGCCGCGGCCGGGCTCGAACGCTGCGTCGCCGTAACGGACATCGTCCCGGCGCTGCTGCGGGTCGTACGCGAGGCGGACGCCGACCTCGGATTCCGGCTGTTCCTGAGGGTGCTCAAGGCGTACTCCGTGCCGACCGACGAGGCCCTGTACGGCCGGCTGCTGAGGACCGGCGAGCTGTTGGCCTACGCCTTGGCAACCGTCCACGAGGAGCTGAACGTGCGATGGCCGCCCATCGACCCCGGTCGGCGCGACTTCATGCTCGGCCGCTTCGGACTGCCGATGCTCGCGGCCGTGTTCCACGGGACGGATTGGCAGTACCACGGCACCGTGCGCAAGAACATCCAGCACCTCGCCGATGACGGCGGGGGGCGCGTTCCGGGTTCGTACGCGGCCGTGCTCCTGGAGGACGCCCAGCGACTCATTGACTCCTCACTGTCCGATGAGGCGGTTACCGCGCTGTGGCGCACCGCCTCGGCGCGTTCATACGTCGGCGACGCATTCGACGCCAACGGCCGGACATGGCTGGAGCAGGTCGCCCACGTCTGCCGGGAGCGCCTGACGGAGGTCGATCCCGTCTACACACCCTTCCTGTCCCCCGCCCGGACCGATCTGACGGAGACCGTGCTGCGGGAAGTCCGGGAAGCCGTCCACGCCCTCCCGGTCGAGATGCAGGGCGCGACCCGGTCGCTGGAGGACGTCGTCACCACCGTAGACCCGGACCTGGGCTTCCGATTCCTCCTCCAGGTTCTCGCCACGTACGATGTCCCCGTCACCGACGCCCAGCGCACCCGCTACCAGGCACTCGCCGATCAGCTCGGATACAGCCCGGACCACCTCGACGACCGGCTACCCCGCCGACCGCACTGACAGGTCACGGACTCCTGCGCCGCCCCCGGCTGCCGCCGCGGGCAGCCCGCCAGTGGCGGGTCGGCGGCGAAGGCAGTGACGCGGCGACGGCCGCGCTCTCATGGGCACAGGAACGAGAAGGCCTTACGCGCCAGCGCGGGCTGAGGGCGACCTGACGGGGACGACCCGGTAGCGGCGAACACCGCCGCGCGCACACCGTGCCGCACAGCCACCGGGCCGGGCTCCCTACCCGCCCGGCCCGGGGGTGGCCCCGTTCGGGAGCGGGTCAGCTCCATCACCCAGGTGGTCACCCGGGTCGCGCCCCCGTCCACCGAGAACGCCTGCTCCCAGCGCGCCGACCCGGCGGTGATGCCCGACCAGACGAAGCACACCTGCACCAGCCGCCCGCCATGGGTGTCGTCACCGTGGAAGACCCCCACCCCGTCGGCCCCGAACTCCCCCACCACCGGCGGGAAGAGAGTCCGATCGCCACCGAGACGGACGAGGAGAGACTGCGGAGCCTGCGGAAGGGGACGGGACTATTGCGCAGCCGGGCACCCGCTCGACGGCCGTGAGGGGGCGTTGAGCTCCTACGACGCCGTCCGGGCCGAGCTGCCCCGTCTGCGGGCGCTCCTCGGCGATCCGGACCTGGCGATCCGCACCCGGACCGCCTACCTGCTGGGCTGGTACCCCGAGGAAGCCGGCGAGTGCCTGCCCCAGCTGGACGATGAACGGGACCCGGTGGCCGTCGCGACCGCCCTCGTCGCGGCCGGACTGCTCGCCGAGGACGCAGATGCCGACCAGGTCCTCCCCACCTCGACGCCGGGCACCCGCTCATCCGGTGGGCCGCCGCCACCGCCCTGGCCCGCCTGCTACTGCTGCGCGCCGGCACCGTGCCCGACAGCCCGCTGACGGAGCGCGTCATCGCCGAACTCTCCGCCTTCGGCTCCCGGCCCACACCAGGGCCGGCCACCGACCACCACCACGGCGACCTCCACAGCTACACCGTCCGCACCCTGCTTGCACTCATGCCCCTGGCCCAGGACCCCGACGGGGTCCTCAGCGCGATCGCCCGAACACTGCGCCTCATCGACACGAGCGGCTTTATGGGCACCCAACCCATCAGCGACCGCGCCCCGGACCTGCTGCGCGCGGCGTTCGAACCGGACAACGGCACCAAAGCGGCGTACACCGACCTCTCCCCCGGCCGGCAGGACCTCCTGCGGACCCTCGCCGACCTCCTGCCCGCCGACGCGTACGACCACTGGATGACCGGCCCCTACCTCCAGCAACTACTCGCTCCCCTCGGCGTACCCGACACTGGGCCGGCACTCCGCTCCTACACCGGCCTGCCCCCGAACAAGCCCATCACTCCGACACGAACCTCCCCGACCCCAGGCAGGAACTCCACATCCCCTGAGACCACTTGGCGCAACCGAACCCGTCCACCCCGGCCAGAACGGCAAGGGGGCCCGTGCCCGGCAAGGAGTTCCAGGTTGGTCTCGATGACCGGGGGCGTGTGGGCGGGGTGCGGGCCGGCCGGTGATGCCGACGTGGTGGAGGACCAGCACACGCAGGCCGTCTTGTGCCCAGGCGACGGCCGTGTTCTCGGCGATCGGCTGCGGCAGGTCGGCTCCCTCCTACTCGGCGAGGAAACCGATCACGCGAGGCGCGGAACGTGTATAGCTGAGTTGTGAGAGCACCTGGCGCTGGGCGGCGAGAGCACCCCCTTGCCACGGGAGAGAACAGCACGCGCGAGAGGAACCAACGTGGGCAACGAGTCGACGCGCAGGATCGTGCTGGTGCGGCATGCGAAGGCCGAACCGAAAAGGCAGACCACGCACCCCGAACCCGAGCGGCCCCTGGTCAACCGCGGACGTGCTGGTCTCGACCTCCCTGCGCACCCGGCAGACCTGGAGCTGATCGCCGCCGAGCTGCCCGAACCGCCTCCTGTCGTCTTCGAGGAGGTCCTCTACCGGGCGGACCCGACGTGCTCCTCGCCCGACTCCGGCGGCTGCCGCAGGATCTCGCCACCCTGGCGGTGGTGGGCCACAATCCCGGTATCCGCGACCTGACCCTGAGCCTCACCGGCGCCGGGAGCAACGATCTGCGTGCCCGTCCGGAGAAGTCCGGCTTCCACACCACCGCCGTCGCCGTTCTGACCACCCCCGGCTCCTGGGCGGATCTCGCGTACGGCGCGGCACGCCTGGAGGCCTACTGGTCCCCGCATGCCTGACCCGGGCTCACTGCCCGGCCACCACGGACAGTGCACGCCGACACCCCGCCGAAGGAACCGAGACGGATGGACCACACCCCGAGCCCCCCGGCGCCCGACCGAGCCGGCGGCGGACCAGGCCGCGACGAGACGCCCCAGGAACAGGCCGACCGCCTCTGGAACGACGTGCTCCAAGAGGTGCGGGTCGCCCAGACCGGCGCCCAGATCCTCTTCGGCTTCCTCGTCAGCGTTGCCTTCACCCCGGTCTTCGCAGGCCTCGCCACCTTCGACAAGAACCTCTACGTCGTGACCGTCACCCTCGGCGCCTGCGCCACCGGCAGCCTGATCGCACCGGTCTCCTTCCACCGCTTCCTGGCCGGCCACAACCTGAAACCCGCCCTCGTCCGCACAGCCTCACGCATGATCGGCCTCGGCCTGGCCCTCCTCGCCCTCACCATCGGCTGCGCCCTGCTACTCCTGCTACGGACCGCCACCGGCAGCCCGGTCGTCGCCTGGGCCATCAGCGCCGCCGTGCTCGGCTGGTTCGCCACGTCATGGCTGTTGCTCCCCTACCTCCTCCTGCGCCGCTCCGAGCACGCCAGGGCAACAAGGTGACCAGTCGCATTCCACACGTCCACTGACCATGACCCGGCCGCTCCCCGAGCACGTCAACGCAGGTGCCGGTGCGGGCCCCGGGGCGGCCGCGTCCGGGGTGGTCGGCTGGACGGCATCGACGTGACCAGCGCGGCCGCTGCGGCGCAGCTCACGGCGGTGGAGGGCGGCGCCGTCGCCGTCCGGAGGAGCCGCTCGAGGACGAGTTCCACGGGGTGTCTCACCGCCAGCCTCCGTGGACGACCAAGACGTGTCTGGGGCAGGGGGAGCGTGCGGGGGGCGACGGTGCGTGGAAGCCTTGACGATGTTTGGGGCTGCGCGTCGCCTGGGCGGCTTTCGCAGCAGGATGTCGGCTGCGCTGCGTACACACGCAGGGAGGTCGCCTCCTCATCGTCACCTTGCAGGGAACGACCATCGCGACCATCGCGTTTCTGGTCGCGCCCCAGGGCGTCGAGCAGGTCGAACTGACCGAGCCCTGGCAAGCCGTCCGCGAAGCGGGTGGCACGCCGCGCCTGGTGTCGACGCAGAGCGGCAAGGTCCAGGCGTTCAACCCCCGGACCGCGGCGACACCTTCGACGTCGACGAGGTGGTCGGCTCGCCCTCAGCCGACGACTGCGACGCCCTGGCGCTGCCGGGCGGCATGGCCAACCCGGACGCGCTGCGCATGGACTCCGCGGCAGTGGGCTTCGTCAGGTCGTTCTTTCACGCGGGCGCCTGGGCATCGCCCCCGGCAGCCACAAGCACGAGTCCTCGATCCCGCTGCACGCGGCCATCGAGGCGATGGGCGCCGTGAGCACCCGTCGCGGCTGACCCACCAAGTCAGCCACAGCAGGGTGCCCTCCAGCGCGTCCTTCACGGTCTTCTCGTCCAGGCCCACCGTCTTGTCCGTGCCGTCGGGATGATGGCGCTGATGATGAGCGGCACGATGCGCGGTTCCCCGTCCGTACGGCTGGAGACGCCCAGGGGCGGTGTGGCCGACACATGCCGCGCCGACCACACCGCCCGGGGACCAGAAACATCCCGTGCTATGCGGTCACCACTTGTACGTCCAGACGGTGTCGTTGTACGCGTCGGAGCTGTTCACGTAGATCCGGATGCGGGCGGTGTCGTCTTGGAACGTCTGGCCGGGTTTCCAGGTCTGCGTGTCCAGCGTGGTGCAGTTCCCGGTGGGGGCGGCGGCGTCGGGGTTGTTCACCACGCGGATCGGGCCGTTGCCGGTGGTGGCGGAGGTGTCGACCTTGTAGATCAGTACGCCGGTGGCGCAGGCGTTGGAGTCGTTGTTGGCGGCCTTACGGGACTCGGCGACATAGGCCGTGGTGGTGCTGCTCTTGATCACCGCCAGCTTGTAGCCACTGCCCCCGTACTCCACTCCGTTCAGGGGAGTGGAGTACGTGCCCGCCGTGGACAGACAGGAGACCTGGCTGTCGGTGATCCAGCCGAACTTCCACGCATGCCAGCCGAGGAACTGCGGGGCCGCGCCGCTCACCTTGCCCATGACGTCCCAGCCGCCGACATATTGGTGCTGATCGCCACTGAAGGCGTAGAGGTCGGGCAGGCCGAAGGTGTGGCCGGTCTCGTGATCGGCGACCTTGTAGCCCCAGTACCACATGTCCTGTCCGAAAGTCACCGCCCACTTGATAGCCACCCATGCGTTCGTCGCCTTGTTCCAGACCCAGGTCGGGTTGGCGGGGTCCTGGACCCAGGTGGGGGTGTGAGAGATCGCTGCCGCGGTGCTGGTCGGCACGATGTAGAACATGTCGTAGTCGGCGATGTTGACGCCTGCGTCGGCGGCACCGGTGAGCGCGTCCTTCACATATATCCGGTGCGTGTCCCAGGAGAACCCGCGCGCCCAGTTGTAGTCGGTGGAGTTCTTCGGCATGCGCACCCAGTTGCCGTGCGGGGCCCTCAGGTCCAGCCAGGTCTTGCCGTTGGATGCCTTCCACATCCAGTCGGCGGCGCCGGATATCTGGTTGTAGTAGGGCGTGAGAGGCAGGGACGTCCCGGTGGCGTCGGGGAAGTCCACATAGATCACGCCCACGCGCTTGGTGCCCACCGGGTTCTGGAACCGGGCGTAGTCGGTTCGCTGGCCCTCGTTGGTGTAGCCGGTCGTCCCCTGGAGCGCACATGTCGAGGTGCTTCCGTTGGACCCATGAGCGGGCGCGGGGACGATGACCAGGGCAAGCAAGGCGAGCAGGACTGACAGGACGCGTACGGGCGCCGCGACGCGTGTGCGCCGCATCCCGAGGGAAAGGCTCATGATGTGTCTCCGTGGGGGGAGAGTGATCCGGACTTCGAGGCCCGGGTGGCTGAAACCTTCTCATGGGCGGCGTGACAACGTGGTGTTCACCGCAGGCGGGGGCGGCCGGTGTGCCGAGGGGGCGGCCGCCTGTTCGCCACTGATGAGGGTCGGCTGCCACGCCGTCGCACCCGTGATCGCGGCCAGGGCAGCTTCGCGGATGAGGCGGGCCAGCCGATCGGCCGGCGGTGCGCTGGTGGAGGTAGGCCCAGCACGGAGGCGGGGCCGAATGTGACAACACGACTTGTTGCTCCGCCAGCGGGTTGAACACGCCGGACCGCCATCGGCGTGGCTTCCTGGCAGTGGACACCACTCATTTCCACTTCGCCCTCGCCGGTTGCGTGGCCGAGCGTTTCGACATGCGCCTGCAACGGGCCTGCCCGGTACCACCTGGCCGGAACAGCGGCAGGCGCCATGGGATGATCTTGAACCACCGAGGGGCTGCCGCGGGTTCGGCGAGCATAGGTGGTAGGCGGCCGGGGTCGTCGATGGCCGCAGGTCGAGGCCGACGTGGAGGTGGCGATGAGAGTCGTGTTCGTGCATGGGGCGTGTGTGCGGGACGGGTCGTGGTGGTGGCACCGCACCGCCGAACTGCTGCAGGAACGAGGGGTGCCGAGCGTGGCCCCGGCGCTACCGAGCTGCGGCGAGGCGGGCCTGCCCGGCGGCGTCGGCGGTCCGGGGCTGCCGGAGGATGTCGCCGCGGTGCGGCAGGTACTGCAGGCCGGCGACGAGCCGACCGTCGTGGTAGCCCACAGCTACGGCGGTATCGTCACCGCGGAAGCGGCTGCGGGAATCGGGGCGGTGCGCCACCTGCTGCTGGTCTCCAGCTACCTGCCCGAGGCCGGGCAGAGCCTGTCGGAGTTCGGGGACGGCAGCCCCGCCCCCTTCCTCGACGTCGACCCCGACGCCGGCACCTTCGAGGTCCGCCCCGACCTGCTCGTGGACACGTTCCTGCAGGACTGCGACCCCGAGGTCCATACGCAGGCGGCGGACCACCTCGCCCGGCAGAGCGTGCGGGTGACCGGGCAGCCGGTCGGGGCGGCCGCATGGCAGCAGGTGCCCTCGACGTACCTCGTCTGCGCTCAGGACCGGGGCACCCCGCCGCGGCTGCAGCACGAGTTCGCCCGCCGGGCCGGCAGCATCGTCGAGCTCAACGCAGGCCACCACCCGTTCCTGTCCCAGCCCGCCGCCGTCCGGGACCTGCTGCTGAGCCTGTGACGGCAGCCGCGGGCCTGGACTGGAGCGCCACCCGGCCAGTACCGCCACCCCACCAGCGGCGCACCAGGGCTGACTGACAACCGGAGCGCATTGCGCCCCTGAACTGGGCCGATGCCCACATGGAGAGGGCCCGTGGGGAGTGCAACGCAGTGTTGCACTCCCCACGGGCTCTCCGGGCTTGTTGCCGGACCAGAACCTAACTTGACTCTGTCGGGGATGTTGGTGTTCGGCTGCCTGTGATCATCGTGGTGCGTCAGCCTCGCGGGTAAACGAGGCCCGTGAGACTGGCAAGGAGTGAGAGGTGTCGGTACGTCCCCGTCCGGGTGCCGAGATCCCGGCGTTGACCGCGCGGACGGCACGGGCCAGCAACCCGGTGGAACGACGGCGATGTGGGTGCGTGACCGCCTCGACTGCCTGTGGAGCGACGAGGATTTCGCCGTCCGCCGCTACGGTCGGCCGGTGCGCCTCGGCAAGAACCCCACCCGGCCCAAGACCAGGAGCAACACCACCGAGACGGAAGCCCGCCGACTGCTCGAACACCTGGCCCTGAACCATCCTGGCCTGCTGGACGGCCCCCAGATGCGGGCCCTGCGGCAGATCCTCGTTCAGAACTACTACCGGGACACCGCCGGCCGCCTGCGCCGGCGCGACGATGACGGCGCCCTGCCGCCTTCCGCGCACCGAATCGTCCGCCAGGAGGTCACCTGCCGCAGGGCCAACTCAGCATGGGCTGATACGGCCCCTACCCGACATCCCCGCCAACCGCTGCCCCGCTGATCGTGGCCCGCTTCAGCAAGAGCCAGTGCCGGGCCCGCCCAGTCCGGGCCAAGTGCACCATCTCCCGCGACGCCGCCCGCAACGTGGGCTTCCCTCCGAGCGAGCTGCACGAACTACAGATGCGCAACCGTGCCGAGCGGCAGGAACCGGCCTGGCACAGGCGCCACGCAATGCGGTCCGGCATCGAGGGCACCATCTGCGAGTTCGCCCACGGCCACGGCATGCGCCCCTGCCGTCACCGCGGGCAGGCCAAGGCACACGTGCGGCACGTACTCACCGCCCTCGCCGTCAACATCGAACGCCTCAGCCGGCAGTCTCCGGGCGAGAGGACACCCGCACGACCACCGACTGCCTTCCAGGACCACGTCGACCAGCAAGGCATCCAGCGCCTGCGTTCTCGGCGAGCCGTCAGCTGACGCCGCAGTGACCAAGATCCCCGACAGAGCCAAGCTCAGATGCCTGTGTGCCCCTTCAGTGGATGAGGTGGACGGTGAGCTGCGTATCGGTGGCACTGACGTTGTCGGCGGAGAGGTAACCGCGGGCTGTGCGGAAGAACCCCGTGCCTCCTGTGATCGCGAGGCTGACGTCGCCCGGGCCGGCGGCGGTGACGGTGAACCTTCCTTGGAAGGTGATCTGCCCCTGGATCAGGGACAAGGAGCCCGCGCACTGCAGATCGAACTCGTCAAGCGGGGCAGTTCGGGTCAATGTGCAGACCTCGCCGTAGTTGCCGACCGTGGCGCTGCCGAGGAGGAGATCCCCACTGACGACGATTTCGTCCCCTTGGCTGGGCCCGGACGACCCGTCCACATCGATGTTACTGATCTGGGTCTGCCTCGCGATCAGCTGAAAAACTTCCTTCGCCTCAGACTCGGGCGCGGGGCCGGTATCGCTGACAGCCGACGCCGGGGAAGAGCAGACAAGGAGGGCAGCCAATCCGGTGGCCGCGCTCAGACCGAGATGCTTGAAGGGACGCACGATATCTCCTGTCGGACCAAGGGAGCGGTTCACTGACCACGCGTCATGTGACTCAACCGATTCCCATGTCAGCCTCACGTGGATCGCACGGCTGCGCGACTCATGCATGCCATCCAGGTGAACGACGTGGGAGCGCCGACCGGGCAGTGCTGCGCGAGGCCTTCGGCCCCGGGCCGGCCGGGCATCCGGCGCCGCTTATACGATCGGCGGGCCGTTACCAGCATGACCGCGTGACAGATCTGCGACTCGACGCGCCCGAGCCCCTGCTCACCATTCAGCGCCGTACCGGCCTGGCGGACGAGATCCGGCGCGAGACTGCCCCGCTCCTGGCCGACGAGGCCATCAGCGAGCCCCTCGGGCAACGATCTCATTCCGCTTCCCGAGGCGCTCACGATCCGTTTCGGACTCCTCGGCAGGTCAACGGCTTTGTGGGGCCCGGCAATGACGGCACCGACGGCCGCTCGAACCGGGTCCGGAAACACGGTTGTCGTCGGCCGTTCGAGCCGGGATGATCTCCGCCCGTGACACACTTCCTCGCTCCACTCGCCATCCTCCTGGTCATCGCCGCGGTGCGCAGCATGCGCAGCGGTTCGGGCAGCAGCCCCTCGCCCGCGAAGTCCGGTGCCGGCCGTCGGGCGCCGGTGTCGTTCGACGCCGCCGCGTACGGGCTGGTGCCACGTGAGGCGCTGGACCCGAGCCGGTCGGGCCCGCCGCAGAGCGAGCGGGCACGCAAGGAGTCGCAGGCGCTGGCGAACACCGCCTGGGGCGGCGACTGGCGGGCCGCCGCCGAGCACATCAAGGCCGCCGAGGCGGACTGGGACGAGCACTGGGACCGCTTCGAGCTGCTGCGGGCGATCGCCCGCGAGGACGACGCGTGGCTGAAGAAGTGGCGCGAGGCCGACCCGGGCGACTGCAACGCGGCCGCCCTGGAGGCGGACCTGATGGTGCACCGCGCGTGGGCGGTGCGGGGTGCGGGGTACGCCAGCGAGGTGCCGGCGGAGCGGATGGCGGAGTTCCGTTCGCTCCTCCCGGCGGCGATCGAGGCGGCGAAGCGGGCCACGCTGCTGGCGGCCGACAACCCGGCGCCGTGGGTGGTCATGGTGACAGCGGCGCGCGGCGCGCAGTACAAGCCGGACCGCTTCCAGCCGCTGTGGGACGGCCTGGTCGCCCGCGCGCCGCACCACTACGAGGGTCACTGGCAGGGCATGCAGTACCGGTGCGCCAAGTGGTACGGCTCCAACAAGCAGATGATGGAGTTCGCCGAGCGGGCCATGGACGACGCCCCGGCCGGCAGTCCCCTCGCGGGCATCTACCTCCACGCCCTGACCGAGCTTCAGGAGCGCCGCTCCCCACTCCCCGCCGGTGCCCAGGCGCGGCAGCGTCTGTGGGCCGTTTCGGACGCGCTGGCGCAGGTGCCGGCCGACAACGGCAAGGTTCCGGGCCTGCGGCAGCTGCTGGCCTACTACCTCGGTGAGGCCGGCATGTACGAGGCGGCGGTGGAGCAGTTCCGCGTGCTCGGCCGCTGGTGCGGGGCCTCGGTGTGGTCCGACCAGGGCGATCCGGTCGAGGCATTCCACGCCGCCCGCGCGATCGCGGTGGAGAAGGCGAAGCTCAAGCCGCTCCCGCCGGAGGAGCGGCCCACCATGAACCTGGACGCCACCCATCACTGACCTGGTCGGCGATGGCTGACGGGGGCCGGCGTCACTGACAACACGCCGGCCCACCCGCATCGCGTGGGCGGCGTTCCCCACGGGAGATCGGGGCAGCGCGCCGTCCTTACGTCAGGTCCGGCTCGATGAGCGGGGTGACGGCCACGCCGCGCGCATACTCCTGGAACCAGCGGACTCGCCCGCGCCGCACTTCGGCCGTCATCCGGCTCGACAGGGCATTGACGACGAAGGGCCCCACCCCCCAGAAGCCGAGCGTCACGTCGTGGCGGCCGCCCGGCCCTGCCCCGGTCTGCATGTGGGTCAGCAGGGCTTTGAGGCCAGGGAGGCCGCTGCCGCCTGCTTCGTCGATGCGAACGCCCCGCCCATCATCGGCACACACACGCCGCCGTCCGGTGTGAGAGTGATGTCGACGCACCTGGCGTGGCCGGCCAGGACCTCGTTGACGGCCCGGTCGGCGACCTCGAACACCATGTGCGGCAGGCCGCGTGGACAGCCTAGTTGTTGCGGGTCATGAGGTTGTTGACAGGGTGCTGGCTGCGTCCGCTGCTGGCGACCCGCCTCTGACATGAGCGCGAGCCGGTATCGGAGACCTACGGGGGCCGGTTCCCTGCAGTCGCTATTTGTCGGCGAGCCGGGCTTTCTTGACCCTGTTGCCGCAGGTGTTCATTGAGCACCAGCGGCGGTTTGTGCCGCGACTGGTGTCGAGGAAGAGGCCGGCGCAGCCGGGGCCTTCGCAGGCTTTGATCCGGCTGCGGTCGGGGCCTCCGAGTATTTGGATGGCGTCGGCGGCAAGCACTCCGAGTGCGTCCGCTACCGGCGCTTCCTTGCCGAAGTGCCAGACTGCGAGCCCGTTCTCAAGGCCGGGCCTTGGCTGTCCTGCGGCCGCGGCCCCGTTCAGGATCGCCGCGTCACCCGGATCGGGGCGTTGGGTGGCGGCGACGGCCAGCCCCGCACGGTAGATCGCTTCTCTCAGGGTTAGCGCATCCTGGAGCTCGGCGGGCGAGACGTCAGGCACGCCGAGCCCCACGGCATGCAACCAGAGCTCAAGCCGGCCGGGGTTGGAGAGCCGCTCCTGGGGCGCCGCGCCGGCCCGGTCGCTCATCGTGGCGGTGAAGCGGAACGCCAGCACTTCGTTGTCCAGTCGGAACAGTCGACGGGCCTCCACGGTCACCCCCCTTCCGCAGGTATCACCATGGACCTACCTGAACCATCTTAGCCAGTTCGACACAGGCGTCGACTCGCGCCACAATGTGAACCGTCTTAGACGGTTCGTATTGTGGAGGTTGTGCTATGGGCGAGGTTGCGGTCATTGGTCTGGGCGGGATGGGGCGGGCGATCGCGCGCAATCTGGTGCGGGCAGGCCATGAGACTGTGGTGTGGAACCGATCAGAGGGGCCTGCGGAAGAACTCGCGCAGGCCGGCGCCCTCCACGTCGCATCCGTTGCGGAGGCCCTCCGGTGCCCGGTGGTGTTCTCGGTCCTGTCCGACGACACCGCCTTCACGGAGACCTTCCTGGACTCCGGGGTCCTGGGCCAGGCTCGACCTGGAGCGGTCCACGTCAACGTGGCTACGGTGAGCGTCGGGCTGTGCCGCCGGGCCGCAGAGGCGCACGCTGAGCACGGGATCGGCTATGTCGCCGCCCCGGTGTTCGGCCGGGTCAGCGTCGCGGAGGCCGGTGCACTGAACATCCTCGCCGCGGGAGAGCCCGGGCTCATCGACCGGGTTCAGCCGTTCTTCGACGCGATTGGATCGCGCACCTGGCGCCTGGGCGAGCGGCCCGAGCAGGCCAACACTGCCAAGGTCCTGGGCAATTACCTGATTGCCTGCGCGATCCAGTCGCTCGGGGAGGCGGTCAGCGTCGCCGACGCGGCTGGCGCCGACCCGGGTCAGTTCGTCGAACTGCTGGCTTCGACGCTTTTTCCCGGACCCGTCTACTCCGGATATGGATCGATGATCGCGCAGCGGAGATACCAGCCGGCCGGGTTCACCGCAGCACTCGGGCGCAAGGACCTCCACCTCGCCCTGGAGGCAGCAGCCGGTCAAGCGGTCTCCCTGCCGTTCGGTGAACTGCTCACAGGCGTGTTCGACCAGGCGATCGCCGACGGCCGCGCAACGGACGACTGGGCCGTGATCGCCGAGCAGCAGCCGCGGTGAACACCGCTGCTCGCACCGTCGTCGCCGCGCGGCGCCCAGCGCCGGGCAGGGCGGTCCGCGTGCTGTCCGTGCCGCTGATGATGCTCGCCGGAGGGCTCCTTGCTGCCCAGTCCGAGGTCAACGGGCGCCTCGCCGCCCAGCTCGGCACGGGGCCCCGCGCCGGCATCGCCGCAGGAGCTATCAGCATCGGCGTCAGCCTGCTGGCGCTGCTGGCCGTCAGCTCGCTCATTCCCGCACGCCGGCGCGAGGTGGCGGGAATCACCTCAGTCTTTCGAGAGAGACGGCTGCGGCCTTGGGAGGCCTCAGGCGCAGTGCTGGGCGCCTGCTTCGTCGCGAGCCAAGGCCTCACAGCCCCGATGATCGGGGTGGCACTGTTCAGCGTCGCCGTCACCGCGGGACAAGCATGCAGTGCGCTGTTCGTCGACCACATCGGCCTCAGCCCGGCAGGACGACAGGCCGTCGGCCGCTCGCGCGTCATCGCAACCGCCCTGGCTGTCGCGGCCATGGGCATCGGCGCGAGTGAGCAGCTCGCAGCAGGCGTTGCCTGGGCAACCGTTCTGGCCGCCGCCATCCCGCTGGCCACGGGGGCCGGCCTGTCGGTGCAGCAGGCACTCAACGGGCGCATCGCCCGAGTTGCCGGCCCATGGGCCGCGACCGTGAACAACATGGTGGTCGGCCTGGCCACACTCATCGTGGCCTTCGCCGTCAGCCTGCTCGCTGCAGGCAGCCTGAACGGGATGCCCGGCGATGCCGGCCTCTACGCCGGCGGGCTGCTCGGCACCGCCTTCGTCGCTCTGACCTCCTGGCTGGCCCGCATCCACGGCGTTCTGATCCTGGGACTCTCTGTCATCGCAGGACAGGTCCTCGCCGCCGGAGCGATCCAGGCGGCACTCCCGCACGGGCACGCCACGCCGATGAGCCTGATACCCGTCGCGCTCACACTCACCGGCGTACTCATAGCCCTCCGCCGGCGTGCGCACCACTGAGCCCCCACCCCTTCCCGCCAATCCCGCCTCCGGAAGCAAGGAACACCTCTTGTCCCACCGCAACGCCCCGCTGACCGTCGAAGGACGCCGACGTCTCGTCGAACGCTGCAAGACCCGCCCCATCGCACACGTCGCCGCGGAGATGGGCATCTCGCGCGCGTGTGCTTCCAAATGGGTCAACCGGTACCGGCGGTACGGGGAACTGGGCCTGCTCGACCGCTCCAGCGCACCGCACCGCCAACCGACAGCGACCCCTTGCGAGGTGATCGCGAGGATCGAGGCGCTGCGGCGGGAGCGCAAGTGGCCCGCGGCCCGGATCGCGTTCGAGCTCGCCGCTGACGGCATACCCATCTCCCGCCGGACGGTCACCCGCCACCTCGCCGCGCTGGGGCTGAACCGACGGAAGTTCATCGACCCCATCGGCGAGACGAACCGCGAACCGCGGAAGATCCACGCCCGCAGGCCCGGTCACATGGCCCACGTGGACGTGAAGAAGGTCGGCAGGATCCCCGACGGCGGCGGCTGGCGCGCCCACGGCCGCGGCAGCGACCAGGCGAAGGCCGCGGACCGGGCCAAGGCCAGGGGCGCCAAGGCCGGGTACGTGTACCTGCACTCGGCCGTGGACGGGCACACCCGCCTCGCCTACACCGAGGCCCTCCCCGACGAGAAGGCCAGGACAGCGATCGGGTTCGTCAACCGGGCCAAGGCGTTCTTCGCCGCCCACGGGATCACCAGGATCGAGCGGATCGTGACCGACAACGGCGCCCGCTACCGCGCCCACGACTTCGCACGCGTGCTCCAGGGCACCCGCCACCAGCGGATCACCCCCTACACGCCCCGCCACAACGGCAAGGTCGAGAGGTACAACCGGATCCTCTCGGAAGAGTTCCTCTACGCCCGCGTGTGGACCTCAGAAGCCCAGCGTACTGAAGCCCTTTCGGTCTGGAACATCCACTACAACTACCATCGACCACACACCGCTGTCGGAAACCAGCCCCCGGCCACGCGAGCCTGCAGCAGCGTCATGGCCTCATACACCTAGTGCCGTCAACGTTCGGGAACGGTGCGGTGTATTGCCACCTGCGGTGCGATGAGAGGGGTACCTCACAAGAGTGTGTAGGTGAATGCACCTGTGGCGGTGCTGGTGCCGCCCGCTGTGGTGACGGAGACGTTGACGGTGCCGAGGGCGTGGGCGGGCGTGATGACGGCCAGCGTGTGGGTCCCGGTGACCGAGAACGGTACCGAGGTGGTGCTGAAGAGGACCTGGGAGGTGGTTGCCACGTCGCCGATGGCCGTGATGGTCACCGACCTGCCGCCTCCTATCGGGCCGGACGTGGGGGCCAGGGTCAGCGTGCCGGGGTTCGCGACGTACGTGTAGGTCAAGCCGTCGAAGGTTCCGGCGGCGGTCGTGATGCTGACCGATACGGCGCCGGCGGTACCCGCCGGGGCGGTGAGCGCGAGCTGGCCGTCGGTCTTCGAGGTCACGGTCGCGGCGTTGGCACCGAAGGAGACGCCGGTGGTGGTGTCCAGAGCGATGCCGGTGATGGTGACCGTGGTGCCGCTCGCGAGGGGACCGTACGTTGGACTCAGGGAGGACGCGACCGGGGCCGGGATGTAGTAGAACGGCGTGCCGCTGCTGGTCTGCCCGTTTGCGAGGACCGCCCTGACCTGGACCACGCCGGCACCGGCCGGCGATGTGCAAGTGACGTTGTCGGGAACGGGGTGGTACGTGACGCTGGTGGCCGGATTCGAGCCGAACAACACCTCGCTGATGGCGCTCAAGGCGTTGGGGGTGGTGCTCGTGATGGTCACGGAGGTGCCACCCCCCGTGGAGCCCTGATTGGGAGACAAAGGCATGGGACTCTCCTCATCGTGATGCTGCACTCCGGTGCGCCGCCGCCGCGAGCGGCCAGACCAGCGGCTACTCCAAGCGCCGTACGGCCTCCCATAGGCGGCCCGCCCGGTCGGGTTGCATACCAGTAGCCCAGTCGGATGACGTCCACGACAAGCACGCTGATCAGAAATCATCCATCTGGCGGGGCGCGTGAGTCGCACCACTCGCCGAGGCGTGTGCCCCGCGCCCAGGAGCGCTCGGCCCCGAATGCGGTCCAACCGCGCCAGGCGACCCGCGCCGCCCAGCGGACGGTCGCAAACATCCCGCCGGACTCTGTCGCACATCCGGTGGCAACGGATCGTCACCGCCGACCCGTCGCCGGTTGCAGACAGTGCGGGCCGCACTCTGACGTGATGTTCCACGATCCGGCGGAGCTGTCGTGGGGATGTCGGTCCCGGTCAGCCTGGCTCACTTCGGCGGCCGCTGCGCAGGCCGACCGATTCCGTAGCGCGACCGCTTCAAGCCTCGGACGTGCGAGTTCATTGCTGGTGGGCTTAGCCATCGCGATGAGCTCTTCGAGCTGCCGAGCGATCGCACGCTCGCCCGGTGGGTCACTCCCGCAGCCCGTGTCGAGCTGCTGCTCACGCCTTACGATCCCGAACTCGACCCCGAGGTCTGGAGGCCGCTGACCGACTGCCGCGCGGCGGTCTGGCGGATCGACGTCCTTGCGCCGATCGAGCGGGTGCAGTTCTCGGCGGGGCTGCCGGTGCGGCTTCCGGCGGGTGCCGACGCGGGGTGGGACGGCGGGCAGGCGCTGGCTGCTCCCGGAATCGGGGACGAGGAGACCTTCGAGGCCGAGCACGCGGACGGCCCCGATCTGGAATCCCTCATCGGCTTCAGCCCGACACACGCGGTGGACGTCATCGCCGGGTGCAACAGACCGATCGATCACCTCGCCACGGCCCTGCTGACGGCCGCCGTCATGGACGTGGTCGGCGGCGTTGCCAATGCTGATACTGGATGACCAGGTTGCAGTCGTGGACGGACTTCCTGGTGTCCTCGCGATGACGGATGGCCCGCTGCCGACCGTGTTCGGCAGGGCGGAACTCCTGCGCGCATGGGCGGCTCAAGCGGGGTTCAGGCTTCTCAAATAGTCGACTGTGAGAACGTGTTCAGTCCGTGAGAAGGACGCGCTTTCGTAGGAGGTCGAATCCCCCTCGTCCGTACATCTGGCGCTTGAGCATCCTAGACGCGACTGACGTGCCCTTCGACCGTGCCAGAGCTCCAGGGCGGAGTCAGTCCGGCGATCACGGCGTCCAGGTCGCGTTCGAGTCCGGCAGCGAGGGCGTGCAGGCCGGGGAGGTCGTCGTGCCGTACCGCTTCGAGCCGCTGCGGCCGTCGTTCGCCCTCGCGTTGGGTGAGCTTCTGCGCGAAGGCCTGACATGGCCGGAGAGATCCCGGAATCTCCACACCTGCCCAGAGACCGCGCCTTCGACCCTCATGCCTGATGGAACATCCTCACAGCCGGCGCCCGGCCACCTGGCGGGATCGGCCGGGCCCGAACGCGAGGTGCCCCGAGCGAGACGGCCGGGGGCACCAGTGCGAGTGGGCTGCGATCAGCTCTCGGCGGCGTGACGGCGGCGGGAGACGGCCACCAGGGCCGCACCGGCGACGACGGCCGCGGCGGCGACGCCGGCCTCCCAACCGAGGCCCTCGTCCGCGCCGGTGGCGGCGAGCCGGTCGGAGGTCGGGGCCGCCGGCGTGGTGACGGGTACCTGCGCGGGCGCCACAGCCGGAGCCGGGTTGGTGTTGGTGTTGGTGCTCACGGCACTGACAGGCTGGACGGTCTGGCCGGAGGACTGGCTCTGCCCGGTACCGGTGTTCTGGGCCTGGTCCGGCTGCTGGACCGGCGTGGTGGGCTTGGCCGCGGCCGCCGCGTTGGCCTCGTCCTCGGCGCGGGCCTTGTACTGGCCCTCCTTCAGAAAGGCGAGAACGTCCTGGGCAGTGCCCTTGAGCGCGGCGACGGCGGCCTTCTTGACGGCGGGACCACCGATCGCCATGACCTGTACGGCCTTCACCCGGTTGTCGATCTCACGCGCGTCCGCAAGACCGACCTCGAGGAAGCGACGCAGGTCGGCCGGCTTGCCGTCCAGGGCCTTCTGGGCCCCCTCGTAGACGCTCGGGCCGATCTCCTTGTCGGCAAGGAGGGTCAGGATCTCGACCCGGTCGTCCTCGGCGCGGGCCTTGTGCTGGCCCTCGTTCAGGAACTTGAGGAGAGCCTCGGGGGTGTTGATCCTGAGGGCGTCGTCGGCGGCCTTCCGGACAGCGCGCCCGGCGCCGTCGAAGATCTGCGCGACCCTGATCCGGTTGTCGGTCACACGCGCGTCCGCGAGGCCGACCTCAAGGAAGACCCGCAACTCGGCGGCGGTGCCGTTGACGACCTTCTGCGCGGCGGCGCGAACGGCGTACCCCGAGTCCTTGTCGGCCAGGATCCGCTGGACCTCGGCACGGTCCTCGTCCTCGGCGCGGGCTATGTACTGGCCCTCCTTCAGGAACTTGAGGATGTCCTCGTCCGTGCCCATGAGCGCGGCCCTGACGGCCTTACGGATGGCAGGACCGCCGGAGTTGAGGAACTGGGCGACCTTCACTCGGCGGTCGGCCCAGCGCTGCTTGTCCAGTTCGACCGTGAGGAAGTGCCGCAGGTCCGCCGCGCTACCGGCGAGAGCCTTCTCGGCAGCCTCACGAACGCCGCGACCCGACTCCTTGTCGGCCAGGATCCGCTGGACCTCGGCACGGTCCAGCGCCTCCTGGGAGTCGTGGTCCCCCATGGCGTCGGACGCCGTGTCCGGACCGGACACCCCGGCGGGCGCCGGCCGCTCGGCAGCGGACGCCATCGACGGGAACAGGACGGTGGGCGCGAGCGCAGCCGCGGCAAGAACGGCGGACACCTTGGGCAACTTCATCAAGCAAACCTGCTTCTTGAGCGGAGAACACGGGGAGAGATCGTGAACCCGGCAAGCATAGATCGTTTCATATCATCAACATGCCAACTTATTTCGTCCTGTCCTGCGCACACGGGACTACGATGCCAGCCCGGCCCGGTCCGAAACCATGATCCGCTGGGCGGTGTGTAGAGGTTCGCGAGTACCCACTCGTTCGCGGGGGCGGACGGCCCGGTAAAGCGGGCTGTCGGTCGAATGCCCCGGCCTCCGGGCAGAGCAACGATCCCGCAGTATGCCGCCATCATGACGGATCGTCGACCGTATCCGAGCGACCTGTCCCACGCTCGCTGGGCCCTGATCGAACCGACCCTGACCGCCCTGGCGACAGGAACGCACCGCACGAGCACTCGCCCTTCGGCCGTCCACCCGGGCACGACCTGCGCGACCTGCGCGACCTGCTGGACGCGATCCTGTCAGCCTCATGACCCGCCGCCTCACCGGCGAAACCACCCCCACCTGGCGCGGAACCTGACCACCAAGACCAGGGACGAAACGCCCAGTAGGGCATGAGGGCCTCGATGTTCCGGTCCCCTCTGGTGACCCGACGTAGGCCGCCGCGCCGGAGCTTGTCCCGCGCGGCGGCCCCGTTGCGGGTCAGCTGAGCCGTGTCGTGGCGTAGGCCTCGATGGCGTCCCGCTGGTAGGCGGCCAGCCCTGGCGTGATCGCCTCGTACGCGGCGCGCCAGGCGTCGTTGTCCACGCAGGAGCGGCCGATGGCGCGGTACTCCTCGGTGGACACCGCGCGCAGTTCCGTCAGGGCCCGGTACTGGGCGTCGATCTCGGCCTGGACGGGTTCGGCGTCGGCCGGGAGGCCGGCGGCCAGGAGCTCGGCGAGCCGGATCATCTGTGCCGTGCGCTCGCGCTGCCCGGCCTCGACGTCCTCCGGGGTCATCGCGGCGACCTTGCGGCCGACCGCCTCGGCGTGCTCGGGGAAGTCGCGCAGGCTCTCCTCGTACTGGGAGGGCCGGACGCCCTCGAACAGGTTCTCGGGTCGGTTGATGGCGGTCATGGGTGTGCCGTCCTTCCTGGACTGCTCCAGTTCGGCGATCGTGCGGGAGACGGTGCCGGCCAGGGCATCGAGCCGGTCCCGTTCGGCGAGCAGCCGTCGATGGTGGCCGCGCAAGGCCTCCACCTCGTCGACCTGCTCGGCCAGGATCCGTCCGATCTCGGGCAGCCCCAGGCCCAGCGCCCGCAGGACGAGGATCTGCTGCAGCAGCAGGAGCTGGTGCTCCTCGTAGTAGCGGTGGCCGTTGGCGCCGATCCGGGCGGGCGGCAGTATGCCGATCTCGTCATAGTGCCGCAGGGTCCGGGCGGTCACGCCCGACATCCGGGCGACCTCCGCGATCGGCCAGTCCATCGCCGCCTCCCTCACGACCACGTCACCGGGCCGGTCTCTCCGGCCCTGTCCAGGACGGTAGAAGCTGCCGCAGCGACAACGTCAACCCCGGAGCCCAGACCCACCCGACCTCGCCCCGTGGGCACACCCGCGACGCCGCAGGCAGACCGATACGGAAGCCAGCTGCTGTCGAAACCCGTGAACATTTCGATCCGGTCCTGAGCCCCCGGTGCCTCCGAACCGGTGTCGAATCGTCGTCCTCTCTCGTGAACAGAGCCACCACGATGGTGTCGTTGACCCCCATCGCGTGCGGCACACCGCCGCCGCGCCTCAGCGAGCGGGCCCGGTTGCACATCTTCCGCCCCGTGGGCAGCGTTCCTCGAAGCACCGAGTTCCCAGCCGCCGGCATGACGCCCTCAGCCGCAAACCGCCCTCCCGACCAGCAGCGCGGTGTGCGTCGTCTTGTCGATGGCGTCGGGTGGCCGTGCTGGAGGTGGAGCACCGCCGCGACAGCGTGCATTCGCTACCACTCGACCGCGCGCGGGTTGAACGCGCGGAGCTTGACGGTCTGGAGGATCTGAGCGGCGTGCTGTGACAGCGGCCAGCCCGAATCCCCACGGACGGCCAGTCGAGAGCATCACTCTTCGTGAGCAGCGCCGAGCCTCTCTGGAGATCACTCACCCGGCGGGGGGAGGCGGATCGTCTGGGCGGTCGATGCCGCCAGGTGGCGGTCGATGCGACGTTCGGGGGTATGACCGGTGATGGAGAGACGTTGAGGACCCTCTGGCGTGCATGGTGGCAGCGGTGGCCACGATGGGTGGGCCGGGTGGCAGTGCTGTGGGCTGCGGTCTACGGCGCCTTCGGCCTTGCTTGTGCCCTGAGCGGGACGCCGGTGTTCCACGACGGCGTCATCCGGGGAGCCATCGCGCTCGACTGGGCCGTCGTGGCGGTGGGCGTGCTGGCGGCGCTGGTCTGCGGGGCGGTGGTGCGCCACGGGCTGCGACCGGCGCTGCGGGTGCTGCTCTGGGTGCTCTGCGGGCTGACGGGGATCGCCGCGTTCAGTCTGCTGATGGACGTGATCACGCTGATGACGGGCGAAGGAGTGGACAGCCGAGTGGCCGCCGCGAACCGTTCGCTGGCGGCCGTCGGGGCGGTCCTGCTCGCGGCGACTGCCCGAGCCGTCCGTCGCCCGACCACCGGCGCCACCGCGCCAGCACCCTCTCTCGCCCCCTTGCCGGTCCAATTCGCCGCCTGCGCCGGCACTGTGGCCTTCCTTCCGTACGCTGCGATGAAATTGGTCTGGGTGTCCGGCGGCACCTTCGCGGGGGTCAGTGGCAAGGAGATGATCGCGATCTCCGAGCGCAACGGCGCCTCGGGGATCTGGCTCACCCTCGAATCCTGGGGCCTGGATGCCACCGTTCTGCTGGCCGTCCTCGGCGTCTTCCTGCTGTGGGGGCTGGTCCGCCCGTGGGGTCAGGTCTTCCCGCGCTGGACGGTCTTCCTGCACGGCCGACGGGTCCCTCGCTGGCTCCCGCTGACCCCGGCCCTGATCGGCGCCGCCACCCTCGCCCCCTACGGACTACTCGGGCTGGGCTACTGCACCCTGGCCGCGGCGGGCGTGGTGACGATGCGACAGGGCGACGCCCATTCCCCGGGGGACGCGCTGCTGATGAGTTGGATCGGCATGGTCGCGTTCGCCACGTACGGTGGCGCGCTGACCATCGCCGCCCGCTCGTACTGGCTACGGACCCGTCCGATCAATCAGCTGCCTGTTCGCACGGAGTGACATCCGTGGCCCGCCGGCTCCCCACTGACCGGCCGCCCCTGGGGCGTTCCAACTGGCCGCCGACAGACCGCCCAGGGCCCCTTGCAGGTCCAGCAGGGCGGGCGCTCGACGATGGCGGTGCGGGCGACCTGGAGGCGCTCCTGGCGTACGCGCCCCCGGCGAACTTCGCGGCCACCCGGGCCGGGGCCATCGTGGAGCGGTCGACCTCGACCATCAGAACCGGCACCCCGACCTCCGGAGCCTGAAGCACCGCACCCGGACCCGCCTTGCGCCCGCCGCCCGGCAGTACGAACTCGACCCCCGTCGCCCTCAGGACGTCACCAGGCCGACCCCGCCCGCCGCCTGACACCGGCCGGCTGGCCGCGGGGCCCGTCAAACCGGCACCGCCGTCCGGATGACCGCCCGTCTCACTCCCGGCCGGCGGCCCGACCCTCGGCGCCGCCGTCCTCGGGTCCGCCGCCCCAGGCCCGGTAGGCGGCCACGGCGGTGGGCAGGGTGGGGAAGATCCGGTCCGCCCCGACGGACTCGGTCAGCCCGTACGCGTCCAGCTCGCCCCGCAGGTCCTGCTTGACCCGGGCCAGCGCGAAGACCACGCCGCGTGCGGACAGTTCGGCCCTCAGCGCCTCCACCGAGTCCAGCGCGGTGATGTCGACCTCCACATTGGCCTCCGTGTTGAGGACGAACCAGCGGACCGGGGTCCTCTCCTCGGCGACCGCGGCCAGCGCCCGGCTCCGGAAGTCCTCCGCGTTGGCGAAGAACAGCGGCGAGTCGTAGCGGTAGACGACCAGCCCGGGGATCGTGCGGGCCTGCGGGTAGTCGTCGATGTCGTGCATGCCGGCGACACCCGGCACCATGCCCTGGACGGCGTCGTGCGGGCGGGCCACCCGGCTCAGCAGCTCCGCCACCGACAGGCCCACCGCCACCAGCACCCCGTACAGGATGTCCAGTGCCAGCACCCCCACCAGGCAGCCGACCGCGAGCAGGAACTCCCGGCGCCTGAACCCCTTCAGCCGGCGCAGCCCCGCCAGGTCGATCATGCGGATCGCGGCGAAGACGACCAGCGCGCCCAGCACGGCCGACGGCGTGTACTTCAGCAGCGGGCTCAGGAACAGCAGTACGGCGAGCACGGCCACGCCGGCCGTCAGCGCGTACGCCTGGGTGCGGCCGCCGGCCGACTGGGCGAGCGCGGTGCGGCTGGCGCTGCTGCTCACCGGGAAGCCGTGCAGGAACCCGGCGCCGAGGTTGGCCCCGCCCAGGGCGAGCAGCTCCTGGTTGGCGTCCAGTTGCTCGCCCTCGCCGCGGGACTCGAAGGCCCGCGCGGTGAGGATCACGTCGGTGTAACCGACGAGCAGCACCCCGAGGGCGGGCAGCAGCAGGCGGTGCACCTCGCTCAGGTCCGGCAGCGAAAGGCTGGGCAAGCCGGCCGGGATCTCGCCGATCACGGCGATGCCGTGGTCCTGCAGACCGAACATCGCCACCACCGCCGTGCCGAGGACCACCGCCAGCAGCGGTCCGGGGAGTCGGGGGAGGAAGCGGTTGACGGCGAAGAGGAAGAGCAGCGCCGCCGCGCTGAAGACCACGGTGGCGGTGTCCGCCTGTGAGAGGTGCTGTACGAAGTACTTCAGCTGCGGGCCGAAGCCCTCGCCCTCCACCTCGACGCCGGTGAGCTTGGACAGCTGGTCCACCATCATGATCAGGGCCACCCCGGCCAGGTAGCCGATCAGGACGGGCCGGGAGAGCAGGTCGGCGACGAATCCCAGCCGGGCCACCCACGCCATCACGAACAGCGCGCCGACCACCACGGCGAGCGTGGCGGCGAGCACCGCGTAACGGCCGGTGTCCCCGCCGGCCAGCGGGCCGACCACGGTGGCGGTCATCAGCGCGGTCGTCGACTCCGGCCCCACCGACAGCAGCCGGGACGACCCGACGAAGGCGTACACGGCCAGCGCCGGCAGGATCGCCCAGAGGCCCGCGACCGGTGGCAGACCCGCGACGCCGGCATAGGCCATGACCTGCGGTACGAGGTACGCGGCCACGGTACCGCCGGCCAGCAGGTCACCGCGCAGCCAGGGCTGCCGGTAGCCCCTGAGCACGGCGAGCCCGGGGAGTGCGGGATGGACGGACGGACGCCATCCGCCGCTCCGCGGGACAGGCTGCGGCATGATTCTCCTTCCGTCGACCGGCCCATGATGCGCCCGCGGCGGGCGGCATCGGGGGAAGCCCCCGGCGCGTCCGGGCCGGAATGTCGCAACCTCCGGCCCTCTCGGTGGCCGATCACGGAGCCAGGGTGATGTGGCGGTGCCAGGAGGTCCAGTGGCGGACCTGGTAGCGCACGGGGCGCACATCTGCCGAGGGGCTGGGCGGCGGCGCTTCTGTCATCGCCGGCCGTTACGGTGGCCCGCATGGCCCGCATGAATGAGAACACCTACTGGACCTCTGCGCCGGACCGGATCGTGCGCGGCTCGATGAGTCTGTGCCACCTGACAGCGTTCGAGGCGCCATTCAACGTCGACGCCCGTAACCTGCCCCCCAACGACCCTGAGCGCGCACGCGCGTTCGTCGAGTCGTTCGAGGGCATCGAGGCCGTCCTGGAGGACCTCGGGCCGCGCTCCGCGCAGACCCCGCTGCCATCGGCAGCACGGTCTGATCTGGACATCGTGCACGCTGCCGCGTGGGGTGGCATGTTGAGCATCGTGACTCCCGCGTTCGCGACCGACGGCAACGACGAGCCGCTCCGGTCGGCGGCGAAGGAGTTGCGGGAGCGGTTCCCGGATGCGCGGATCGTGGGACGGGTCTCCTACCATGGGGGGATGGAGCACACCGAGAACATCGTGTGGTTGCCGGACGGAGCGATGTTCCACGCATCGGGATGGCCGGATGATGAGCCGTTCGTCATCTCGGGCGATCCGCGTGCGGTGATCGCGTCCCTGGATCTCAGGGGGTGGCTGGTGGACAACGCCGGCGTCGACCTGGACGAGCCCGCGAACGAGGTCTACTGGGCGGGCCTGGGGGGCTTGGCGCTCGGGCATTCGGATCCCTGGGGGTGGGAGGAGATGGAGACGACGGCGTTCCGTGTGCGGCACTCCGAGGACGCGGTCAGGGACATGGAGAGCTTGTACTTCGTCTAGTACTCCAGTGCGACTTCGTGATTCGACGTCACTGCGGTTGCCATAGTGGCTAGCTGACGGTGTCCTCGCCGATCGCCCGGATGACGTCGGCAAGCCAGATCAGGTGGTAGCCCACAGCCCGGTCCTCGTCGGCAAGCAGGCCCTCAAGGGTGCTGCCATGACTCGGAGTGCTGCCCGATCGTGAGAGTGCTCGGTTCGTTGGTGACGTCGTAGAGTTCATCGCCCGGAACAGACCAGAAGTAGTCGTCTTCGATTGCCACCGTGTTGCCGGCTGACGCTTCAACGTGTCGAAGCGCCAGCTCGAAGGCGTGCCAGAGCTGATCGAGCGGAATCTGCAGGGGGTCGCTGGCCATGCGCTCATCTTGGCCGGTCAGGAGCCGCGTTGGGTCCACCCGGCCGGGAACGGGAGCGGCCACCGCGTGATCATCAGAGGTTGTGTGGACTTCTGAAGATGGTGCGATGGCCGCGAGCCATGGCGTAGGCCCTGCCCGCTGGCAGGCGATGTCCGACCAGGCCATGGTCCGCATCGCGGGCCGGTTCCGACGAGTGGAACCAAGAGCGACGGCACGGGCGTTCGTCCTCGGGCTGCTTGTCCGGCGTCGAGCGCGACGCGGCCCAGCTGACGATTCCCGCGGTGGCCGAGCGCGCCGGCGTCAACCCCACCACCATCTACCGGCGCTGGGGCACGCCGCAGGCCCTGCTGGCCGAGGTGCGGCCCGCACATTGAGGACTGGTTCCTCACCGCTGCCCTGGTCGACGTCGCCGAGGGCGCGGGGCGGGACGAGGATGCCGCCGTGCTACTGGCTGCCCGCGTCGAGGCGGGGCACGGCCGCGACACCCCGTCGTGCTGCCGCCGCAGCATCGAACCGTTCAACGCCGTCGACCTGCTCGCCGCGATCCGCGAACGCCAGGGCGGTATCGACGAGGCTGTCGCCTTGCTGCACGCCCGGGAGAGCACCTCGGTCAACGGCCGCGACCAGCTGGCCGACCTTCAGGAGCGGAAGAATCGGTAGGGCCGGTGCGGGTCGGCGGACAGCCAGCGCGGGGCCGTGGCGGTGAGGGCGAGTGCGACGGCGGAGGCGGTGGCGAGCCAGGCGGCGCCCACGCCGGTGAGCCCGTAGCGGGGCATCAGTGCGAGGACGAGGGCCAGGAGCAGGCTGGCGAAGGCCAGCTGGAGGCCGGTCAGGGAGATGAGTGCCTGGCGGACGCGGGCGACGTGGACGGCGACGCCGAACAGGATGTTGGGCAGCGCCGAGAGGGCCATCAGCCGCAGGACGGTGGTGCCGTGCTCGGCGTAGTCGGCGCCGAACAGGCTGAGGATCCACGGCGCCGCGGCGACGACGGCTGCGGTGGCGGGGGTGATGATGATCGCGGTGTGGCGGAGCATGCGGCGGGCGTGTTCGGCGAGGTGGTCGGGGTCGGCGGCGCCTTCGACGGTGAGGGACTGCCCCATGGCGTAGGCGGCCTGGTAGAGGGTGTCGGTCACGAGGTAGGCGAGGGAGTAGTAGGCGGCCTGCTCGGCGCCGAGCGTGGCGAGGACGAGCAGGGGCAGGGATTTGGAGGCGGCGACCTGGCCGAGCTGGCCGATGTAGTCGGCTGCGGCGTAGCTGGCCATGCGTCGCGGCCTGGCGGTGTCGGGGGCGGGGCTGTGGCGGGCGGCGGGCAGGGCGCGGGCGAACAGCACGACGTTCGCGGCCGTGACGGCGAGCGCGAGGCCTGCCGCCCAGGACAGGAGGATGCCCGCGGCGACGGCCAGGGCCGCGCACACGGCCAGGCCGGCCGCCTTCGCCACGGCGAAGACGAGGTTCTCCACCAGCACCCAGCCGGGCCGGCGCAGGCCGGTCAGCGCGCCGTCCTGCAGCACGAAGACCGCGTACCCGGCGGTCGCGGCGATGAACAGCACGGCCGAAAGCGGCTCGCGCAGCTCGGCCAGGCCGGAGGAGATCCTGGGGGCCACCAGGACGAACGCGGCTGCCACCGCCGCTCCGACCGTGGTGGCGACGAGGTAGCAGCGCACCACCAGCCGCCGGCCCCGCTCCCCCGCGGTCGGCAGGAACCGGACCAGGACGTCGCCGAGGTTGAGGGAACCGAGCGTGGCCAGCAGCATCGCCGCCGACAGCAGGGCGTAGCTGCGGCCGACCTGGGCGGTGCTGAACCATCTGGCCGCCAGCAGCCAGAACAGGGCGCCGAGGACGGCAGCCAGCACCGCGCTGGCGGCGAGGATCCGTCCGTTGCGTACCAGTGGTGCGCCGGCGGCGGGTGCGGCCGTGTTCTGGAGGCGCTGCCGGACCCGGACGAACGGCGCGCCGGTCTTCCCCCTCACGCCCGCCGCGCCTTCTTCGGCTTCAGGCGGGCCGGATGGGCCCTGCTGCTGCGGCTCGATGCGGGCGGCACCGGCCCACGGGCCGGGTACGCGGTGATGCGCGTGCCCTCGGGGCGTGGGCCTCGCACCTGCACTCTCGCTGTCACTGTCGGGTCGTCCGGACCGTCCAGCGGCCGGACCGTCGGGACCCGCCGCATCGTCCGGCACCGGGCACGGCGCACCGTGCCGCCCGGTTTCGCCCGCGTGCCCTGCCCATCGTGCCCGCAGGTCGCACACCGCGGCAGCGCGAACACCGGTTGAGGCGGAACAGAGACCTGAGGCATGGACAAACCGTGCCATGTCCACCGCTCCAGGGACCGGATCACACGCCCGGGGCGCGCCGAACGAGCGTCAATTCGTGTAGGAACATATGGCACATTTGATACGTTTTGAGCCATGCCGAGGATGGTGGATGTGACGGCGCGGTTCGCCGCTGGAAGCTCAGGCATCGCCCGGGTGGGTGCCGGTCGGCGTGTGAGCGGCAGTCGGGCACGGGCCGGTGCGCCCGTGTGCCGTCCTGACGCGCCGCGGATCCCCGATCCCCACCGCCCGGTCGCGAGCGGACGCATCCGTACCCGCCGAGGACGCCGCCCGTCGCACGCGGTCTGTGCCATGATCCTCGCGCTCGTGTGGGCGCTGGGCTGGGTCGTGATCGGCCCGTCCGACACCGCCCGGGCCGCGACCGCGTGTACGGCGAGCCTGTGCGTCCTCAGCCCGAGCACGGCGAACGCCCTGTACCTCCACCCCGGCAGCATTCACGTCACCGGCAGCATTCTGGTGAACTCGACGAACAGTCAGGCGGCGCTCGTCAGCGGTACCGCCTCGGTCACCGCGACCGGCGGCACCATCGGCGGCCCGGCGGCGCCGGCCGGCTTCGCCACCTCGGGCGGCGGCTCGTACAACCCGGCCCCGACCAACCAGCCCGCCGTCACCGACCCGTACGCCGCCCTGGCCCAGTGCCCGGCCGCGTCGGCCTGTCCCACGACACCGGCCACGCCGTATCCCGTCGTCAACCATGCCACCGGGAACCAGACCATCAGCCCGGGGGTGTACTCCACCATCTCGTCCCTGGCCGGCACACTCACGCTCAATCCCGGCACGTACGTCGTCACCACCGGCATGACGATCTCCGGCGGGAAGCTGAACGGCACGGGTGTGACGATCTACCTCGCCTGTCCCACCTACCCGGTGGCGTGTGCGACGTCCACCACCGGCGCGTCCTTCACCGACCAGACCGGAGGCAAATCCACTCTCAGCGCACCGACCACGGGGGCTTTCACCGGTCTGACGTTCATCGCCGACCGCAACAACACCGCGGCGGTCACGGTCTCGGGGAACGGCACGTGGATCACCGGCGGCGGCGCGATCTACACCGCTTCGGGGAAGGTGGTGGCCACATCCGGAGGCAAGGCCAGCTTCACCCGCGCGGTCGTGGGCACCGTCGAGACCAGCGGCAGCAACAGCTCCCAGCTCACCGTCATTCCGAACACGGGCACGCTGTCGATCAGCCTGCCGTCCGCCGCGGGCCTCGGCAGCGCGGCACCCGGCGGCACCGTCAGCGCGGCCCTCGGCTCGGTGACCGTCTCGGACGGGCGAGGACTGGCCACCAGCACATGGACGGCGACGGTGTCCGCCACGAACTTCACCACCGGCGGTGCGACGTCCGCCGAGACGATCACCACCACGAACGCCTCCTACTGGTCCGGGCCCGCGACCAGCACGAACGGCACCGTGACGGCCTCACCGGGCCAGAGCGACGCCTCGGCCAAACAGACACTCGGCAGTTCGAGATCCGCCTTCGCCTCCACCGGCAACGGGAACAGCTCCACGAGCTGGAGCCCCACGGTGGTGATCACCGTCCCCGCCGCCGGAGTGGCCGGCACCTACACGGGCACCGTGACCCACTCCGTCGCCTGACTGAGGCGATCCGCAGGAGAACGGGTCAGCCGTGACCCAGATCGAGACCGCCCCCTCGGCGATGCAGTGGACGACGCCCACAACCACACCGCCGGGTGCATGCCCGATCCGCGTGCACGGCGGTCAACCGCACAGCGCGGCCCGGCCGCCTGGGGGGGTTGGGCAGCCGGGCCGAACACGGGCAGGCGACAGCGCGCCGCCCCACCCGCACCACGACAGGGCCGGCATCGGCTGAAATCAGGCAGGCCAGGTGCCGGTCAGCTGCGGCTCAGCGGGCGGCGAAGCCTCCGGGAGATCATTCCCGGGAAGCTGCGGGCCTGGTTCCTCACCGAGCACGGAACGAGGATCGCCGAGACGTTCCCGGAGCCGGAGGGCGTGGCGTCGCCGCCACTGCCCGGCGACAGGACCGCGGCGCGGCTGCGACTCGGACACATCCTGGCCGTGGTGCGCACCCAGGTGGTGTTCGTGCTCGTGATGCGGAGTCCGACGGGTCGGTACTGTCCGTCCGACTGCGGTTCGGGGTCCCGGTGGATCGTGCGTGATCCTGCACCTGTCCGCAGCCTGTCGTGAAGCCGTCTGGATCCCAGTCCTATTGCCGCTTCGTGGCAGGCTGCGCACACTGCTGGGATGCGCTTCTCCATCAACATCCCCAACTTCGGTGACTTCGCCGACCCCCGTAACGTCGCGACGGTGGCGACTGCCGCCGAACAGGCCGGCTGGGACGGGCTCTTCGTTTGGGACCACGTCCTGCACCGCCAGCACCAGGGGCGTCCCTTCGGAGATCCCTGGATGCTGCTGACCGCAGCCGCGCTGGCGACCTCCCGGATCCGACTGGGCACCCTGCTGACGCCGGTCCCCCGCTACCGCCCGCAGCAACTGGCCCGCGTGGTGGCCACCCTGGACAACCTCAGCGGCGGTCGGGTGATCTTCGCCGCGGGCCTGGGAGGCCCGATCGAGGACGAATACCGCAGCTTCGGCGACGCCGCCGAGCCACACATCCTTGCCGAGCGGCTGGACGAGGGACTGGAGCTGTTGGAGCGTTTCTGGTCAGGCGGGCCGGTGAACCACTCTGGCGGACACTACGAGGTCCACGACGTGACGCTGCTGCCCGCCAGCGTGCAACGGCCCGGTCCTCCAGTGTGGATCGGCGGGTTCTGGCCGCGTCGTCCTCCCATGCGGCGGGCAGCGCGGTGGGACGGCGCGGTGCCGCTGTTCGAGACGGCCCGGCATGGACATGTGCCAGATGTGGCGGAGGTACGGGATCTTGTCGGCTTTGTACGCAAGCACCGTACGGCCGGGGCCGAGCGCCCCTTCGAGTTCGTGCTCGGCGGTGCCACGCCCCCGGACGCAGCGAAGGCCAAGGACGTGATCGGCCCGCTGCACGACGCCGGCGCCACCTGGTGGGACGAGCGACAGGTCCAGACCGGACCTGACCTGGACCGCCTTGCCCCAGTGCTGCGCCGCATCGAGGCCGGGCCACCGGTGATCTGATCAGGGCTGTGACCTGAGCACCGGCCGTCGATCCCCAAGGGGATGCCCGTGCTCGTCGACGAGCTGAGGCGAGGATCTCGGCGACTGCAACACGTAGTCGACCGCAACGCCCGTCCGGAGCCCGGTGGAGGACGTGCGGTGGAGGCCTCGGCGGCCGCGCTGCCGCTGGCCGGTCGGCTGACGGCCCGCCGCCAACCCCGGCGGCAGGCAGGCCCGCCACCGGGGGTTCGCTGTCGGGGGTCCGGGGCACAGGCGGTCGGGGAGATCCGATCCCTCACCAGGTCACACCGACGTAACCGGCCCGCAGCACCGCCGACCACCCGCCCCGCTAGGCTCGGGAGCACCGCCGAACAGGCCTGATGCCCGAGGAGACCCGTGCCCCGGTCCGCCCGCCGCCCACCCGACTGGCTGGCCCACCCGCTGCGCTGGCAGCGCGCGCCCGTGCCCTGGCCCGCGATGCTGCGCGGCGCCCTCGGTATGGGCCCGCTGCTCGGCGCCGCAATCGCCGCCGGCCGCCCCGAGGCCGGCCTGCTCGCGGGGCTGGGCGCGCTGTTCGCCGGCATCAACGACCGGCCCGGCACCGGCCGGGCGGGCGCGCTGCAGATCGGCGTGCCGGCCCTGGGCGGCGCCCTCGGCCTGCTGCTCGGCGTCGCCGCCGGCTGGTGGGCGGTACCGCTGCTGCTGACGGTGGGTCTGCTGTCGGGGGCGGTCAGCGTCGCCGGACCGGTCTGCTCGGCGGCGGCGCTCCAACTGCTGGTCCTCACCGCGGTGGGCGGCGGCATGGCGCTGGACCTGCCGGGCTGGGCCAGGGCCGCCGCGTTCCTGACCGGCGCCGGCTGGCTGCTCCTGCTGCGCCTGCTGCTGCGCCGCCCGGCGCTGCGCCTGCACCGCCACCACGGCGAACGGCTCGCGGTCGCCGCCGTCTTCGACGCGCTCGCCGACGCCCTGGACGCTGTCGGAACCCCGGGCGCCGAACCCGCCCGCCGTCGGCTGACCGCCGCCCTCGACCGCGCCGACCAGGCCCTGCGCCTGCACCGCCTGCTCCGGCTGCCCGGCCGCGCCCGTACCGAGGAGGCCGAGCTCGCCGGGCGCCTTGCCGCCGCGGCCGCGCTGTGCGAGGCGAGCGTCGCCCTGCTCTGGGAAGGTGCGCGGCTGCCGGTCCGGATCTCCACCGGCCCACGCCGCCTGGCCGAGGCCGTCCGCGCTGGCGGCAACCCGGGCGCCCTGCCCGCCCCGCTCTCCGACACCCCGGCCCGCACCGCCTTCGACCGCGCCGTCCTCGACGCCGGCCTGGTCTTCGCCGGCGCGCCGGCCCCCACCCGGCCGCCCGCGCCCAAGGGCCTCGGCGGCGTACACCCGGCGAGCCCGGCCGGCCGGGAGTACGGGTTTCGGGTTGCCGTCTGCGTCACCATGAGCACCGTGGTCGCCCTGCTGCTGCACACCGAGCACTGGTACTGGCTGCCGGTCACCGCGGCGTTCCTGGTCAAGCCCGACTTCGGCCCGCTGTTCTCCCGGGTGGTCAACCGTTTCGCCGGCACCGCCCTCGGGGTACTGCTGTCCGCCGCCGTCACGGCGGCCGCCGACCGGACGTGGCTGCCCGTCGCGACCGTGGTCCTCACCGGCGCGCTCATCCCGGTGGCGGCCCGGCACTTCGCGCTGCAGACCGCCGTCGTCACACTCACCGTGCTCGCCTTCGTCTCGGCCGCGGGCGACCGCCAGGCCGCCCCGTCCCGACTCGCCGACACCGCCCTGGCCTGCGCCATCGTCCTGCTGGCCGGCCACCTGCCCAGGCTCGCCGACACCCGGGCCCGGGTCGGCCACCGCTGCGCCCACGCCCTGCGCAGCACCCGCCGCTACCTGGACCATGTGCTCACCGGCGCCCCCGGGCAGCAGCACCGCGCCGACCTGCGCCGTTCCGCCTACCGGGCCCTCGCCGAGGCCCGGGCCGCCGCCGAGGGCGCGGCCGCCGAACTCACCACCGGCCCCGACCTCGACTGGCTCAGAGTCACCACCGGCGCCGAGCGCATCGCGGACGCCGCCACCGCCTGCGCCGTCCGCATCGAACACGGCTCACCCCGGCCCGGCCGGCCGGCCGCCCGTCAGGTCACCGCCGCCCTCGACGCCCTGGCCGACGCCCTGGACAGCCGCGACCCCGCCACGCCCCGGACCGCGCCGACCACCTCTACGGACTGCCGGACCCTGGACGACATCCTCACCGAACTCCACCGCATCCAGGCGCTCACCTCCGCGGCCTGACCGGCCACCCTTCAACCCGGCCAACGCGCAGGGCGCCTGCCTCGGCGGTCCGGTGCTCGGCGAGGGCCTCGGCTGGACCTCGCCCACCCTGGTCGGGGCCGGGCCCGCGGCCGCGGGCTGCGTCACCCGCCGGCACCTGGTGGGCCGGGGTGGTCCAGGGACGGTTCGCCGTCACCGGCTACTACCACTGGTTCACCTGGATGAGCCGGACCGCGTCGGGGCCGTCGGTGGTCGGGTTCTGCCTGCTCTCCGTCGCCCTGGGGGCGGCGGTCGGGCTGGCGGTGCGCCGGGTCGTCGCCTCGATCGTCGTCACGGCCGTCCTCACCCTCGCCGTACGGTTCGCGCTGGACGCCGGGCGCTACCTGTTCGCGCCGGCCCGTGAGGCGTTCGCCGACGTCAAGATGGCCGGCCCGCTGCCGTCCGATCAGATGCACATGGTCCAGAGCGGGCACCTGCCGACGAACACCCCGCTCGAATCGGACGTGGTGGGGAACGGCCTGCTCACCGGCGACGGCCTGCGGATCCCGTTGCAGGGCGACTGGATGGGCCGGCTGGCGGACGGGACGGGCGAGTGCCCGACCCGTCCGAGTGCCTGGCCCACCACGACACCATCGTGCAGGCGTACGCGACCTACCACCCGCCCGCCGACGAGTGGGTGATGCACTGGACCCAGGCCGGTCTGACCCTGGCGGTCACCGTGGTGCTGATCGGCTTCTGCGCGCTGTGGTCCGGCGCGTGCGCTGAGCGGCAGGGTTCGCGTGAACCGGGCAGGGCTTCCTTCCGGGAGCCCTGCCTTTCGCTTGCCCGGTCCTGGTCCCGGCCGGCGCGCGGCAAGTCTGCAATGCCTCGGGTGGGCGGACCGGGTCGGTGGTGTGTTGTCCGCGGACAACACACCGCTGCGGGCCGTGGTGGAGCCGGACCGGGGCCGCTCGGCGCGGACGGGTCAGGACTTGACGGCTCCGGCGGTGATGCCGCCGACGATGTGCCGGCTGAGCAGGACGAAGACCAGGAGCAGCGGCGCGGTGCCGATCAGCGTCCCGGCGAGGACGACGGCCTGATCGGAGTCGTACGAGCCGCCGCCGAGACCGGCCAGGGCCACCTGGACGGTCGGGTTGCCCGGGCTGAGCGCGATCATCGGCCAGAAGAAGTCGTTCCACGACTGGACGAACACCAGCATCCCGAGGACGGCCATGCCGGGCCGCGCGATCGGCAGCACGACGCTGACCATGATCCGCAGGCTGCTCGCGCCGTCGACCCGGGCGGCTTCGACGAGCTCGGTGGGAAGCGCCGTCGACAGGAAGCGCCGCATGAACAGCACACCGAACGCGGCGACCAGGTTGGGCAGGATGACGGAGGGCAGGTGGTCGGTCCAGTGCAGCTGCGCCATGACCCGGTAGAGCGGGATCACACCGAGTTGGGAGGGGACGGTCATGGTGGCCGCCGTCAGGCCGAGCAGGGCGCCGCGACCGCGGAAGCGCAGCTTGGCGAACGCGAAGCCCGCCAGGGTGGCGAAGAGCACCGTGCCGACGGTGACACAGCCCGCCACCACGACGGAGTTGACCAGCGCCCGCCCCATGTGGACCTGGTTCCAGGCGATGTCCAGGTTCCGCGCCAGGTTGCCGCCCGGGAGGAGCGCGGGAGGGGTCCGGGCGATCCGCCCGTTGGACGTCGACGCGCCGACCAGTGCCCAGTACAGCGGGAACAGGAAGACCAGCGCCGTCAGGGCCAGCAACGCGTAGGTGAGGGGTCCGGGCCGGTCGATGCCCGGGACTCCCATCGGGGTCCGGTGGGGGCGGGGAGGAGCCGGGGCCTGTCCGATGGTCGGGGGCGTGTCGGGCACCGGGATCAGCCCCTTCCGCCGGCGCGCCTGATCCGGCCGACCGCGAAGCCGGTCGCACCGATCAGCAGCGTGATCACCACCATGACCCAGGCCACCGCGGCGGCGCGGCCGAGGCGGAACGCGTACCAGCCCTCGTCGTACAGGTACAGGCCGATGGTCTGGTACTGGTGGGCCGAGCCGCCGCTGTGCCCGGTGGAGCCGCCGAACAGCAGCGGCTCGCCGAAGAGTTGGGTGGCCCCGATGGCGGACACCAGGACCGTGAACGCCACCGTGGCCCGGATGGACGGCAGGGTGACGTGCCGGAACTGGTGCCAGCGGCCGGCCCCGTCGAGCGCCGCCGTCTCGTACAGGTCGCGGGGGACGGCCTGCATGGCGGCGAGGTAGATCAGGGCGTTGTAGCCGGTCCAGCGCCAGACGACGATGACGGAGACGGCGACCTGTGAGCTCCACCTGCCGCCCTCCCAGTCGACGCCTCCGACGCCGATCCGGCCGAGCAGCCAGTTGATCGCTCCGAAGTCACGCCCGAACAGCAGCGAGAAGACCAGGGTGGCCGCGGCGATCGAGGTCGCGTACGGGGCGAGCATCGCGATCCGGAGGAAGCCCCGGCCGCGGAGGCGGTGGTTGAGCAGGTGGGCCAGGCCGAGGGCCAGCAGGAGCTGCGGCACGGTCGACAGCACGCCGATGGTGAGGGTGTTGCGCAGTGCGTTCCAGAACAGGTCGTCGTGGAGCAGCTTGGCGTAGTTGCCCAGGCCGAGCCACCGCATGTCGTCCAGCGAGACGAGGCTGACGCCGTGCAGCGAGATCCAGGCCGTATAGAGCAGCGGGAACAGGCCGAAGCCCGCGAAGCAGAGGAAGAAGGGTGCGACGAAGGCGTACGGAGAGGCCTTCACGTCGAACCTGTGCAGGTGGGAACGGAGTGGCCGCCGGTGGCGCGGTGAAGCGGGCCGCCGGCGCTCGGGCGGGTCGGTCTGAACGGTGTACACGTGCTGGTCTTCTCTGGAGGAGCTGCGGCCTGGTGAGCCGGGCGGCGGTCGCGCAGGGAGGGCGGTCACACCGGGAGGGCGGATGGGCGGATGGGCGTGGGCGGGGTTCAGTCGCCGACCTTGCCGTCGATCTCCCTCGTCGCGGCGGACCACGCCTCGGCGGCCGGGCGCCGGTGCTGTTCGACGCTGAGCAGGGTGTTCGTGAGGCAGTTCTTGACCAGGCCGTCCCATTCGCCGATCACGGCGGGCTGGACGGAGGTCGCCGCGGCAACGTAGATCCGCCCGGTGGGGGCGTCCCCGAAGTAGTCCAGCGCCGCGTGCTGCACCTCGGGCCGGTCCAGCGCGGTCGCGTTGGACGGCAGGTTGCCGGCCCGGACGAACACCTTCGCCTGCTGCTCGGGTGCGGTGAGCCACACGGCGAGGGCTTCGGCCTCCTTACGGTGGCGGCCGGCCCTGGGGACGGAGAGGAAGGAGCCACCCCAGTTGCCGGCCGCCGGAGCCGCGGCGATGTCCCACTTGCCCCGGTTGGCCTCCCCGGACTTGCCGGAGATGATGGCCGTCATCCACGACGGGCAGGCGACGGTGGCGAACTCGGAGTTGGCGAAGGCCTGGTTCCACTGGGGATCGAACTGCTTGAGCCCGGCACTGATGCCCGCTTGGGCGGCGCTGAGGGAGAGGTCCCACGCGCTCCGCACTCCGGGACTGTTCCGGTAGTCCAGTCGGCCGCCGTCGTCGTCGTACTGGGGGCTGCCCGAGGCGACCACGGCGTTGAACAGGCCGCTCGTGGAGTCGATGAAGTGGGTGCCGGCGGGTGCCGCGGCCTGGAACCGCCTGCCGACCTCGACGAACCGCGCCCAGTCCCCCTGCCAGAGCCGGCCCACCTCGTCGCGGTCGGTGGGCAGGCCGGCCTGCTGGAAGAGGTCCTTGCGGTAGCACACCGCCGTCGGGCCGATGTCCGTGCCGAGGGCGACGGTACGGCCGTCCGGCGTGGTGGCCTGCTGCCACTTCCACGGGAGGAAGGCGCTCCGGTCGACCCCTTCGGCGTTGCCGAGATCGGCGAACTTGTCGACCTGCTTGACCACTTGGGCGATCCGGCCGACCTCGACGGCCTGGATGTCGTCCAGCCCGCGCCCGGCGGCGAGACGGGTCTGGAACGCCGGGTAGTAGGTGTTCTCGTCCTGGACGTTGTGTTCGACGACGGTGATTCCCGGATGGGTGGTCATGTACTCATTGAACAAGCCGGCTTCCTTGTACCCGAAGGTGCCGAAGTCGCCGATGGTCAGGGTGATCCCGCGGCCCGCGTCGTCGACGTCCGTCGGGTCGAGGTCGCCCGCGACGCCGCAGCCGCCGACGAGGGCGACGCAGAGTCCCAGCACCGACGCGGCCCGGGAAGCGCGCCTGGCCGTCGAAGCCGTTCCGGGTATGCGCATGCCGAAGTCCTCTTGTCCAGAAGTTCCGAGGGGTGCGCCGCCGACGGGACCCAGCTTGCCGACGTGATGGTGGGCGTGGCTGTGGGAGCGCTTTCACCGAGATGTGAGAAGAGTGCTTTCTGATCTGATGACATGTCAAGCCGACTCGATCATGGTGTCGGTGTGGCATCCGTGCCGGACGGCGACCGCGCCGGCCCCGGCCCTCCTCGGCGCAGGGCGATGCGTGCACCAACCGCACCACGGGGATCCGGGCCGGTGGATCCGGGGCCGGCGGATCCGACGCGGGCGGGCGGAGGGGCGGACGGGCGCAGGGGCGGAGGGGTGCGTGGGAGCGCTCTTACCGGCGTGTAGGATCGCCCGTGCCCGAGAAGTACGCGCGTCTCCGGACCGGCCGACTCCGGGGATGACCCCGCCGTCCCGTTCCGATCGGTCGCGCCGTGAACCGCGCCGGAGTGTGGCCATGCCCCGAACCGAACAGTCGGGACCCGGGTCGGCCCGGTCTGCCGGCCGACCGACGCTGGAGGACGTGGCCGCGCGCGCGGGAGTCGGCCGGGGAACGGTCTCGCGCGTCGTCAACGGGTCACCCAAGGTGAGTGCCAAGGCCAGGCAGGACGTCGAGCGGGCGATCGCCGAACTCGGCTACGTGCCGAACCAGGCGGCGCGGTCCCTGGTCACCTCGCGGACCGATGTCATCGCCCTGGTCGTCCCGGAGAGCTTCGCGCGACTGCGCTCCGAGCCGTACTTCTCGGACGTCATCGCCGGGATCTCCGACGCACTCGCCGCGACCGACCTGCAGTTGCTGCTGATCCTGGTCCGCAACGAGCACGAGCGCGAGCGTCTGACCCGCTACCTCACGGCGCGCCGGGTCGACGGCGTGCTCCTGGTTTCGGTCCGCCGGGACGACCCGCTGCCCGATCTGCTCGACCGGCTCGACCTGCCGGCGGTGTTGGGCGGTCGCCGTTCCGAGCGGGAACCGCTGAGCTATGTCCACGCGGACAACGCGGGTGGGGCTCGGGCCGCGGTTCGGCACCTGATCGCGCGCGACAGTGCCGCGGTGGCCACGATCACGGGGCCGCTCGACATGGAGGCGGCCGGAGCGCGCCTGGCGGGGTACCGGGAGGCGGTCGCGGAGGCCGGCCTCACGCTGGACGACGCGCTCGTCGCCACCGGGGACTTCACCGAACCGGGCGGCTACGCGGCGATGCGCGAGCTCCTGGACCGGGTGCCCACCCTCGACGCCGTGTTCTGCGCCTCCGACCTGATGGCCGTCGGCGCGTTCCGGGCGCTGCGCGAGGCGGGGCGGCGCGTGCCGGACGACGTGCGGGTCGTCGGCTTCGACGATTCCGTGATCGCCCGGAGCACCGAGCCCCCGCTCACCAGCGTTCGCCAACCGACGGAGGCGATGGGGCGGTTGATGGTCCAACTGCTGCTCGACGAGATCGCCGAACCCGGGCGGCCCCGTCGTCAGATGGTCCTGCCGACCGAACTGGTGGTCCGGGCGTCGGCCTGACGTCCCCTTGGCTGCCGTGAGGTGTCCGGCGGCCGCACGGTCGTCGACCCTCCTTGTCGGCCTTCCTCGTCCGGACTCCGGGTTCCTCGGGCCTCCGCGCCTGGACGCCGCATCCCGCCATCCGTTTCGCGCGGTCCGCCGCGTGTCACGGCTTCGCCGCTGTTAAGTGCTGCTACGCTCCCGATGGGGTTTGGGAGCGCTCCCAAACCCCAGACTGATCGTGGATCCTCCCTCGTGCGGGGGCTGAGGGGGGAGATGGTGGGTCCACGTTCCGTGCCGTCCGCCGTTTCGTCGGCTCCAGAACGGCCGGAGGGGACCCGACGCACTTGTGGCAAGGAATGCGGGGCAGGAATGCTGGGGGTGAATGTGTCAAGGGCACGACAGATGGACGCAGGATTCGGGGACATGCTGAGAGCACTTCGTCATGAGGCGGGACTCACACACGAGGAGCTGGCCCGGCGTTCCCAGGTCAGTGTGAGGACGATCAGCGACATCGAGCGGGGCCGGGTGCGGCGGCCCCATCGCCGTTCGGTCCAGCAGCTCGCTGCCGCACTCGATCTGGGCGCCGCACACTTGGAACGGTTCCTCCGCGCCGCGCGGTCCCTCTCCAGCGACGGACCGGACCGACCGCACGAGGGGTCGGAACTCCCGCACGACGGGCCGGGCCTCCCGCACGACGGGCCGGGCCTCCCGCACGACGGACCGGGTCTGTCGGACGACGGACGAGGCTTTCCATACGAAGCCGGGGCGGCGGGCGAGCCGCAGTCCGCGCTGGTCGTGATGGTGGTACCGCTGAAGAACACCGGTGGGAACGGCCCGTGTTGCCGACGTCGCCGGCGCTGCTCGCAGCCCCGCCCGGCATCGCGGTCGGCCGCGCCCGTCACGGTGCCCAGCCCCGTGCCCGGTAGGACACCAGCTTCTCCCTCGTGAGGGCCCGCAGGTCGTCCAGGCACCCGTAGTGCGCGGCGAGGGCCACCGCGCAGCGGACGACGTCGAGGACCTCCTTCGCCAGGTCCTCGACGTCGGCCGGCCCGTGGCGCTCCGTCTTCCGGCCCATCCCCTCCAGGTGGTTGACGCACTGGGCCAGTTCGCCGCTCTCCTCGGAGAGCCGGGCGACGAGGTGGAAGGCCCCGTTGTGCGCGGGGAATCGGTTGGCCGTTGCGGCGACCAGGTCGACGACGTCGTCGAGCCAGTCGGATGCGGGCGGGCGCACGGTGCTCCTGGGACTGGCGTCGGGGGGTTCGATGCGGTGCCGAGGGCGGGTCACGAGCGGTGTGCCCCGTTGCCCGCCGGGCTCCGGTATCCGGTCAGTGCTCGGCGCACCAGGGCTCGCTCCGCGTCCAACGCGTGCCGGGTTCGCGGTGCCACCTGCGGGGCGATCCGGTCGAGCCGCAGCAGCTCGGCGCGCAGGGTCTCCCGGTCGGCGCCACCACGGCGCAGTCGATCCGCGAGGGTGTCCCAGCACAGTCGCACCGTCCGGGGGCCGGCGAAGGACGCCCTGCGGCGCGCGCGGCCCTCGAACCCCCAACTCGCGTACTGGCCCGCGCCCGTACGGAGGAGCATCAGCGGGGCCTCCGCCGCGTCGATGCCCATCGCGCTCTCGTTGAAGCCGCTCACCAGGGTGAATCCGGTGTACATCGGTCGGCTGAGGCCGCCCTGGAACATCTCATGGATGCTCGTGCCCTTCACGAACACGCAGTCGGCCGCGGCGAGGCGGGCCGCCAGGTCGGGGGACAGTTTGCGGAGGTTGGCGGTCGCCATCGCCGGGCCGGAGCGACACAGCGTCGCCGGAGCCAGGTTCGCGGTGACCCCGAGCCGGTGCATGGCGGGGGACGCCAGGAGCCGGCGCACGTACCCGGTGTCGGCGTCGGTGTAGCAGGGCAGGGACTTCGGCACCATCGTGATGCGAAGACGGGGGTTCAGCTCGGCCAGCCGGCTGAGCGCCAGCAGGTCGAAGGCGGTCTCCGGGCAGTCGTCGAAGAACCACACCAGCCGGGTCGGGCGGTCCAGCACCTCCCCCAGGAAGGACGGGGTGTCGTCCACGACCGGGACGCGTTCGGCCCGTTCGGCGAAGGCGGACCACAGTCGGGCTGCCGCGGCTTCCGGGTCCTCGTCCGGCCGCAGGTCCAAGGCGAGCCCCGGCCGGGGAACCCGCAGCTTCCGCTCGGCGCCGAGCAGGCCCGCCGCGAGGCTGAAGCGGAGCAGCCGGGCCACGTCCCCGCGGCAGTGCTCGACGACGCGCGGGGCGAGGGCGAGGGACACCCGACGCCCCAGGGCGGCGTAGCCGGCGTGCGTCGCCAGCGGAGCGCGCGCGTCGCCGAGGGCGCAGTGCGCGATCACGCGGTCGACCACCGAGGTCAGCTCCTGGTTCCACAGACCGTCCGCCACTCGCTCGCCGCCGTACCGGTGCTCCAGCAGCCGCAGCGCCTCACCGGCGCAGAACTCGGCGATGGCGGCCGTCGCGGCCGGATCCGTGCCGGGGAGGGCCCCTCGCACCTTCCCCGCGACGCTCCGCGCCATCCAGGCTTCGAAGTCCTCCTCACCGGCGTCCAGCGGGACGCTCCCGGCGATCCGCTCCGCGACGGTGAAGCCGTCGGGAGCGAAGTCGGGGCGGGACAGGGGATGGCTCCCCCCGTCCCGCGCCGAGTCGTCGCACAGCAGTCGGGCGAGCTGACGCGAGTCCCCCAGGTCGAGGGGGTGGAGGCCGGCCCGGTGCAACTGCGGTCGACCGAAGGGCTGTTGGGCGGTCGGGGGCGGCACGTCCGCCCAGGTCCGCCCCATTACCGGGAGACTCCCGTGCCGGAGCCGGAGCCGGAGCCGGAGCCGGAGCCGGCGACGGTGACGCCGGCCGGGGAGATCTGCACCGACTGTCCGTCCCGCAGCAGCTCCCTGGCGCGCGGGAGGACGACGGCGGGCACCCCGCGCTCGCGCAGGACGATGGCCGTGTGGCAGAGCAGGTTCCCGCGTTCGAACACGAAGCCGCTCGCCACGTCGACCAGGGGGATGAGGCCGGCCGAGGGGTACTCGGCCACGATGACCGGGGCGTCGGTGGCGCGGGCGGCGGCGACCGTCGCGGTGATGGCGTCGTCCGCCATGATCGCGGTGTTGTCGGAGCCGAAGCCGACGACGCTCACGTCCCACGCACGGGCCAGGTCGTCGAGCGCGGCGATGTCGGGCACGACGAGGGCGGTGCCGATCACGGATCCGCTCGCGATGACGTGCCCGGCATCCGGTCCGGCGCCCAGCGGGTGCAGGCGGCGGCCTTCCAGGCTGACGTCCCGGACCATGGCGTGTTCCGCCCGGCTGTACCACTCCAGCCGGGCTTCCCCCAGGGCGCCGCACATCGCCCGGGTGGTGCGCGCGACGTCACGGATCTCCCGGTCCGAGCGGTCGAAGGCGTAGGGGGCCGTGGACTGCGGGTGCCACCACCAGCCGTCCCCGGGCCGGATGGTGCACCGCCGGTTGAACACGGCGACGTTGCGGCGGTGCACGGCGCCCCGCTCGTCCACGGTGAAGACCGAGGGGACCAACGAGCCCTCCTTGATCCCGGGGAGGCCGGCGGGGAAGGCCTCGACGATGACGGTGCCGTCGGAGAGGACGGTCGAGAACCCGGAGGCCTCGGCCGGAACGATCTCGCCCAGGTGCACGGCGCTGAACGCCGGATCGGACAGCGGGTTGCGCGCGTGCCCGGCCGCGAGCGCCTCCCCGAGCCGGTCGAGGGGAACGACCTGGTCGGTTCCCCGGGCACTCCAGTTGACCTGGACGAACTCGGTGCGCAGATGGGAGCGCAGCCCTTCGGCGACGCGCTCCGCGCTCTCCGCGCGGTAGACGGCGTAGGCCTCGCGGTACGTCTCCACGCCGGCGGCCTCGCACTGGCGGCGCAGCCAGATGTGCTTCTGCAGCCCGTTCTCCAACCGACGGCGGAGATTGCCCAGGTCGACGTCGTAGAGCTCGGCGACGCGGGCGTCCGGCCACCACCGGTCGGCCGGGGGGAGGGCCGGGCCGCCCGCGCCGGTGATCGGGCGGGCCTGGAGGACGTGCAGGCCCGCGGCGTTCCAGACCCACTCGATGTCCAGCGCGTGCCCGAAGAGGTCCTCGGCGAGCGTGGAGAGCCCGGACAGCCGGGCCCGGAGCTCCGCCGGCAGGTGAGGCGCGGCCGGCCCGCCCTGCTCGTCGGTCGTGGTGACCCGGATGGCCGCGCCCGTGCCCTCGGTGGTGTCGCTGCTGCCCCAGGAGGCCTCGGCGACCGGGCCCGGGACGCGACCCAGCGGGTCCCGGGTGAACGTCACGCCGTGGATCCGCGGCTCGGCCCACCGCTGGACGAAGGCCGCGTACTCGCGCGGCAGGTCGCCCCGGGTGTACGCGTAGGACCGTGCCGTCCACAGGGCCGCCCAGCACCGCCGAAGGGCGGTCAGGACCTCATCGACCGATTCCAGCGGCCCCTCGGAGTGGAAGACGCCGGCGAACGACCGGTCCGTGCCGTCCTCCGCCGGGACGGACGACCGCACCACCACCGGCCCGTCGGCGAGCAGCGGCTCGACGGCCGCGACCACGAGGGCCGTCGCCTCCTCGGGCCACTCCGTCGCCAGGACGGCCCGGCGGATGAGTTCGAGCGATCGACCCGTCCCGGTCGGGACGGCCCGCACCGTGCTGAGCTGTTCGGTGACGACTCCGCCCAGGGCGGTCAGCCGCATGACGTCCCCGAACCAGGCCGAGGTCAGGCAGACGCCGTCCGGGACGGGGACGTCGCACCGGCGCAGCCGCGCCAGGGCCCGGGCCTTGTGGCCGACGTGCGACGGGCCGTGCTGGTCGGCCTCGTGGAGCGGGACGATCCATTCGCTGGTCAAGGGTTTCCTCCTCGTCGGTGGTGGTGATGCGCGCTCGCGTCCGACCGTCCCGGTCAGCCGGGCAGTGCGACCCTCAGCGGTGCGCCGGAGGGGCCGGTGGCCGGGTGCACCCGGAACGCGTACATGTCGATGAGCCGCACCGATCCGTCGGGGTAGATCCCGAACTGGTGCTGGGAGCGTTCCTCCTGCGTCGGCTTGAAGCGGGTGCCGTCCGAGGATTTGATACTGACGGCCTCCGGGACCGGGCTGTCGCCCAGTTGCGATCCCAGGTCGTAGACGTCCTTGGCGCTGATCCGCCGGGGGTCGCCAAGCGCCTTGTCGATGTCGCCCCGGGACAGGCCGGCCAGCGCAAGCGCCTTCGCCGTGAACTCCCACGCCTCCTCGCGGCGGCCGCGGGTGGCCTTGAGGTTGATGCGGAACCGCAGCCCGTCGGGGTCCTCGATCCGGGTCGAACCCAGGTCCCAGAGCGGAGCGAGGACCCTGATGTCCTCGGCGATGCCGGCCAGGTGGCGTTCGCTCCCCCAGCCCTGGTCGCAGGGCGTGACGGTCAGCTTGACCTGGGAGACGACCTCGGGTTCGGCGCCGATCCGCTGGAGCGCCGTCCGGGCGAAGCGCTTGCCCTCACTGCCGTTGGTCACGAGGTACAGGCCCTGGCCGAGGTGCTCGCGCCACAGCCGGGCGACGTCGAAGGTCGTCCGGGTGCCGGAGCCGTCCCGGACGTGGTAGTCGAGCGGATCGCTGATCCGCCAGGAGGCGATGCTGCGGGACGGGGCACGGTTCCGCAGGCGGTACGCCTCGCCGACGTCGGCGACCAGGGCCCGCAGAGCGGCGAAGGGCATCATGACGACGGGTGTGGTGTCGCCGAAGGCGGGGCAGTGCGTGCAGTTGCGACGGCAGTGGTCGTTGGCGTGGATGAAGCCCAGTCGGTCGAGGACGTCGTCGAGCACTCCCTGGTCGACGAGTGGGGCGAGAGTCGTGGAACGCAAAGGGGGACTCCTTCGAAGGGTCGCGTGGTGGGATGGAAAGCAGCCAGGCGGCCGGGGAAGGCGCCGGGAACGGATCGGGCGTGGCGACGTGCCGGGGCCGATCGGGAGGAGAGGGGGAGAGGGGGGAGACAGCGGGAGACGGGGTGTCAGGGGGCGGCCGGGACGAGGCGCCGGTACTGCCCGGTCCCCAGGTGGGCACGGTGGGCGTGCCAGGTATCCAGCAGGGGCCACCGCGCGACCTCGGCCGTGAGCACGGTCAGGGTGACCGCGTGCGACACCACGAGGACGGCTCCGTCCCCTGCCGTGGCGGGAACGGCGCGGAGGAAGTCCCGGACGCGCGCCCGGACGTCCAACAGGCTCTCGCCGCCGGGAAGTCGGACCGTCGGGTCACGCGCCCACCGCGCGAGGGCCGTTTCCCCGCCCTCGGCCCCGGCATCGGTCCGACCTCCGCGCAGCGCACCCCAGTCGATCTCGCGCAGCCGCAGGTCGGCCATGACCGGCAGCTCGGGGCAGAGGGCACGGCGCAGGAGGGCGGCGCTCTGCCGGGCGCGGGCGGCGTCGCTGGTGTAGACGGCCGACACGCGGGGCGCCTCGTCGAGGAGCCGCTCGGCGGTCCGGCGCACCTGCTCGCGTCCCACGTCGTCCAGCGGGATCCCGCCGGAGACCGGGAGCCGTCGTCGGGCGTTGGCGTCGGTCCGGCCGTGCCGGACGACGATCAGTTCCATGGCGTGGCCCCCAGCGGTGTCCGGGTGCCGGCGGTGATCCGCTCGGCGGACGGGAGCCCGACACGCAGGCGGATCCGCGCCTCGACCGTGTCCTCGGGAGGCGTCGCGTCGAGGTCGACGATCCGGACGCCCGCCCGTCGGGCTTCCACCAGGCCGGCCACCGTGTCGGTCACGTAGGTACGGGCCTTGGCGAGCAGGCGCTGCTCGACGTCCGGACCGGGCGCCTCCCCGGTCCTGGCCCTCTCTCTGGCCATCTGGCGCGCGAAGGACGCCGGCACCGGGTCGCCGGGCAGGCGCAGGTGGACGATGGTGAGGTCCCGGAGGTCCGGCAGGCCCGCGAGGAGGATCCGCGACTGGTCGAGGCCCCGGGGCGCGCCGTCCAGGATCACCGGAGTGCCGGGTGTGGCCCTCCGGATCGCCGCGACGAGGATCCGGTCCAGTCCGCACGGCATCAGATGGCCCTTCGAGGCGAGGGATTCGGCCTCGTCCCGCAGCCGGCGGATCTCGGCGGCCTCTTCCGGGGTCACCAGGGGCCACACCGGTCCCGAGCCGCGGAAGAGCGCCGGCACCGAGGCCAGCAGCGCGGGGTGGCCGTCCCGGCCGAGCGTGCGGGCCAGCCGCCGCGCCTGGGTGGACTTGCCCGATCCGGGCGGTCCGGTCAGGGCGACCACGCGCCTGGGAAACATGGGGTTCTCGCTTTCCGATCGGTTCGACGGGGGCGGGCGGCCGTGGTGGGCACGGTCAGCCGCGGGGCAGGTGGGGCCACCCAGGCCAGCTCGGGTCAGCTCGGGTCAGCCCAGGTCCAGTGATCCCGTGCGGACCTGGTGGCGGAGGGACGTGGTCAGCGCCAGGACGCCCACCGCGCCCCAGCCCACGAGCACCAGGCACTCCCCCAGGACCTGCCCGGCGGGCAGGTTCCCGGTCGCGATCACCGCCCGCACGGCCCCGAGGCCGTGGGTGGCCGGGAGCAGGCCGGCCAGCGTGCCCGCCGCGCCGGTCTCCGGGGACGGTGCGTTGACCCCCGTCAGGGCCATGAGGAGGATGGTCGTGCCGGCCGTGAGGTACATCCGGCTCTCCGGCCAGCGCAGACTGACGCCCGCCAGGCCGAGGGCCAGGGCGTAGCCGCTGAGCGCGGTCAGCACGATGAGCGCCGCGCACCAGCACGCCGCCGCCGGGGACAGCGACAGGCCCACCAGAGCGGGCAGCGCGAACAGGGCGATGCACGAGGTGAGCGCACCGTCGACCGCCCAGTAGAGACCGCGTGCGGCCAGCGCCGGAAACGGTCCCCCGATGCTCAGCAGCAGGAACGGAAGCGTGCCGCCGCGGCGCTCGCCGACACTCGACGACACCACCCCGAGGGCGCACAGCGGCCCCAGCAGCACGGCGTTGCCGACCGCGATGGAGCGCTGGAGCTCCGGCGACCCGACCAGCCGCCCCACCATGGAGAAGAACAGGACCTGGCACACCAGGCGCACCAGCCAGCCGAAGAGCCACGACCACCAGGTGTGCTGCGCGCGGTAGTCCTGGTAGCTGCTCAGCAGGCCGTAGCCGGCCTGGCGGAGCAGGACGGTCGGGCGGCCGCGGCCGTGCCCCGCCGCGATCGTTGCGAACCTAGGCATAGAGCCTCGCCCTCCCGTCGCGGGCACGGGCGAGAGCCCGTCCGAGCAGCGCCACCCCCAACGCCAGCTGCGCGGCTGACAGCGCGAGGAGGACGAGGAGGCCGCCGGTCCGTAGGGGGCCACCGGCGAAGGCGGCGCGCAGCAGGTCGGTCCCCCAGGACAGGAAGAACAGCCGGGAGAGCCAGGAGACGGGCTCCGGGAGCGAGGTGACGGGAAGGATGAGACCGCCCAGGATGTAGAAGGGATAGGTCAGCGCGTTCTGGAACGACCGGCTTCCCGGCGCCACCACCATCAGCCCGCTGACCAGCAGGGCCGACCCGCTGGTCCCGACGACCAGCAGCACGACGGTGACGGCCGCGACCAGCGGGTGGTGCACCGTGACGTGCAGGCCGTAGCCGAACCGTCCGATGGCCATCACCTCGAACAGCGCCGGCACGCTCAGGGCGGTGGTCGTGAGGACCCTGATCACCAGGGAGAGCACGTAGGCCCGCGGTGTGAGCAGGGAGGGCTCCAGCGTTCCGTCCCACCGGTCGTCGCCCACCACCTCGGCCGCCACGAACATCGCCTGCGACCACATGGACATCAGGAACACGCCGAGCGTGACGGTGGCCGCGAGTTCGGGGGAAGGGTGGGCCCGGACGGTCCCGAAGAGGACCAGTGCGTACAGGGGGAGGACGACCAGGGTCGCCAACAGCCGGGGTGACCGGATCAGCAGGAGCCACTGGAGGCGGACGAACGACGCCATCAGACGGTGAACTCCCGGTCCTCGATGACGGCCCGGTACACCTGCGCCAGCGTCGGCGCCCCCACCGACACCTCGTGCACGCCGTGCGCGCCGAGCGTCCTGACGACGGCGCCGGCCACCACGGTGTCGGCGGCCTCGACGGTCAGCCGGCCGTCGAGGGAGCCGGCGCCCGTGCAGGCGCCGCGGATCGCGGCCACGGCCGCCACCGCGGCCGGACCGGCGCCCACCGCGGTGACCACGCGGGAGACCCCGACGTCGGCCAGGAGAGCGCGGGTGGAGTCCTGGCGCAGGATCCGCCCACGATCGATCATGGCGACCCGGGAGCAGAGCTCCTGGGCCTCCTGCATGTCGTGCGTCGCGAGCATGATCGTGGTGCCGCCCGCCCGGAGCTCGGCCACCAGGGCGCGGAAGCCCTGCGCGGCGTGCGGGTCCATTCCGCTGGTCGGCTCGTCCATGATCAGCAGGGGCGGTGAGCTGATCATCGCGCGGGCCAGGTGCAGGCGCTGGACCATGCCCCGGGAGTACGTCTGGGCCCGCTCGTCCGCCCGGGCCGACAGGCCCAGCCGTTCGAGCAACTCGTCGGCCCGACGGCGGCCCTCCCGACCGGAGACGCCCCGCAGCGCCGCCCAGTAGCGCAGGTTCTGCCGTGCCGTGAGCCGTCCGTAGAGGCCGCGCTCACCGCCGAGGACCAGCCCGATGCGCTCCCGGGCCGCCGCCGCGTCGCGAACGACGTCGTACCCGGCCACGCGCGCCCGGCCGTCGCTCGGCAGCAGGAGCGTGGTGAGGATGCGGGACAGCGTCGTTTTGCCGGCACCGTTCGGCCCGAGGAGTCCGACGACCTCGCCGGCCGCCACCGACAAGGAGACGTTCGTCAGCGCGTCCGTCCAGCGGTTGCCGCCGGTCCGGAAGCGGCGGCTCACGTGTTCGACCTCGACCATGTTCACGGTGTGCTCCGCTCGACGTCCTCCGGCGTGCCGACGGCGGCGAGCGCCGCGTCGTGCACGTCGGGGTCCACCCGGTCCGAGTCGACGAGCAGGAAGTCCCCGACGGGGCACCGCAGGACCGTGCCGCCGTCGAAGCCGACGAACTCCACGGTGTCCGAACGGCGGACGTGGACGGTCTCGGTGAGCCGGAACCCATGCAGGGGGAGTTCGGCGTCCGGAAGGCTCTGCGCGGCCCGCGCGGCCCGCTCGCGCTCCGCCGGGCCCTCCAGCAGGGCCAGGAGGCGCTCGTTGGCCGGGCACGTGAGGTCCGCGACGCCGCGCACGCGCTCGGCGAGCTCGCGCAGCTCCGGGGCGAGCCGGAACAGCTCGGCGGCGAAGGCCAGTTCGGGCAGGGGAGGGCAGTCCGCGGCGCGCAGGACGAACGCGAGGTCCAGGAGGTCCTTGGGGCCGAACGGCCGGTCGAAGCGTTCCTCGGCGAGCGCGAGCAGGTCGGCCACCGCCTGGTCACCGGGCGGCTCGGTACGGATGTCGACGACGCCGGGGTGGCCCGGGTAGGCGAAGGTCGCCAACTCGATGCGGTGGTCGACGTCCAGCACCGGGTCCTCGGCCTGCCAGCGGAGCACCACCACCCAGTGCAGGACGTCGCCGTGCCGCAGCACGGTGACGTCGAGGTCGTGCAGCGGCCTGAGGGCGGCCACCTCGCGCACGGCCCGCCACAGCGCGGCCGCGTCGGGCACGCAGACGTCGAGGTCCCCGCAGGGACGCAGCAGCGCGGCCGGCCAGTGGCGGCCGAGCGCCGGGCCCTTGAGCACCCGGGCGCCGGGTACCGCGCCGGTCAGCCGGTCGGCGAGCCGGCGGTAGTCCTCCACCCGGGCGCCCATGCGGCGCAGCTCGTCCCCGGAGCCCGTGCCCAGGGCGATCCCCTCGGCCTCCGCCGCCGACAGCACGAGCGGCGCGACGTGTCCGCGCCACGTGCGCGCCGCGCGAACGACGTCCCTGAGAGGTTCGTCGGTGCCCACGTCGAGGACGCGGCGGAAGAGGCCCACCGTGACGGGGGCGGAACGACCTTCGGCAAACATGATCATCCTTCGAGAACAAGTGAACGGGCGGTCGGCCTCCCCAGCCCCGAGGCAGGGTTCAGACGACGGGAACGATGGGCAGGTACCGGTACGCGAACGCCGGTTCCCAGCCGCGGCTCCGCAGGTCGGCGACGACGCCCTCGCTGCGCAGGAGGCCTTCGGGGGACGCGGGGTGGACGACGTTGCCGACGAGCGGGAGGCCGGCGGCGTCGGCCAGCTCCGCGCACGCCCGCACGAGCCGTCGGCCGGCTCCGGTGTGTCGGGCCCCGGGTTCCACCAGGACGTCCAGGAGGTCGACGAAGTCGACGCCACTGGGATCGTCGAACGCCTCCCGGTTCACGGTGGCGTGGCCCACGGGCACGGGGCCCAGCCAGGCGACGAACGTGCGGCACGCCGGGTCGTCCAGGGTCTGACGTGCCATGTCCCGGGCGGCGGCCGGTTCACAGGCCGCTCCGTGGTCGGCCGTGCCGTCGACGAAGGCCCGGGCCAGCCACTCGGCGACGCGTTCGGCGCACTCGTCGGTGATCCCGGTGACCCGGATCTCCCCGTCGGTACGGCGGTCGTCGCGCGGTGCGGCCCCGTCGCCGGCTCGGCCGGCGCGGCGCAGGTAGGTGAGGAATGGGCGCAGCCGCCGGTCGACGTCCTGCCGCGGCAGGGTGCGCGCGAGCACCGCCGCGCAGCCGGGGATCTCCTCCCGGACCAAATCCAGCAGCGGCGACAGGTCGCGCAGCAGCCGTGGCTCGGCGTGTTCGACCAGGCAGCGGAGTTCGCCCGTCAGCGGTTCGCGGAAGGCGCCGTAGACGCACTCGGCACCGGCGACCGTCCGCAGCAGTCCCGCCGCACGCGCGCTCCGGAGGAAGCCCGCGGACACGGTGAAGGACGTCACGCCTGCTCCCGGTCCACCACGACGACGAGCGAGTCCGCGATCTCGGCCGCCGCGGCGGCGAGTTGGGCGGCGGAGGTCCGGCGGATCGTCCGTATCTCGTGCTCGGGGTCCCAGGGATCGCCTTGGACGCACCGTCGGTTGGCGAGGGTGAGGGCGTGTTCGAGCGGGTCCTGCGCCTCGCGCACGACCTCCATGACGGCCTGGCGGCGCGCCGCCTCGACGTCCTCACCGTTCAGCCGGCCGCCGGCGACGCGCGCCAGCTCCTCGCGCAGCACGTCCACGATCCGCGGGGCGTTGTCGGGTTCGCTGCCGGCCATCATGCGCCAGGCGCCGGCGTCGCTGTAGCTGCGCGACCACGACCGGAACGCGTACGCGAGTGCGTGTTCCCCTCGAAGACGGCGGTAGAGCACGGACACCGGGCTCGCACCGAGCAGGTGGGCCAGGACGGTGTAGGCGTACCGGCGCTCGTCGTCGACGGCCGGGCCCCGGGCACCGGCGACGAACCAGCAGAAGCGGTCGGGCCACCGGTCCGGGGTGTGGTGGGTGCCGGTCATCGGTGGACGCGACGTCTGCGGCGGGGTGGCGGGCGGTGCGGGGGTGTCCACGGCGGCGAGGGCGGACGAGGCGACGGACTGCCGCAGGGCCGCCGGGTCGGCACCACCGGAGGCGGCGAAGGCCAGCGGCCGCGTCGTGGTCGCGTGCGCGTGGATGTCCCGTAGCCCGGCCACCGTCGCCTCGCCGACGCTGTCCACCGTGCCACCGCACGGGCGCGCCAGCGGGTGGCCGGCGAACAGCTCGGCCATGAACAGGTCCTGGACCGTGTCGCTGGGGTCCGCCGCCGCGGCGGCGAGCTCCTGGAGCACGACCCGCCGCTCCGAGGCGAGGAGTTCGGTGGAGAGTTCGGGTCTCAGGACGGCGTCCGCCATCCACCGGGCGACCGCGGGAGCGTCCTCGTTCAGGACCTCGGCGAAGAACAGCAGGGACTCCGGCCCGGTGGAGGCGTTGCACTGTCCACCGAGAGCCTCGATCCGCTCGGAGAGGGACCGCCCGCCCGAGAGCGGCACGGACATGAGCAGGTGCTCCAGGAGATGGGCGGAGCCCTCCAGGCCCGCCGGATCATGCCGCCCGCCGTAGCCGATCGCCAGGCACAGCCCCGTGGTGCGGCGGCTGTGTTCGGTGTCGAACAGGCACGGAATTCCGCTCGTCTCGTTCAATTCCCTCGTCATCATCCTCTTCCCACCTGTGCTCTGGCCCGGCCGGGCGGAACAGGGGCCCGCGGAATTCATCCGCGGGCCCCTGTGTCATCACTTGCCCGGGCGGACGCGGATCTTGTCCAGGCGCGGACGCAGCGTCATCTTGTGGTTGCGGATCACGGGGCACCTCCTTTCCTGAGGGGAGCGGCATTCGGCCGGCGGGGAGAACCGTGCGAGGCTCGTCCGCCGAGCACCATGCAATCACCGCCGGTCCGTGGCTCACCATGAGGAACGGCAGGCGGAAACCATGGGGAACTGCCTGCAGAAAGCGCGTCGGTGCACCGCCAGCCCGGCCAGGTCTACGGCGAGCCGATCCCCGGCGCCATCGACGCCCTGCCCCTGCTCGCCGCGAACCGCGCCGTCCGTCAACCCGGGCGGAACCAGAAGGAGTCTTCATGACAGCACCAAGGCGGATGAACGAGGAAGCGCTGGCCGACGCGGCCCGGGACCGCTTGGAACACCTGGTCCGCCACATGCACGAGCAAGCCGACGCCGGCACCGCCGCGTTCGCCGAGCACATCGCCGCCGGACACGACGACCTCTATCGCACCGACGCGGCACACATCGCCCGCCACGCAACAGTCTTCACGAGAGCGTTGAGGCGAAGCGTCCCACAGCCGTGGACCTCGGCCACCAGGGGGAACGGTGCACGGCCGGAACAATCCCCTCCCCCGCCAGTGGTCAAGCGCGGCTGCGTGCGGCCTGCGACGTGCTGCGGAACGCGGGCGCGGCCGGGGCGGCCCCTACCGTGATCCGGGGCCGCCCCGGCCGCGCCGGGTTCACGGGTTGGTCCGCTACTGGCTAGCTCCCAACCTTCTTCCCCCAGAGGTCCAGGCCCTCGCCCGCCGACGCCCGCACCAGGGCGTCGGTCAGCTCGTGCGGCGCGGAAAGCATCGGGTAGTGGCCGGTGTTCAGCTCGAAGTAGGTGACCCCCGGCTCGGCGAGCTTGGCGAACCGAGGGTCACCGCTCCCGTGGAGAGCTCGGGCGACCTCCAGGCTCAGACCGTTAGCGAGGCAGAAGACGCCCGTGGTGGGGATCGTGCGCCAGTCGCCGGTCAGCTCGATCGGTTCGGTGACGGTCCGGACGGGGTGCGGGGTGGCCAGGCGGCGGTGGCGCGCCAGCTCGTCGTCCGGCACACCGTGGACGGCGTCGATCCCGGACGGGACCGGCACCACGTGGCCATCGGCCAGCTCCGCGAGGTGCGGCATGGACGTGGTCACCGCCTCGCCGGACTCGGGGAAGCCGGTGTCCACGAACACCACCCGCTCGACCTTCTCGGGCTGACGGTCGGCGGCCGCGAGGGCGGGGAAGCTGCCGTAGCTGTGCGCCACCAGCACCACCCCCGTCTCCTGGGCGGCGAGTGCATCGCTCACCGCGTCCGTGTGCTCGGCGAGGCCGATCGCCGCGGCGTCCTCGTCGGCGCGCTCGCCGAGCCCCGGGAGGGTCAGCGCGATCGCCCGGTGTCCGCGCGCCGTCAGCTCGGCGGCCACGGCGTCCCAGGCCCAACCGCCCATGAAGAGCCCGGGGACCAGCAGAAATGTCGTCATGATCGACCCTTTCGGAATCTCGGCTGTACTGCCGGTCCGAACGTAGAACCTCCCCCTGCGGGAGATTCCAGTCCTCACGGCGCGTCGGCTTAACAATCCGACCATATGAGAATGTGACTTTGACGGGCAGGTTTTGCACCCCGACGCCCCCGTCAACTCGGCATATTCATGAGCATATAATCCTATTGGCAAAGTCCATTCCTCCCCCCTTGACGCAGGGCGTGTTTCACAGTCCGAGCAGGCCAGGAGAGTCCTATCCGCCATTATTCGCGCCCGGCGCACTACTCCACTCTTCAATACATACTTGCGCCCTTTCAAGGGAGGTTCTTGCACAGATATTGTCAGCTGGTAGGAACGGCCCATCATTAGGCTGGAGTGGGGATCATGCCCTGTTCGATTCTCGTCCTCCTGAGGGGATGCCCGGCCGATATCCCGCACGTGTGGGGCTCACCCACAGGCGGCGCCGAAGAGCCGGTGAAGATCCTCCACGGCAACGGGTACGAGCATTTCGAGTTCACCCAGGAATACGTCGACATCGGGCTGGGACCGATGCCGGTCTATCGCTGGTCGCACCGCACGTTCGTCGCCGAGTAGCCGGCGGCCCCGTCCTTCATCCGACCGGTCCGGCGGACCGCGACTGGCGAAGAGGTGAGCACCGATGGCCAACCTTCCGACCGCACGGGACGTGGTGGTCACTGGCATGGGATTCTGCCTTCCCGGTGGCAGCCGGCCGGTGTTGACCGCCGCGGAGCTGTGGGCCGTGGCCTCCAACGGCCGTACGCACCTGGAACACCACGGCGTCTACTACGGCGCCGTGAACCTCCCGTCGGCGATGTTCGACGAACTCCTCCCGGACGTCCCGGGGATCTTCTCCCGGCACTACACCGACGCGCACCGCTTCGCGCTGGTGTCCATGGCCGAGGCCTGTGCCGACGCGGGAGTGAACATCCGCGCCGGGGACGCGGCCCACGCGGCGATCCTGGCCGGCCGCGGCGGAATCGACGCCAACGTCGCCTGCTACCTGGCGGTTCTCAACGCCGACGTCGAGACGACGACACCCCAGCAGGCGATGGAACTGTTCGTCAGGGGCCAGCAGGGCCTCACGCCCTCCGATGTCGCCCTGGTCCAGGGAGCCCTGACGCGTACGACCGGCCCCTGCTTCACCGTGTCGTGCGGCTGCTCCTCCTCCGCCGTACAGATCGGCAACGCCCGGCGCATGATCGCCGGGGGTGAGGTCGACCTGGCCATCGTCACCGGCGTGGACGTCTTCGGGATCGAGGTGATCCGCAACGTCCAGCGTCTGCTGCACGGCGCCCAGCGAAGCTATGACGCGATCCGGGTGGACGGCATGCCCGACCTCCTGCCGTCGTTCGACCGTCTGATGCGGCCCTACGACCGCCGCGCGGACTGCGTGAACCACGGCGAGGGCTCGGCGACCCTGGTGCTGGAGAGCCGGGAGCGCGCGGAGCGGCGTGGAGCGCACGTGTACGGCCAGGTTCTCGCCCACGCCATGACCCGTGACGGCCTGTCGAACCCGCTGGCGAGTGACGAGAGCGGCTCCTCGCTGGTCGCCGCGATACGCACCTGCCTCGGGGAACGGTGGGAGATCGCCCAGGTCCCCTACATCCACGGCGGCAGCGACGGTGACGTGGTGGTGACCGCCTTCGAGTCGAACGCCGCCAGAGAGCTGTACGGATCCGCCTCGCCCGAGCTCCTGATGACCTCCCAGGAGGCGTGCTTCGGCCACAACGGCGCTCCGGCGGGCGCCGTCGGGGTCGCCCTGACCCTGCTCATGATCCAGAACGGCGAGGTGTGCCCCACCGCGAACTGCGAGGAGCCCGCCGACAACCTCAGCTTCGACCCCGTTCCCGGCATCCGCACCCGGCCCCTGGACTTCGACTACGCGCTGAGCTGCAACTACCAGATCGGGGGCGTCAAGAGCGCCATCCTGCTGAGCAGCCCGGACGCCGTCTGACCGCAGAGCCGGGCACCTCCCGCCGCGCGCTCCCTGCCGTCCGCTCATCCGGACCGACCCCGACCGACGAGGAGGACTCTGCCGTGCGGAACGAACACGAACCGAGGTACGACGATCGGCACATCGCCGTCGTCGGCATGGGGTGCCGGCTTCCGGGTGACGTGGACTCGCCCGCCTCGCTGTGGCGGCTGCTCGTCGAGGCGCGCGACGCGGTCGGCGAGCCGCCCGCCGGGCGCGCGCAGCTGTCGGGCGGCACGAGCGGCGAGCTGCCGTCACCGGGCGGCTATCTGCGGGATGTGTCCGGCTTCGACGCCGACTTCTTCGGCGTCTCCGGCAAGGAGGCCGACGTTCTCGACCCGCAGCACCGGCTACTGCTGGAGGTGGCCTGGGAGGCGCTGGAACACGCCGGGCTTCCTCCCGACCGGTTGGCCGGGACCCCGACCGGGCTCTTCGCCGGCCTGAGCTACAGCGACTACATGGACGCCCTCGCCGGGCAGCCCAGGGAACTGGAGGGCTCGGTCCTGACGAACGGTCACTGCGTGGCCGCGGGCCGCGTCTCCTACCTGCTCGGGCTGCACGGCCCCTGCGTCGCCCTGGACACCGCGTGCTCCTCCTCACTGGTGGCACTCCACCTGGCCTGCCAGGCCCTTCGCGACCAGGAGTGCGACCTCGCACTGGCCGGCGGCGTCACCCTCATGCTCCGCTCCAGGACGACCAGGTCGTTCGCCAGGATGGGCATGCTCTCGGCCACCGGGCGCTGCCGCACCTTCGACGCCGGTGCGGACGGTTTCGTACGCGGCGAGGGCTGTGGCGTCGTCGTCCTCAAGCGGTTGTCCGACGCGCTGCGCGACGGCGATCGCATCCTCGCGATCGTACGCGGGTCGGCGGTCAACCAGGACGGGCGCTCCGACTCGCTGGCCGCGCCGTCCGCCCTCGCGCAGCAGGCCGTGTTCAAGATGGCGCTCGCCCGGGCCGGAACCGATCCCCGCGAGATCGGCATGATCGAGGCGCACGGGACGGGCACACCGGTCGGGGACCCGGTGGAGTTCGAAAGCCTCTCCGCGGTCTACGGCATGGGCCAGGGCCGCTGCGCCCTCGGTTCGGTCAAGACGAACATCGGCCACCTGGAGCCGGCCGCCGGAGTCGTCGGTCTGATCAAGGCGGTGCTCTGCCTCCAGCACGGGCTGATTCCGCCCAACCTGCACTTCACCCGCTGGAACCAGGCGATAGCGCCGACGGGAACGCGACTGTTCGTACCCACCCGCCTCACCGGCTGGCCCACCAGGACACCGGTGCGGCTGGCCGCCGTCTCGTCCTTCGGGTTCTCCGGGACCAACGCGCACGTGATCCTGGAGCAGGCTCCCACCGCCCCCGGCAGGCGGCCGGCTCCGAACCGGCGCGGCGAAGCCCCGCCCGAGGTCTTCGTCGTCCCGGCCGGCTCCCGGGGCGCGCTACCCGCCGCCGCCCGGCGGCTCGCCGACTGGCTGGAGGGCGAAGGAGCCGCAGCGCCGCTGCGCGACGTCGCGCACACTCTCGCCCTGCGCCGCTCGGCCGGGCGCGGCCGCCTCGGCGTGGTGGCCTCCTCCCACCGGGAGCTGATCCACGGGCTGCGCTCATTCGAAGCCGGACGCGCGCACCCCGGCGTGGTCACCGGCTCGGTGGGCGCCGGGATCAGCCGCCGCCCGGTGTGGGTGTTCTCCGGGCAGGGCTCTCAGTGGCCGGGCATGGGACGTGAGCTGCTGCGCCATGAGCCGGCTTTCGCCTCGGCCCTCGCGGAGGTCGACGAACTGATCGCCGCCGAGGGCGACTTCAGCGTGCTCGAACTGATGCACGCCGACGGCCGGGTGAGGGCGTCGGGGCGGGTGCAGCCGCTGCTGTTCGCCCTGCAGATCGCGCTGGCCGCCACCTGGCGTGCCCATGGCGTCGAACCCGCCGCCGTCGTCGGCCACTCGATGGGCGAGGTCGCGGCCGCCGTCTGTGCCGGGGCGCTCTCCCTGGCCGACGGCGTCAAGGTGATCTGCCGCAGGTCCGTCCTGATGTCCAGGATCAGCGGAGCCGGCGCCATGGCGACCGTGGACCTCGACGCCGCGGCGGTGGAGGCCGAGCTCGCCGCCGCGAACGCCACCGGGTCCGTCTGCACAGCCGTCCTGGCGGCGCCCGGCTCGACGGTGGTCGCCGGGGTCCCGCGCGAGGTGCGGCGGCTGGTCGCGGCCTGGCGGGCACGGGGCGTGAGCGCGCACCTGATCGCCGTGGACGTCGCCTCGCACTGTCCCCAGGTGGAGCCGCTGCTGCCGGAGCTCGCCGCCGCCCTCGCCGACCTCACCCCGAGCCAGCCCGCCCTTCCGTTCTACTCGACGGTCCTGGACGACCCGCGTGAGACCCCGCTCTTCGACGCCGCCTACTGGTGCGCCAACCTGCGCCGCCCCGTACGCTTCACGGCCGCCGTCGCCGCCCTGGCGGCCGACCGCCACCAGGTCTTCGTGGAGATCTCCCCCCAGCCCGTGGTGACCCGCGCCGTCAGCCGGACCCTGACCGGCCTGCTGCCCGATCCCGTCGTGCTCCCCACCCTGCGGCGCGAGCAGCACGAGCCGACCACCTTCAGAACCCAGCTCGCCGCGCTGCACTGCGCCGGCGTCAGCGTCGACTGGGCCGCGCTCTACGCCGACGCCGGCCTGACCGACGCGCCCCCGCTCACCTTCGACCGCCGGCGCCACTGGGTCGACACCGTGCCGCCCACCGCCCCGATCCCCCGTGCCACGGACACCACCCTGCCGGGCGCCCACACCGAGATACCCGGCGCCCAACCGCGCCACTGCTGGCAGGGCGACACCGGCACCGGCGCACTGCCCTGGCTGGCCGACCACCGCGTCCAGGGCGCTCCCGTCCTGCCCGGCGCGGCGTACTGCGCACTGGCCCTGACCGCCGCCCGCGAGGTCTTCCCAGCCGGGCCGCACCACGCCGAGGCCACCGACATCGCCTTCCACGAGCTGATGACCCTGGCCGACCGCACACCGACGAGCACCACCGCCACCCTGGTCGCCCCCGACCGCGCCGACCTCGACATCTTCGGGCGCGGCCCCGACGGTGCCTGGGTACGGCAGGCCAGCGCGGTGCTGCGCCGCACGGCAGCCGCAGCGGTCCCGGCGGCCGTGCCCGTGGCCGAACTGGCCGCACGGCACCCGGTCGCACTCGACCCTGCCGCGCTGTACGCGAGCCTGCGGGCCCGCGGGCTGGAGCACGGGCCGGCGTTCACCGGGATCACCGCCCTGCACACCACACCCGAGCGGGACAGCTTCTGGGCCCGCGTCACGACGCCGCCCGAGGCGCACCCGGCCCGGCACCGCCTGCTGGCCCATCCCGTCCTTCTCGACCTGTGCGCACAACTCGTGGTGGCCTGCCTGATCGAGGAACCGGACAGCGGCCTCGTCCTGCCGGGGAGCATCCGCCGCCTGCGGCTCCTCGGTGATCCCGGAACCGCCCGGTACGGCCACGCGCGCATCCGCAGGAGCGACACCACGGGCATCACCGGAGATGTGCTGCTGGTGGACGAGGCGGGGCGGCCCGTGGTCGACGCCGAGGCCGTCCACTTCCTGCGCAAGGGCGGTGCCGAGCGCCCGGACGTCGACCGGTGGTTCCTCGAAACCAGCTGGCAGCCCGCCCCTCGGCAGGGGACGAACGCCCCGGGCCCCGCCGGGAACTGGCTCGTCATCGCGGAACCGGGCAGCTCCCCCGCCGTCCTGGCCGACGCCCTGCGCGCCGAGCGAGCGAGCGTCGATGTGCTGGAGGCGCCCGCGGCGCCCCTCACCCTGGCCCAGCTCAGGGACACCCTCACCCGTCGCTGGGCCGCCCCTAAATCGCCGCCACGGGCGGTCGTACTGCTCTGCGCGCCCCCCGCGTCGCAGAACGACTGCGACCCCGCCGCCCTACGGCGTACCCGGCAGCTGCTCGCCATCGCCCAGGCCGCCGCCGCCCAGAGCGAGCCCCCGCGCCTGTACGCGGTCACCCGCGCCGCCCAGAGCCTGGAACCCGGCCGGCCGGCCGATCCCGGCCACAGCGCCCTGCGCGGCCTGGTCCGCGTCCTGACGTACGAACACCCCGGGCTGCGGGCCACCCTGGTGGACGCCGATCCGGACGACGACGGCCTGCGCGCGGTCTCGCGGGAGCTCCTGGCGTGGGCTCCCGAGGACGAGGTCGCCGTCCGCGGGGGTGTCCGGAGCGTCGCCCGGCTGGTCCACCGGCCGCTCACGGACGGCGAACGCGCGGCGGCGACCACCCGTGCGGTCCGGTACGGCACCGACCGGTTCCGGCTTCGGGCCGGGCGCCTCGGCGACCTCGACTCCCTCGAACTCGTCGCGGCCGCGCGGCGCGCACCCGGCCAGGGGGAAGTCGAACTGCGCGTCCAGGCGGCCGGGGTGAACTTCCGCGACGTGCTCACCACGATGGGTCTGCTCTCCACCGACGAGGACGCCGGGTACCGAATAGGCTTCGAATGCGCGGGCGTCGTCACCGCTGTCGGACCGGGTGTCGACCACGTCCGCACCGGAGACCGGGTGCTCGCCGTCGACCTGCGCGGCGGTACCTTCGCGTCGTTCACCACGGTGCCCGCCGCCGCCGTCGCCCCCGTCCCCGCAGGTACCGACCTCTGCCCCGCGGCGGGCATCCCCACGGCGTTCCTCACCGCCTGGTACGCCCTGCGCCACGTCGCCCGGCTCGCCGAGGGCGAGCGGGTCCTGATCCACAGCGCCACGGGCGGGACGGGTCTGGCCGCGATCGCGGTCGCGCGGCTGCTCGGCGGTGAAGTGCTCGCCACCGCGGGCAGCGAGGCCAAACGGGAGTACCTGCGCGACCTGGGGATCCGGCACGTCATGGACTCCCGGTCGCTGGACTTCGCCGGGCAGGCCAGGGCCGCCACCGCGGGGCAGGGTGTCGACGTGGTGCTGAACTCGCTGTCCGGCCGGGCCATCCGAGCCGGGCTGGAGAGCCTGCGACCGTTCGGCCGGTTCGTGGAACTCGGAGTCCGCGACATTCTCGCCGACACCCCGCTCGGCCTCGCACCGCTGCGGCACAACATCACCATGAGCGCGGTCGACCTCATCGAGCTGCAGCAGAGCCGCCCGAGAACCTTCGCCACCGTGCTGCGGGAGGTCCTCGCCGAGTTCGCCGAGGGCCGGCTCACCCCGCTGCCCTGCCGGACCTACCCGCTCGAACGGGCCACCGACGCGTTCCGCCTCATGGCCGGTGCAGGCCACACCGGCAAGCTCGTGCTCACCGTTCCCGACGACGGCGCCACCACCGCCGTGCTGCGCGAACCGCCACCGCAGGTCCGGGCGGACGGCGCCTACCTGGTCACCGGCGGCCTGCGCGGCGTCGGCCTGGCGACCGCCGGCTGGCTGGCCCGGCAGGGCGCGCGCCACCTCGTTCTCAACGGCCGGACACCACCGTCCCCGCGGACCGAGCAGGTGCTCACCAGGCTGCGCCGGGACGGCGCCCGGATCACGGTCGTGCTCGGCGACATCGCCGAACCCGGCACCGCCGAACGACTCCTGGCCGTCGCCGCAGCCGACGGCCTGCCCCTGCGCGGCGTGGTGCACGCCGCGATGGTCCTCGACGACGCCGCGATCACCAACATCACCGACGACCAGCTCCGCCGTGTCTGGCACCCCAAGGTCACCGGCGCGTGGCGCCTGCACGAAGCGGCCTCGGGACTGGCCCTCGACTGGTTCGTCGTCCACTCGTCGATGGCCTCCCTGCTCGGCAACCCCGGCCAGGGCGCCTACGCCGCCGCCAACGCCTGGCTCGACGCGTTCGCCACCTGGCGCAGCGCGAGCGGCCTGCGCACCCTCGCCGTCAACTGGGGTCCGTGGGGCGAGACCGGCCTGGCCACCGACTTCGCCGCCCGCGGCTACCGGACCATCGCCACGGAGGTCGGCCTGCGGGCCCTCGCCAGCCTGCTGACCCACGGCCGGGTACGCACCGGCTTCATCCCCGGCGAACCCGACAGCTGGATCCCACCGGCCGGCCGGCACTCCTCCCTCTTCGCCCTTCTCACCACCGGCGCGCCGGTGCAGGAGCAGAGCGGCGCCCGCGACATCCACGCCACCCTCCGGTCCATCGGTTCCGCCCTGGCCCGCAGGACCGCGTTGGAGGCGTACCTGGCCGATCACGTCCGCGCCGTCCTCCAGTTCGAGGGCGCCACCCTGGACCCCCAGACGCCGCTGAAGGCGCTCGGGTTCGACTCACTGCTCAGGATCGAGCTGCGGACCCGCCTCGAATCGGACCTCGGCGTCAGGCTCGTCCACGACTTCGTGAGCAGACACCCGACCCTCGCGGACCTCGCCACCGGCATCGCCGAGCAGATGAACCTCGATCTGCGCGCCGAAACCGCCCCCTGAACCGCCGGTGAGACCCGCCGGCCCGCACGGAAGCACATCAACCGGAAGGAAAAGGACATGACCCTCTCCCGACTGGCCAACCGAGTCGCCCTGGCGGCCACGAGCCTGACGCTCGCCGCCCTCCCGCTCGCGGCGCCGACGGCGGCCTTCGCCGCCTCCCACTCGGTCAGCCTGAGCGTCGGCCCGGTGCCGGTCCCGCAGGTCCCGGTCACCGCCTGCGTCGACACCGCGTGTGTGACGACCCCGCCGCTGACCAGCGTGTCGCTCACCGCGACCGCCACCGTGAATCACGGCCCGCAGCCCCTGGTGCTGCTCCTGCCGACGCTCTGCCCCAACGGCGGGACGGGAGTCGCGGTCAGCGTGACCAGCCTCCAGCCCATCACCCTCACCCTCTCCGGATCGGTCTCGGGTACGACCACCGGCGGAGGCTCGGTCAGCTACCCCCTGGGCCCCGTGACGGAAACGCTCGTTCCTGGCACGCCGGGCGTACTGGTCTCCGCCTGCACGACCTGACGCGGACCACGGCCGCTGCGACTGCCCGAAGGAGTCCATGAACGGCAATGCCCCACTCGGCCCAGCACCCCGCCGGACCTGTCCGGCGGGGTGCTGCGCGCTGCGCGGCCCCGGCGGCGGGCGGCCACCGGGTCGACAGGGAACGTCACGGGGGTCTGGGGTCTCCTGACGGTCGGTGGGGTGCCGGCCGGGTACCAGCGGGAACCCGGGCCAGGCCGGGCCGTCGGCGGCGCTACATAGGCCGGCGCCGTGTTCCCCCACCCGTGGCCCCACCCGCACACCCCGGTCCCGGAGCTGGAGCAGCTGCGGGCCCTGCAGGACAGCGTCCCGGGCGCGTTCCTCGCCGACGGCTTCGAGCTGACCACCCCCGGCGACACCACCGCGCCGGCGGCTGGCTGGGTCGCCGACCGCGCCTTGCCGGACCGCCTCACCCCCTTCGCGCAGGCCAACTTCTCCGGCTCCCGGTACGCCCTGTGGCGGATGGACGACCGGCCCGACCCTGGCACCCTGCCGGTCGTCGTGTTCGGCGACGAGGGCGCCGAGTTCGTGGTCGCCCGCGGCCTGCCCGAGCCGCGGGTGGGACGGCGGTCTCGGGTCAGGGCAGGAGGATGACCTTGCCCCGGACACGGCGGGCCTCGATATCGGCGTGGGCGCGAGCGGCCTCGGCCAGCGGGTAGCTCGCGCCGATCGGGAGGTCGAGCTTGCCGGCGGCGGCGAGTGTGGCCAGCTCCGGCAGCGCCTGCTCGAGGTGGTCGGTGGGGCCGCCGGTGCTGAAGCGGACCCCGTGCTGGGCGGCGGTCAGGTCGGCGATGGTGATCACCCGGGCCGCATCGCCGGTCAGCGCGACGGAGTCGGCGAGCACGCCCGCTCCGGAGGTGTCGAAGATGCGGTCCACGCCCTGCGGCGCGGCCGTCTTCACCCGCTCCAACCAGCCCTCGCCGTACCGGACGGCGGTGGCGCCGAGCGCGGTGAGCCGCTCGAGGTCGTGCTCGCCGGCGGTGGCGACGACGGCGATGCCACGGGCGACGGCGAGCTGGACCGCGATCGTGCCGACGGATCCGCCCCCACCGTGGATCAGCAGGGTCTCGCCCGCCGCCACGCCCAGCTGGTGCAGGCCACGGTGGGCGGTCTCACCCACCGTCACCAGGGCGGCGGCCGTTTCGAAGGAGACCTCCGTCGGCTTCGGCACTGGCTGCTGCAGCAGCGCGTACTCGCTGTAGCCGCCACCCAGGGCGACGCCGAAGACCTCGTCGCCGACCGAGGCGGTCGCGCCCTCGCCGGCCCGGTCGACGACGCCGGCCACGTCCAGGCCCGGCCGTACCGGGAACTGCGCCGGGCGGGCGCCGGCCATCTTGCCCGAGCGGACCTTCAAGTCGATCGGGTTGACGGAGGCTGCCCGGACGTTGATCCGGACCTGGCCCGGGCCCGGCTCGGGGGCGTCGACCTCGGTCAGGGTGAGCACGTCCGGGCCGCCGTAGCTCGAATAGGTGATCGCGTTGGACATCGGAACTCCAAGAGGGGGAGACACGGGTAAGAGGTGAGCTGCATCACAAGAGTGGCGTGACGGGAGCGGGACATCCCGGCGGCAGGCCGTGAAGCCCGGGCCGCGGTCAGGCGGTGAGGGTGGGGTAGTCGGTGTAGCCGCGGTGGTCGCCGCCGTAGAAGGTGGCCGGGTCCGGCGTGTTGAACGGGCCGCCGGCCGCCAGCCGGGCCGGCAGGTCGGGGTTGGCCAGGAACAGCGCACCGTAGGCGACCATGTCCGCAGCTCCGTCCTGGATCAGCTCCAGCGCCTCGGGACCTGTGACCTCGGGGTGGGTGAAGGGGTTGAGGACGAACGTGCCGGGCCAGGCCTTGCGCAGCCGGTTGGTCAGGTCACGGTCCGGGCCCTCCAACAGGTGCAGGTAGGCCAGGTCCAGGCCGGCGATCCGCTCCAGCAGCGCCTCGTACACCTCGGCCGGGTTGTCCTCGGCGATGTCGTTGTACGGGTTCCCGGGCGAGATCCGCAGGCCCACCCGGTGGCCGCCGATCGCCTCGGCCACAGCCGTGACGACCTCGACGGCGAAGCGGATCCGGCCCTCGGCCTCTCCGCCCCAGGCGTCGGTGCGCCGGTTGCTGTTCGGCGCCAGGAACTGGTGGATCAGGTAGCCGTTGGCGCCGTGGAGCTCCACGCCGTCGAACCCGGCCTCGACGGCGCGTCGGGCCGCGGCGGCGAAGTCGTCGACGGTCTGCCGGATCTCCGCCTCGCTCAGCTCCTTCGGCGTCACGTACTCCTTCGGCCCCTCGTGGGTGAAGACCTGGCCCTTGGCGGCCACCGCCGACGGGCCCACCGGCGCCAGACCCTCGGGCAGCAGGCTGGGGTGGCCGATCCGGCCGGTGTGCATCAGCTGCGCGAAGATCACTCCGCCCTCGCGGTGCACGGCACCGGTCACCGTCCGCCACGCCGCCACCTGCCCGGACGTGTGCAGCCCGGGGGTGTCGGGGTAGCCCTGGCCGACCGCCGAGGGCTGGATGCCCTCGGTGACTATCAGGCCGGCGGTGGCGCGCTGCGCGTAGTACGTCGCCATCAGCTCAGTCGGTTCGGCGTTGCGTCCGAAGGCGCGGCTGCGGGTCATCGGCGCCATCACGACGCGGCTGGCCAGGCGGCGGCCGCCCAGGACGATCGGATCGAAAGCAGTGGTCATGATCAAGCCCTTCACACGGTGGGTGCTGCAGCGGCCGGTGGCGGCCTCTGTTGGCGGGCCCTGGTGCGACCCAGCCGACTTACTTGTTCGAACAGTAAAACTCTCCGGCGGCATTCCACAAATGATGTGACGCCCATCACAGTTGCCTGGGATCCGCCAGAGTCGGGCCAGTGTGTGCACAGAAAGCGAAAGAGTGGACCGGGAGGACTCGGGATGGGAAGGGATATCCTGTTCGGGCAATATTCACCATGGAACAGGAGTGTCAGACCATGACGGAGTCCTCAGCCAGCAGCGAGGGCCACTCCCCGGCCCCGGCAGACGCGACCATCCCCCTGCCCGCGGCCGCCGGCGGAGGACCCATCAGTCACGCGATCTTCCGGGTGGCCCGCACCCACCGCATGATCGCCGGACACCTCCTGCGCCGCGTCGGCCTGCACCCCGGCCAGGAACTGGTGATGATGCAGCTGTGGGAACTCGGACCACAGCGACAGGTCGACCTCGTCCGCCTGCTCGACTCCGACGCCGCAACCATGACCCGCACCATCCGACGCCTTGAACACGCCGGCTTCGTCCGCCGCTCACCCTGTGCCGACGACAAACGCGCCTCCCTCATCGAGGCCACCACCGCCAGTCACGCGCTGCGCGAGGAAGTCGAGCAGCTGTGGCGCCGGCTCGAAGACGCCACCGTCGGCGACACCACCGACGAGGAACAGGCCTCCGTCCTGCGCGCCCTGGAGGACATCGAGAAGCGACTCACCCGCACCGCCGCACAGCTCGGAACCTGACGGCGCACCACGGCGTGAACCGATCTTCACAGACCGGCCTTCGCCGCAGCAGGGGTCTGGGCGGGGGTCTGGTCGTCCGACGTGCAGCAGGAATGGCCCGCAGCAGGCGTCCGGCGCGGCGGCGCTCCTGCCGAGGGTGTCGGCGTCGGCCTTGACCACGTCGACCTCCCAGGGCTCCTTGCCGGGGCCGGCCACCCAGGTCTTGCCCTGGAGTGCGTAGCAGCAGGAGGTGTCGTTCCGCCCGGCCGGATCCGCCCCGGCCCGACACGGTCAACCCGGCCGTGGTCGAGGCCATGAACGAGTCGGCATCGACATCTCCGCCGAGGTGCCGAAGGTGCTCACCACCGGACGCGGCGGCGCGACGCCCCGGGTCCGGGTGGTCGGCACCCGCGAACGCCTCGGCCGCCACACGACGTCGTCCTGGTGGAGCGCCGCGGTCCCGCCGTCGGCTGGGTCACCCCCGCACCGTGACGGTGGAGGCGGCGATGCCGTCGAAGATCGGCGGGCCGAGGAGGACCGGGGATGCGCCGCGTTCCTGCCGGGCATCGATCCGAGCGGTCTTCGCCTCGGCCGCATCCAGGCTCACCGACAGGCCCTGGATCTCTCCCCGCCGGCCCTCCCGTTCGGCCTCGGCGATCCGGTCGCGCGGGTTCTCGCTGATCTCGACCAGCCGTGGCCGCTCCTGGGAGCTGACGATCAGCTCGTCACCAGTCGATCGGCGTCCGCGTGTGCTGACGAGTTCGAGCTTCGCCGCGGGAAGCCGTCGGCACGTAGAGACGCCCGTCCGGCGCCTGTAGCTTCACGAGGCCCCGTCGACCGGTCGGCCCGCCGGACGCGTGGAGACTCACCGCATGCAAAGACTTGGCAAAGCTGCGGGACAGGGCCGATCGGTCGGCTCTCTTACAACCCCGTGCACCGCTGTTCGCCGACTCCACCGGTCCGCGCCCGCCGCCGGGTGTTCGCGACCCGCACGCCGTCAGCTCCGGTAGCACCAGACCCGCATTCCTGAGGAGAACAGTGTCAGAGCCCGACTCCGTGTTCACAGGTGCCGCCGGCGCCGAAGTCGCCCGGCCCCTCACCCCGGGCGTCGCCCCTCCCTGGCAGGACGACGAGGTCCTCGGGCGGTACCGGGAAGCCGCGCTGGCCTTCGCGCTTCGCTCCTCGTGCGGCCAGAACACCGCCCAGAGGCGTGCGGCGGCATTCGCCGAAGTGTGGCGGGCCATCAGTACCGGAAGCAAACAGACCTACGCCTGGCCCATCTTCCTGGTCAGCGTGGCGCGACTGGCGATGGCGCAGCAGGCCGCCTCCACTCCTGGCACCCGCTCCTCGTCGCTCAGGGCCGTCACGCGGTTCCTTCGGCCCCAGGAGCGACAGCCGATCGAAGCCTCGGGCATGCTCACCCAGCAGGACGCCGCACTCCTGGAAGCTCTGCTGGCCACACCCGAGGCATGCAGGACGGCGGTCCTGCAGGCAGTGCTGGAACCGGCGGGAGCCTCCGACCCGCCGTCCAGCCTGCACCACACCAGAGCGGGCGCCTCGGGGACCGACGACCAGCCCGAAGAGTTCGACGAGTACCTGCGCGCCCGGGTCGCCCGCGCCGCCGACCGCACCTGCCGCCGACTGGCCGCTCTCCTCGACGACAGTGCCGGGCCACTGACCGCGCAGCGGTCCACGCCTTCCGGCCCGAGCGACGCGGCCTGCGCCACATGCTCGTTCACCGTACCCGGCACACCCTTCGGGAACGTCGGCGCAACCGACGCAGGTCACTCCACCGTGGTGCCCGTTCCCCAGCAGAAGCCCGGCCCCGGGGCCGCTGACGCCGAGGCGCACACGGTGTCAATGCCGACCGTGCCCAGGTCCGCGAATCCGGCGGCCCGCGCCCACCGGCGCCCGAGAGGCCGACCCGGTAGGCGTAGTCCGCTCCCCCGGCGCGTGACAACCTGGGCGCTGGCGGCGTCGGCCGTCACCGCTGCTCTGGCCGGCCTGCACACAGCCCTCCAGCACGGCGACACACCGACCGTCAGCACCAGGCTGGACGCGGCGGCCCCGGACCAACCGCCGGCCGACAACCCGCCGACCCCAGAACCGAGTTCGACCTCCAACTCCCAGGGCGGCACCCCGCCCTCCACACCCTCACCCTCCACATCCCCGCCCGTCCGCCCCGCCACCACCACAGTCCTGCCTGCCACGGCCCCCGCCGACTCGCTGCTACCCGAGCAGCACGACTACCGGGCGGTCCAACTTCCGAGCAGGCCGGACGCATCCGCACCGACCACGAAGCCCGCCGTACCGGTGCCTGGCAGAACCGTGGCCCCGCTGCCCAGCCCCACCTACTCGCCCACGCCGGCGCCGCCCAAGCCCACACCCACCCGCCAGCACCCCCGGCCCTCCCCGAGCACCTCTGCCACCACCTCACCCACCCCCCAGCCCACCAGCCCGACACCCACCGCACCGGACGTGCCGACCCCGACCCACGAGCCCACCAGCCCGACACCCACCGCACCGGACGTGCCGACCCCGACCCACGAGCCCACCAGCCCGACACCCACCGCACCGAACGTACCTACACCCACCCCCCAGCCCACCAGCCCGACACCCACCGCACCGAACGTACCTACACCCACCCCCCAGCCCACCAACCCCACACCCACCGCACCGAACGTACCTACACCCACCCCCGGCGCCGACAGCAGCCCGGAGCCCTCCGTCATCCCGAGCCCGGTGACCCCGTATGCCCCGGTGACCCCATACGTCCCGGACGCCCCTGGTACTGCGGCGCCGTGAACCACGTCGAGGGCTCTCGGCCTGACTCTGTCGGGGACGGGATTGATCGTGACAGCGGCGGATCTCCACGTCCCGTCGATGGATCACGACAGAGCTCAATCGACTTCTGAAACGCACTCCGGTGGGGATCGCTACGCGTGACACAGGTCCTGACAGCGGATTGACCACAGGCACGAAGGCGCAGCAGACCTTGGTGAAGGCGCTGGCCACAACCCGTCGCTGCTGCGCCCGATCGACGGGGTCAGGGCTACCTTGCTCACGGACGAGCGCGCGCTTGGCAGTGATCAGTCCGGCGCCACGCAGGGCCGCCGCGTGAGCGGAGACCTCGCGGCACTGACGCGCAGATCCTCGATCCAGCTCGGGGCCTGTCCGCCGATGACCCGGAGTGGCGCCAGGCCGAGGACCGGGCGATTCCCGGGCTCGGGAGGCCGTTGGTTGGCTCGTGCTCCCCGGGCGCTTCCGTCACGCCGTGGTGTGCCGGGCAGGCCGATCGCTGCCCCGCCGGAGGCGTTCGTTCAGACATTCGTTCAGACAACTGACGAGGGCGAGGTCGTAGTACCGGAAGCGGGACATCATGGGGCCAGCAAGCCGAGTCGTTCGGAGCTCGGCGACGGCAGCGCGCCGGGCGTCGCTTCCAGCCCGCAGACGTGACGGCGTTCGGTAGCCGTCCCTGCCAGGATCGGCTCTCCCCCGCGCAGGGGAGCCGGTCCCTCCTTACGGCGGACGTCCGGGCCCGGGCTGACTGCGATCTTTGAGACATCGGACGGCGAGCACCCGCTGTCGCCACCTCCATCGACCCACCCGAGGAGCACCTGTGCGAAAGCTCATCGCCGGCATCGCGCTCACCACCGCCGTGACCGCCGTCACCACCACCGCAGCCTCAGCGGCCCCGGCCGCCGAAACCACCCGCCATCAGAGCCTGCACGCCTGGACCCTCCTCAACGACCGCGGCCCAGGCCCCACACCGCCCGGCGAGCGGCTCACCGCCCGGGTCGACGCCCGCACCACCGCCGGCCGCGAGGCCCGCGGGCACGCCACCATCCAACACGTGTTCCCAGGGGGCAGTACCGTCCGGGTCGAGATGAGCATCGACTGCCTCACCACCAACGGCGCCGCCGTCACCGTCACCGGGCCCATCGACTCACTCCACTTCACCGTCCCCGCAGGCCAGACCCAACCGGACCCGGCACCGAGCACCTGGCACCCCGAGACCGCACTCACCTTCTACCCCGCCGACGAACACGGCGAGCACCAGGTCGGCTGGGCGGGCGCCAACGCCCTCGACTACAGCGCCCCGGCCAAAGCCACCAAGTGCACGCCCACCGAACCCAACACCTGGATCATCCAGGGCGGATTCACCCTCCGTCGATGACGAGTCGTCAGCACCGTCGACACCTCGCCTGGAGTGCCGTCACTTCTCGCCGGCATCTCAAGTACCCGGATCGATCTCCGCTGCCGGGTCTCGCCAATGAGTGCCAGCTGCTTCCCTCCCGTGCCCACCTGATTCCTTGGTAGCGGGACGTCAGAGTCGAGGAGACTCCTGTCGGACCAAGACCCAGCTGCTGCGGATGCCGTTGGACGACCCCCGCAGGGGAGGACACCGGGCACATCGTGGTCGCTGGTTTCCTCGTCTCTGGGTCGCACAGCGACCCTTCGAAGCCGCCCGCCGGCAGCTTCAGCTTGGCGGCGTTCGGAAGCTCCGTGTCGCCGAGGATCCGGCCCGGGTGAACCACTGCCCGGCGTCCCCGGCGGATGCGGGTGCCGCTGTTCCGGACGGCCTTGCCGGGAGCCGGTCGACCGGGTTGCCCTGGCGGTCGGTGATGATCGCGGTCAGTCCGTGCCCGGTGAGGACGGCGGCGGTGGGGTTCCCCGTGAGCCCGCGCAGGTCCACCGCGGTCCATTCGCTGGGGACGGAGCGGACTGCGCCCTGCTCCTGCGCCACGGAGCTGGTGTACAGCAGGACATTCCCGGCCCCGGTGGTGGAGAGCCCGGACGCGATCGAGGCGGAGTCCAGGTTCTCCTGTCGCAGCACCTTGCCGCTCGGCAGTTCGAACACCGTCAGCGTGCTGCGGGGCCGGGTCACGTCCGCGAGTTTCAGGTCCAGCACGGCGAGCGCGGAGCCGTCCGGACTGTAGTCGACGAACTCGATATCCTGGGGGTTCAGGGCAGAAGCGAGCTCGCGGGCGGGGGCGTCCGCCGCCCCGCCGACATCCCGTACGCTCATGGAGTAGCCGCCGGTGTTGGCAAGACGCAACCGCACGGAGACGGTCGCCGAGGCACCGGGCGTGAGCCAGAGGTCGGTGAGGAAGGACGGCCCTCCGGTCAGGACCGCGTGGACCCGGCCGGTGGCCACTTCCCACACCACCTGGCGGCCGCCGGTGGTCTGCGCGGCCACGAAGGCACCGGTGGAGTCGAAGACCAGCTGCTCGTAGGAGAGCGGGACCGACTGCTCGGCCGGAGCCTCGGGCAGCGGCAGGCTGGTACCCGGCTCGGCGCCCAGCTCGGCGAAGTCGGGGAACGGTTCGATGCCCGGTGGCGGCTCGAGCTCGCGGACCTCGCCGCTGCGCAGGTCACGCAGCCTGACCGTCTGGTCCTGCCTGATCACAGGGTGGTCGAGGTCGGGGACCGTGCCGAAGAGACCGGGGCCGTCGCTGAACGCCAGCCACGATCCGTCCGGGCTCAGCGCCTGGGCACCGTCATGCCGGTCGACGGGCACCCGGACGGTGCCGGGGCCGCCCAGCTTCCAGATCGCGGTCTTCCCGTCGGCCGCCTGCGAGAGGACGGTACGGCCGTCGGCGGTGGTCTGAGCCGGTCCGCCGACCGGCTTCGACGAGGACCGGGAGTAGTCGGGGACCACCAGGTCGGCGAAGCCGTACCGGGCGAAGTACTCGCCGAGCAGCGCCCGGGTCTGCGGATTGTCCTCGGTTCGGTACGCGCGCATGCCCAGCAGCAGTGCGGTGAAGCCGTCCCAGGGGCCGGTACTCTCGTCCGCCTCCCTGGACTGCTGAGCCAGGGTCCTGGCGGCGGCGGAGGATGACTCCCGCACCAGATTGTGACGCCAGAGCCAGGTGCCGCCACCGCCGGCCACCGCCACCACCGTCGCCACCGCGGCGGTCAGCGCTCTGAGGCGGCGTGACCAGGTCACGCTGGCGCTGATGAACTTGCGCTCGCGGTCGGGCAGTTCGCGCTCCTTGCGGCGCATCCAGTCGCGGGCGTCGCGCAGGTCGGCGCCGCGCAGCAGCCGGCTACGGGCATGCCGGGCGGCTTCCCATCGGGTGATGTGCCGCCGCAGATCGTCCTGCCAGCTGCAAAAGCCCTGCTCGGCGTGGGCCAGGGCGCTCAGCCGGTCCCAGTGGGTCAGCAGGCTCTCGTGGGCCAGTGTCACCGTTTCCACCGGCGGCCCTTCGCCGGTGCGGTGGCCTTCGGCCGGAACCACCAGCCGGGTGGTCATCAGCCGTTGGGCGACCCGCCACTGGTCCGGGTGCAACTCGGTGCGGGCCGCGACCCGGCGGGTGGGCCCTGTCCTGGTGTCCCCGGGTTGGACGAGCTGGGTCAGCAGGGCGGCCGCCTGCCGCCGCTGCTCCTCGTCGAAGCTCTGTCACACCCGCTCCGCATGGTTGACCAGGGCGTTCCTGACTCCGCCGAGATTCTCGTACGCGGCGTGCGAGATCACCTTGCGCTGCTGGGCGGCCCACAGCTCGGTGAGCGCCGTCTCCAGCAGCGGCAGCCGGCCGAGGTCGGTGCCCAGGTCCTGCAGGATCCGCTCCACCAGGCCTGGTTCGTACCGGATGTCGGTGTTCTCCAGCGGGCGTTCCACGGCCTCGCGCAGTTCCGCTTGCGACATCGCGCCCAGGTTGTACGAGCGCTGCGGGCCGAACAACGGCGCCAGCGCCGGGTGGTCGAGCACCGTCCCGAGGAAGTCGGCACGCAGGGCGATGACGACCTGTAACCGGTGCTCGTTGCGCATGCAGCGCCGAGCGCGCCGGCGAACGCGTCGAGTTCGGGCCCGGTCCCCGCCACCAGCGCCTCCTCGAACTGGTCGACGATCAGCAGCATTCTGCCGGTGCCCTGCAGGGCACGGATCCGGTCGGTCACCGCGACCAGTTGCCCCTCGCGAAGCCGCTCCGCCAGCTGCGGCAGACGCTCCAGCCGTGCCACCTCGGAGACTTCGGGCTCCCGCAGGGGCAGCAACGCGGCGGCCAGCGCGTCGAGTGGCGTACCGCGCTGCTGCCCCGGGCTGAAGTGCGCGACGGTCAGATCCTCGTCCGCGCTCAGCCTGGGCAGCAGACCGCCGTTCAGCAGCGAGGACTTGCCGCTGCCGGACGGGCCGACCAGGCTTACCCCGGAGCCGTAGCGCAGCTTGTCGAGAATCTCCCGAGTCGGCTTCTCGCGGCCGTGGAAGAGCGAGGAATCACTCTGCCGGAAGGGCTTCAGCCAGCGGAACGGGTTCGGGGCCAGTGGGTCGCCGAGGGCCGGCCAGGTGCGGCGCAGCGTCCTCGTCGGGATCAGATAGCCGGTGCGGACGGCCGAACGGACGCTGGCGGCGACGACTCCGACCACCACGCCCTGGCCGGCGTCCCAGACGGGTGCGCCGGAGAAGCCCTGCTCCACGCGGTACTGGCTGGCGGGGTCGGAGTCGCACTGGAGCCAGCCGGTGGCCACCGCGCCCCGGACCGTGCCGCTGCTCCACGCGCCTTCGTCGCTGCCCGGCGGGAACCCGAAGGTGCGTACCCTGCGGTCGGCGCCGGAGACGTGGTCCACCAGCTGAGCGGGGACGGCTCCCTCGGGCGGGGGGCCGAGCAGCTTGAGTACGGCGATGTCCCCCGACTGGTCCACCTCGATCTTCGTCCAGGCGGCGATCTCAGCCGTGATCCGCTGCCCGGGCGCCGCCAGCGGGAAGTCCAGCGTGACCTGCCCGTCAGGCCGCTCCGTACGGTCCGCGGGCTCACCCAGCGCGGCACAGACCACATGGGCGCAGGTGAGTACCGCGTGGTCACGGACCAGGAAGCCCGTCCCGACCGGTCTGCCGTCGCCGCCCAGGATGCGGGCGACGGCTGTGTCGCTTGGAACGGCGTTCAACACGGACATGGGACCCCCGACATAGGCCATCCGGTCAATTCACGCCAGACAACGGTACTGTGGCGGGCTGGACACCGTGGGCGAGCGATCGAACTCGGGCTGCCACGCGGCTGGTTGACGATCCCGTCGATACGGCCGCCCGGACCGTTCGGGGCGCCGGCACTCGCGGAATCTGGCCTGGCTGATTTGCCTCGGAGGGTTGCTGACGTTGGTGGGTGATCCCGGCTGCGTCCCTGCGCGCAGGGTCGACCGCCAGGGCCGCAGCCTGCGGATCACCAGCGGCAAACCGGCCGGCCTGCCGGTCTTCGTCGAGACCTTCGTCGCCGAGTTAGCGAAGGCGACCGGCTGAGCGGCCGCATTGGGCCGAAAGCCTGAACCCGGGCTCCGCCGCGTAACCGACCGGATATCAGGCACCTGCCCCGGCCCATAGATTTGGATACGAACCTACTGGGCGAGTACCCGAGGAGCAGGTATGACAGTGCAGCCGCTGGATCCGACAACCCGTAAGGTGGCCATGACTCTGGCCGCGATCGCGGCCACCGGGGCGACCCCGCGTCCGTCGGGGGAGACCCTTTCGGAGCAGGCGGCGCGAATCACGCTCGGCGTCAACGCCCAGCTGTCGGACCCCTCCCTCGCGACGAGCGGCGACTGGCAGCTCCTATGGCTCGGGCTGAGCCCGGACAACGCCAACCTGGCGTACCTGGTGAAGAACACCTCCGGCCCGAACGAGTTCGCCGTGGTCATCCGCGGCACGGTTGCCGCCAGCGCAACCGACCTGCTCGAGGACCTCTCCGTTGGCACCGTCGTGCCGTTCACCGGCTGCGGGTCGCCGCAGCCCGTCTCGGTGTCGAAGGGCGCCATGACGGCGTTCACCCAGGTCGTCACCATGGGCTCGGCCGGCGTCAACCTGGTGCAGGCGCTCGACAACGCGATCCGCCAGGCGCCCGCGAACCCGACGGTCTACGTCGTCGGTCACAGCCTGGGCGGCTGCATCGCCACTATGGTCGCGCCGTACCTGAAAGCGGTGGAGTGGCCGGTCAACACACCACAGTTCGCGCTGTCGACCTTCGCCGCGCCCACGGCCGGCGATCAGGGCTTCGCCGACTTCGTCAACTCCCTGCAGTGGGTCGCGAACGAGCACTGCTACAACACGTGGGACCTGATTCCGCAGGCCTGGGCGAGCCTCGCCGCCGCCAAGAACTGGTACCCGGATCCCGGACCGGCGGCCGACTTCGATGTGAAGGCACTCATTTCGACGATCGCCTCCCTCCCCGGGCCCAACGTGTATGTCCAGCCGGGCAGTCCGTACACCCTGAACACCGACTACGGGAAGCCCGGTACGTACGACCCGTACGCGACCCGGAGTTCGGTCGAGGACTTCATGGCCCAAGTGGCCTTCCAACACGCCAATTCCACGTACCTGGGACAGGTCGGGGCACCCGTGGTGAGCTCCGGACCGGTGGTGAACTCGCTCAGCCCCACGTTCGGACCCATCGGCACGGAGATCACCATCCACGGCAGCGGCTTCGGCACTGATCCCCAACTGGCCGAAACCGTGGTCGACTTCGGCACCCTCCCGTGCGAGAAGTTCACCGTCAACGGGAACGGCACACAGATCACGTGTTACGCACCCGAAGGGACCGGTGTCGTCGACGTCCAGGTGACCAACATCCTGGGCACCTCCTCGGCCTCACTGTTCAACCAGTTCGCCTATGACGGCCCGCAGCCGGCGTTGGTCTTCGACATCTCCCCGGCCTCGGGAACGGTCGAGACCAAGGTCGCCATCAACGGCGTGGGCTTCGCGGAGAACCCCGTCGTGTACTTCGGGAACAGGACCGCCGACATCATTTCCGTCACGTCGACCGAGATCGCCGTGCGGGCGCCGCTGCCGGACCAGAGCCCGATCGCGCCCGCGACCGTGAACGTCCGGGTGCTGACCAACGGCTACCTGACCCCCACCGCCGGGTCCAACGAGTTCAGCTACACCGGGTGATCCTGTGGCGCATCAGGCAACGTTCGCTCTCTTGGGACGAGGTGCCCGGTGCTGCTGTCGGCGGCTGCGGACGGCCAGAATGATCACGTTGCTGAACGCGTGCGGGTCCGTGAGAGCGATGACGACGAGGGGAGGCGGCTGCTACGGCCCGTCCGTCGGGGCGCCGGGTCGGTGGTGACCTGGCGGCGGGCCCAGATGGTGCTGCTGTCGGCTCAGCGCATGGATGTGGCGAAGATCGCCGAGCTGACCTTCAGCAACGCGCATCGGCTCCGGGATGTGATCCACAACCTCAACACGGACGGCTTCGACTCGCTCTGTCCGAAGTACCGGGGCGGCCGGCCGAAGATCTTCACATTGCCCGAGCGTCGCGAGATCAAGAAGATCGCCAAGTCCAAGCATCACCGAGCCTCGGCCTCAAGCGACGCCGGCCCTCCGGATGGGTCCTGCAGAAGTTGAGCTGCCTTTCGGCGTGCACGAGTGGAGCCAGCAGCGCCCCGCCGCGTCCGTGGCTGGATCGCAGTTCTCAGCTACAGGAGGACGAGCAGCTTGGTGCCCGGCACCAGCTTCCGGTTGACGGAGGTCGATTGGACGAACAGGGTGTACGACGGGTTGTCGCCCGGCTTCACCGTGACCTCCGACGCCGGCAGGCCGAGGAGCTGGCGGGCCGCCGGGCCCGAGAACACCCTGCCTGTCATCCGGCCGGTGGCCGGGTCCTTCTCCGCCACGGCGAGCTGCTTGTTGCCCTGGACCTTCTCACGCTTGGACAGCTCGTAGAAGGCGCAGCCGGTCTTGTACGGGTGCCCGGCGCTGGTGACGAAGTCGCGGATCGGCATCTGCTGGTCGACCGGGACCAGGATGTACTTGCCGGTGTCCAGCGCATCGAGATTGGCCTTCACCTCGGCCGTGCTCAAGTCCTGGCCCATGGCGAACAGGTTCCTGGTACCGCGCACGCCCTGTTCGCGGCCCCGCAGGAAGCTCGTGGCAGCCGCCTTGACGGTGCCGATGGCCTCCTCGACGCCCTTGCTGGAGTCCGCATCCCAGATCGCGATGTTGCCCGCCGGGAAGCCGTACTCCTGAGCGGTGCGCTTGGCCAGGGAGTTCGGGACCAGGATCGCCGACGTCCAGTGATCAGGAAGGTTGTCCATGGCGCCCTGGATGCGGTCCATCCACCCGCGCAGGACGGCGGTGCCCCGGCCGGCGTTCATACGGGTGTGCATCTGGCCGGTCTCCGAGTAGCCGGAGGCGTTCTCCTCGCCGTCGGTGACGACGACCTGGAGGAAGGAGTGTTCCCCATACCCTTCCCAGATGTTCTTCAGGTCGTCGACGGACTTCACGGCCGCCTCGATCAGCGCCGTCGCACCGTTGTTGACCTTGTAAAGGCCCTGCAGGGACGGCAGGTGCTTGACGTCCATGTCCCAGACCAGGTTCTGCACCTCGTGATCGAATGCGTAAAGGCTGATGCGGGTCTCGTGACCGAGTCGGTCGGACTCCTCCTGAAGGCCCTTCACGAACTCGTCCACCACACGGACGAGTTGCGCCTCGTGCTGGCGCATCGAGCCGGACTTGTCGACCACGAGCGAGACGTGGTTGACCTTGTGCTTGATCCTGGTCGCAGACATGGTTCTACCCCTCTTCCAACGCTCTTTCGACGCCTTTCCGGCGCCCCTCCAACGTTGCTTCCACACTACGAGGACGCACTGACACTCCGTTCTGACCTGGGGTCCCATGGATGCCGACCGTCCGCCAGATCTGGCCTTCTGGGCGATGGGTGTGACTTGCACCGGCACTTGTCCCAGCAGGAGGCTCCGCGAGATCGATGGACCTGTCTCCACCGATGGGCGGCCAGGGCCTTCAGCGGTGGGGCGATAGTCCTCCTGACGGGTGAGTTCGACGGGCAGCACCTTCACGGCCACGGTTCGGCCGAGCTCGCGGTCGACACCCTCCCATACCTCGCCCATGCCCCTCTGCCCACCAACTGCAGCAGCTCGTACCGCCCCGCCAAGACGCGCATACCCGAGTGCTCCCCCGCTGCTCGATGTGCTTGCCGCAGTCACCGTATTCGTCTGCGAGTTGGGCCGGGAGTGGCAGCCGGATTCACTTGGCGAAGGGCCGAGATCCACTGTCAGAGGACGCCCGTACCGCCGAACCGAACGGTGTACCCCGAGCCGTACCAGCCGGCCCCTGGCCTGCGCGAACGCCCACACTTCTCACCAGCGGCCACGAGCACGGAAACCAACCGGCTGACCGGGACCTCCCCACAAACCGGCCCGGTGTCGGCGGTGGAACCGACCAGCCACCGGAACGGATCTCACCGGCCCCCGGGGCGGCCGTTTCAGGTGTGTCAGAACGCGGTGCGGCTCTGGCTCCTGGGTCACCGTCGACGAGGTGGTCCGTGTAGAGGCCGGCGCGGTCGCGGTGACGGCCGTGGCGGGCGTGTCAGGCTCGGCTAGACGCCGGGTCCGGCTGGGGAAGGGGCGCTGCCGTGCGGCGGAGGAGCAGCAGCGGGGTTGCCAGCAGGAGCACGCCGGCCAGGCCGATGGCCGTACGCGGGCCGAGCAGGGCGCCCAGTACGCCCCAGCCGGCCGTCAGGAGCGCGGTCGAGGCCTTGGCCGTCACCGCCCAGGCGGACAGTGTGCGGGTGACCCGGTCGGTCGCGGTGTGCTGGAGGCGGTAGGTGGCGCAGACGGGGTTGAAGACGCCGCAGCAGAAGATGAGTCCGAGCTCGACGCCGATCACCAGCAGCAGCCCTCCGGTGCCCGGCCCCAGGAAGGCCAGGCCGACGGGCCAGATCGCGCGTAGCGTCCCGGCCACGAGCAGGACCCGGTGCTGCCCGAACCGGGTGACGAGCGGTCGGGCCAGCCGCGAACCGAGCAGCCCACCGATCGAGGGCGCGGCGAAGGCGAGGCCGTACTGCCACGGTGCGAACCCGAGTGGGCCGAGCATCAGGACGGCCAGCAGCGGCTCGGCGGCCATCACCAGGCCGTTGAACAGGACGGTGTTGAAGAACAGCGGACGCAGCGTCGCGTCGGCGAGGATGTACCGCCAACCGTCGAGCAGGTCCCCGGCCCGCATGGGCGCGGCCTCCCGGCGCTCGGGCCGCGGCTCGTGCCGGCCCGTCGCGCGGATGCCCAGGGCCGAGAGCAGGTAGCTGACCGCGTCGGCCACCACCGTCGCCACCGGACCGAGGAGCCCGATCGCGGCGCCGCCCAGCGGCGGTCCGATGATGGTGGTCGTCCAGGCCGTGGACTCGAATCGGGCATTGGCGACGAGCAGGTCCTCCTCCGGCAGCAGCGTCTTCAGGTACGCGCCGGAGGCGGCGCGGAAGCCGATGTCGGCCGCCGCGACGACGACCGAGACCAGCAGGAGCTGGAGGAAGGTGAGCACGCCGAGCGCGAAGGCGGTGGGGATCGTCAGCAGCGCCGCGAACCGCATCAGGTCCATCGCGATCAGCACCGGCCGCTTGCGGCGGAACTCCACCCACGGGCCGAGCGGCACCGCCACGGCCGCGCCCACCGCAGCCCCCACGGAGGAGAGCGCGGCGACCTCGGCCGGTCCGGCGTGCAGCACCCGGACGGCGATCAGGGGGAACGCGCCGAAGGCGAGCCAGGTGCCGAGCGCACTGGTCGCGTACGCTCCCCACAGCCACCCGAACCGCCGACCCAGCCGCTGTCCGAGCAGATGTCCCAGCCGGTGCCCGCTCCTCATGCCCGCCCTCCCTCGCCACTCCCTCGCACAACCGATCCGCGATCGAAATCATCAAAGCGAGCACCGTACCCGGCGATCAAACAACCGTAGGACCACGGGCCACAACCAACGGTTGTACCCATAGAGTGTCAGCATGGACCTCGACACCGTCCGGACCTTCGTCGCCGCCGCCGAAGCGGGGCAGTTCCAGGAGGCCGCCGCCGAGCTGGCGGTCACCCAGCAGGCCGTCTCCAAGCGCATCGCCGCGCTGGAACGCAAGCTCGGCGTGCGGCTGTTCACCCGCACCCCGCGCGGCGCCGGGCTCACCATCGACGGGCAGGCGTTCCTGCCCCACGCGCGCGAGCTGCTGCGCGTCGCCGAGCGCGCGTTCGCGTCCGTGCGCACCGGCCGCCGTCCGCTGCGCGTCGACGTGATCGCCTCGCGGGTCGCACCGTCGGGCCTGATGCGCGGCTTCCACCGCGCGCACCCCGAGATCGAGCTCGACGTGGTGTGGCTGTTCGACATCGAGACGGCCGTCGCCGCCATTCGGTCCGGTGCGATCGACGCGTCCTTCCGCGCCGTCGCCGTCCCCGGCCGGCCCCTTCCCGAGGACATCGAGTCCGTCCGGGTGCTCGACGAGTCGCTCCAGCTCCTCACCGGCCCCGCCCACGCGCTGGCGGGCGCACGGTCGGTGACCCTCGCTCAGCTCGCCGGGCATCGGATCTGGATGCCCGGCATCGTCCCCGGTACCGAGTGGGCCGCCTACTACGACGACCTCGGCGCCGAGTTCGGCCTCACCATCGAGGCGACCGGCCCCAACTTCGGCTCCGACGCGCTCCTCGACACCGTCGCCGACACCCCGGCACTGGCCACCTTCATGGGTGAGCAGACACGCCTCGTCTGGCCCGCCGACCACGGCCTGCGCCGCATCCCGGTGACCGACCCGACGCCCGTCTACCCGCACTCGCTCCTGTGGCACCGCGACAACCCCCACCCGGCACTGGCCACCCTCCGCGCCCACCTCGCCGCCACAGCGGTCGGCCACGACGCCGCCGGGACCTGGGCGCCGGGCTGGGTGATTCCGCGCTGAGCGCCGCCGCGTCTGCGCCCATCGCGGCGCGGCCGGGCCGGACACGGTCCGGGCCTGCGGTACCTGCCGAGGGACGGGGGTCGGTATGCGCCCGTGCCGGCCGGTGCGGGGCGGGGCATGGCGGGGCATGGCGGGGCATGGCGGCCCCCGGGGGCGGGGCGCGACGGTGGTCGTGCCGGGCCGGGCGGCCTGCGACCTGGACGGGTTCCGGCGCCCTCCCAAGGTGCTCGCCCACCCCCCTGCGCCAGCCACGCGGACGCCGCAGCCAACGACCTGAGTACGGCTTCGCTCCCGGACACATCGTCAAGGACCTCCGTGGAGCCTGCCCGGCTTGCGGCCGTCCACGCGGGCCTGCCCCTGGATGTCCCGTGCCGCAGGTTGGCCGGCGCCCGCCTCGGCGACGGTCGCGACGGCGTCGCCGTCCGCGCCCTGCGCACCCCGCAGTGGCCACCCGGTCCGGTGGCTGCCACGGGAGTCGTCTCCCCCCGCCGGTTGACGGACGTGTCCCCGACATGACGCCGTCGTCGGCTCCTCACGACGTTCCTGCGGCGGGCCCCACCCGCCGATCGGGTGTCCCACGTACTTCGTGAGTCGACCGCTCGGCCCGGGACGAAGTTGTGAGCCGGGCGAGGCCCGCCGTGCGTGGCACCACGGACTGCCCGGTCGCACTGTACGTCGGAGGAGCCGAGTTCGGCGTGCGCGGGGCGATGTTCCCGGACTCGTCCGAACGGCCGCCCGGCGCCTCATCCACCAGGCCGTCGCCCACGCCCACCACCGGAGGCGCCGAGCACAAGCCCGCGCCAACCAGCGGCCACCACTACGAACAGAGCGGACCCGCTGATCTCCAACTGAAGGGACAGCGGGCATGGGCTTCAGCCACCGCACCACCCCGAGGGTCGAGTGCTCCTACTGCAAGATGTTGATCGCGCGAGCGATCACCAGCCCGCCGATTCCAAGGGACGCCACCGCTTCCGTCATCATCAGCAGCTTGGCCCACCGCTTGATCGCGGAGATGTCGGTGGGGCTGAACGCAGTGGCGGTCCAGAAGGCCAGCACCAGATAGTCGGCGAAGATCGGCACCCAGGTGGCCGGCGCGTAGTCCGTGTGCTGCATCTCGGGGAACACCAATGCTGGATTCGCATCCGGCTGGTGCGCGCGGGCGGCGGCACCACCGCGGTCCAGATCCCAGTACCACAGCCCGAAGGTGATCACGTTCGTGGCCCAGACCACTCCGCCGGTGGCCAGCAGCCCTGTGGCGTTGTTGGCGAACAGCTTGTTGTTGGTCAAGATGTCGGCCACCAAGTGGGCGGCGGCGAACAGGTTCGCCACCGTCATGAAGGCAATGGCGACACCGGTCGTGATCCGTAGCCATGGCTTCTGGCGATCGATGCGGCCCGGGTCTCCGGTGATCAGCGCGGCCAGCAGCACGAGCATGACGACCGGGACGACCCATGAGGGGGTCACCCGGTACTTCGCAGGCAACGCCACGTGGAGAAACGCGGCGACCAAGATCGCCAGCGCCACCGGCCACCAGTGCTCACCCCGCGCAGCGGCCTGATCCGGCGTCAGCGGGGGCGGAGCGACCGGGTTCGGGCCTGATGCCATACCCCATTGTGGCCTCGCCAGTCTGATGCCGACGCAGTGACGCGCCGCTTCCGCGACCAGCGCCGATGACTCGCTGAGCCGCACGAAAGCGGCTGCCGTCGTTGCGCACCGTTGAGCTGCGGCCGGCGATTCACGGTCTGCCGAATCTCCCCGTCCGGAACGCGACGAATGGATTCTGCTCGGCTCCGCTGCGAACCGGATCGTGCGAAACGGACCGAGTGGCCGCGGGACCGTGATGGCAGCTCACTCCTTCGGGGGAATGCCGTCCCGGCGTCGTACAGGTTGCCTGGAATAGGTGTATCTATAGCCATCTGTGATGATTTGTCAGCCAGCAGCACGCGCGGCTGCGGCCCGACGGGAGCGGCCATGACGGTGACCAAAAAGGGCGTGCCAGGCGGAAGCTCCGATGCGGGGGCATCCGCGCGGGGCGCGGCGCAGAAGCCCCTGAGCAGGGCGGACCGGGCGGCACTGGGGAAGGCAGCCCGCAAGGCAGCGCCGCTGGAGGCGCACGGCGAGTTCCAGCCGGGCAGATCGCGGGATCCGGTCGGGCTGCTGCTGGGCCAGGCGGCGTCGCGGGTGCCGGAACTGGTGCCGGTACGGCACGGGCGCATGCTGGTATCGCCCTTCACCTACTACCGGGGGGCCGCACTGCCGATGGCGGCGGACCTGGCCGCCACTCCCACCTCAGGTCTGCGGGTCCAGCTGTGCGGAGACGCGCATCTGTCCAATTTCGGCGCGTTCGCCTCGCCGGAGCGGCGACTGGTATTCGACGTCAACGACTTCGACGAGACTCTGCCCGGGCCTTTCGAGTGGGACGTCAAGCGGCTGGCCGCGAGCCTGGCGGTGGCGGGGCGCGACAACGAGTTCTCCGACAAGGCCCGCCGCACGATCGTCCTGGCGACAGCCAACGGCTATCGCCAGGCGATGCGCAGCTTCGCGAAGCAGCCCTTCCTGGAAGTCTGGTACGCGCACCTGGACATCGAGGAGGCCATGGGGGAGTTCAGGTCCAAGGTCAAGGCGAAGAGGTTCAAGGCGACCGAGGAGTTGCTGGCCAAGGCCCACACCCGTGACAGCACGCAGGCATTGGGCAAGCTCACCACCCTGGTCGACGGTCGGCGGCAGATCATCAGCGCCCCCCCGACGATCGTCCCCGTCGAAGAGCTCTTCAGCAATGTACAGGCCGACGCGATCTACGACCTGATCCGCACCGTGCTGGGCAAGTACCGGCGCACCCTGCAATCCGACCGGCAACACCTGCTCGATCAGTTCACGCTGGTCCAGATGGCCCGCAAGGTCGTCGGGGTCGGCAGCGTCGGCACCCGCGCCTGGATCGCGCTGATGGACGCCGGGGACGGCGTCGAGCCACTGTTCCTGCAAGCCAAGGAGGCTCAGCCGTCCGTCCTGGTGGAGTATGCCGGGCGCAGCCAGTACAGCAACCAGGGCGAGCGCGTCGTCGCCGGGCAGCACCTCATGCAGGCACAGAGCGACATCTTCCTCGGCTGGACCCGCGTCCCCGGCCCGGACCGGGTGGACCGCGACTTCTACGTGCGCCAGCTACGGGACTGGAAGTTCTCCGCACCGATCGAGATGATGATCCCATCGGGCATGGCGGTGTACGGCCGGCTGTGCGGTTGGACCCTGGCCCGAGCACACGCCCGCTCCGGTGACCGAATCACGCTCGCCGCCTACCTCGGCGGCTCCGACCGGTTCGACCACGCCATCGCGGACTTCGCCGAAGCCTACGCCGACCAGAACGAACACGACTTCGCTGCCCTGCGGAGTGCCGTGAAAGAGGGTAGGGCCGAAGCCACCACCGGGATCTGAAGTGTGTTCCGTCCTGTCCTGCGTTCCGCGTAATTCAGGGGCCCTGGAGTCCCTGCCGGGTTGAAGGTGCAGGTCAGCCGGGTGGGGTCTGGTGACGCGGTCGGATTCGC
>NZ_JBITGZ010000023.1:0-127406 GCF_044457565.1 Kitasatospora sp. NPDC050543 | reverse complement strand
CGGGGCGGCGGGGGGGGCGCACCCCCCCTGCTCCCATTTGGTGGTGCTGCCCGAGGCCCGTGCCGGGGGGGGCCCCCGCCCCGGGCCCCCCCCCGGGGGGGGGGGCCCCCCGCCGGGGGGGGGGGCCCCTTCTCCGCGTTGTCCGGGGGCCGCCTCCCGGCGGGGAGAGCCGGCCGGGTGAGCTGCCCCGCGTGGGCCGCGTACGGGCCTTCGGCAGGCCGTCCGCGCCGCCCCCGCGAGCTACTTCCTGACCAGTGAGCTGATCACCACGACGGCCAGCAGCAGCAGGAGCGCGCCGGTCACGATACGCATACGAGTCTTGGGGTCCACGATCAACGAGGGTACCCCCGGCCGGGCCGGGCATGGCGTTCGGGCCGCCCTTCCCCCAGGCTGGTGCTCATGCTGACCTACGACTCCAGCGGATTCCAGCTCGACGGCAGCCCCCTGCGCATCCTCTCCGGCGCCATGCACTACTTCCGAACCCGCCCCGAACAGTGGCCCCAGCGGCTCGCCGCACTGCGCGCGATGGGCCTCAACACGGTTGAGACGTACGTCCCGTGGAACCTCCACGAACCCGCCCCCGGCGACTTCCGGCGGCTCGCCGAGCTGCCCCGCTTCCTCGACGAGGCCGCCCGCCAGGGCCTGTGGGCGATCGTCCGCCCCGGCCCGTACATCTGCGCCGAGTGGGACAACGGCGGGCTGCCCGGCTGGCTGACCGCCCGGGTCGGCCGCCGCGCCCGCACCTCGGACCCCGAGTTCCTGGCCGCCGTCGACGCCTACTTCGACGCCGTCCTGCCCGGCGTGGTGGAACGCCAGAGCGACCGCGGCGGCAATGTGCTGCTCGTCCAGGTCGAGAACGAGTACGGCTCGCACGGCAGCGACGCCGCGTACCTGAGCCACCTCACCGAGGGCCTGCGCCGCCGGGGCGTGAGCGTGCCGCTGTTCACCTCCGACGGCCCCGAGGACCACCTGCTCAGCGCCGGCACCGTGCCCGGACTGCTCGCCACCGTCAACTTCGGCTCCGACCCGGAGGCGGCCTTCGAGGTGCTGCGCCGCCACCGCCCGCAGGACCCGCCGTTCTGCATGGAGTTCTGGAACGGCTGGTTCGACCACTGGGGCGAGAAGCACCACACCCGCGAGCCCGAGGACGCCGCCGACGCGCTGCGCCGGATCCTGGCGGCCGGCGGCTCGGTGAACATCTACATGGCCCACGGCGGCACCAACTTCGCCACCACGGCCGGCGCCAACCACGCCGACCCGCCCTTCAACTCCACCGACTACGTCGACTCCCCGTACCAGCCGGCGATCACCTCGTACGACTACGACGCCCCGCTGGACGAGCGCGGCGCGCCCACCGCCAAGTACGAGCTCTTCCGGGCCGTCCTGGCGGACTTCGCCGCCGAGCACCCCGTCGAGGCGCGCTTCCTGGACGACCGCGAGCCCGAGCTGCCCGGGCCGGCGCCGCTGCTGCCCGCCCAGGAGGTCGCCCTGACCACCTTCGCGCCGCTGCCGTACGGCGCCGCGGTGGACTCCCCCGTGCCACCGACCTTCGAGGAGCTCGGGCTGGAGCACGGACTCGTCCGCTACACCTTCCGGGTACCGGGCCCACGACCCGAACTGCCGCTCACCGTCGAGGGGCTGCGGGACCGCGCCACCGTCTGGGTGGACGGCGAGCGGGTGGCGGAGCTGGCCCGCGGGGTGGAGCACGCGCCGCTGGCGGTGCCCGGCGGGGTGACGGTCGAGCTGCTGGTCGAATCGCTCGGACGGGTGAACTACGGCCCCCAGGTCGGCGAGACCAAGGGGATCATCGGCGGCGTCCGCCACGAACGCCAGTACCTGCACGGCTGCCGCGCCGAGCCCGTCCGACTGGCCGAGCTGGCCGAGCTGGCCGAGCTGGCCGATCCGGCCGGCCTGGCGGGCCTGGCGGGCCTGGCGGGCCTGGCCGGACTCGGGTTCCGCCCCGAGCCGCCGGCCGAGCGGCCCTACCTCGCCCGGGGCACGCTCACCGTCCGGAGCCCCGGCGACACCTTCCTGGCCGTGCCCGGCGGGCGGTACGGGCAGCTCTGGGTGAACGGCTTCGCCCTGGGCCGCTACGACGAGCGCGGCCCGCAGCGCACGCTCTACTGCCCGCAGCCGGTGCTGCGGTCCGGCGTCAACGAGATCGTGCTGCTCGAACTCGGCGACGCCGAGCCGACCGTCGTGGAGCTGCGGGAGCGGCCCGACCTCGGCTGAACCACCGCACCTCCCGGCGCGGGGCCCACCGCCCGCGCCGGGAGCGCCACCCCGCTGCCCGCCCCCGGCGCGGCCAGGCCGCAGGTCACCCCGCGGCTGCTCCGGTCACGCCGAGCAGCGAGCCGCCGGTCGCGTCCAGGTACTGCCCGGTGATCCACCGGGAGTCGTCCGAGGCCAGGAACGCCACCACGTCCGCGATGTCGGCGACCTCGCCGACCCGGCCCAGCGTCGAGAACCCGGCCGCCCAGGCCCGCTGCTGCGGGTCGGCCAGCCAGGGGTTGATGTCGGTGACGACGAACCCGGGCGCCACCGCGTTGACGGTGATCCCGCGGGCGCCGAGCTGGTGCGCCAGCGTGAACGTCAGGGTGTTCAGCGCGCCCTTGGTCATCGAGTACGCGGCGACATCGGGGAGGGCGATCCTGGTCACGCCGGAGGAGATGTTGACGATCCGGCCGCCGTCGCGCAGCCGCTCCAGGCCGTGCTGGAGGATGAAGAAGGGCGCCTTGACGTTGACCGCGAAGACCCGGTCGAAGTCGACCTCCGACACCTCCTGGACCTGGCCGTTCAGGGCGATCCCGGCGTTGTTCACCAGGATGTCCAGCCCGGGTTCGGCGCCGGCCTCGGCCAGCCCCGCGTCGAAGGCCTTCCAGAGCGCCTCGGCGTCCCCCGGCACGCCGAGCTCGGCACCGACGGCGAAGGCCCGCCCGCCCGCCGCCGTGATCGCCTCGACGGTCTGCCCGGCCGCCGCGCTGTTGCTGCCGTAGTGCACCCCGACCAGCGCGCCCTCCCGCGCCAGCCGCTCCGCGATGCCCCGGCCGATCCCCCGACTGCCGCCGGTCACAAGTGCAGTCCGCCCCGCAAGCGTGCCCATGGCCACGCCCCCCATTTCTGTAGTGGTCGCTAATGAAATGAACCGTAACATGGTTCTGTAGTGCTCGATATAGAATCGGCCGCATGACCACCACCCAGCGCGGCCGCCCACGCTCCTTCGACCGCGAGGCAGCCCTGGAGCAGGCGATGCGGCTGTTCTGGGAGCGCGGGTACGAGGCGACGTCCGTCGCCGACCTCACCGCCGCGATGGGCATCCGCCCGCCCAGCCTCTACGCCGCCTTCGGCGACAAGCGCAGCCTCTTCGAAGAGGTCGTGGCCACCTACCGGCGCACCTACGGCGCACGCGGCGCCCAGGCCATGGCCGAGGAGCCCACCGCCCGGGCGGCCGTCGCCCGGCTGCTGCGCGAGGCCGCCGCCGCGGGCACCGACCCGGCCCACCCGTGGGGCTGTCTGCTGGTCAGCTCGGCCGTCAACTGCACCTCACCCGAGGTGGACCAGAGCCTGCGCGAGCTGCGCGACGCCAACCTCCGCGTCATCGAGTCCCGGATCCGCGCCGATGTCGCGGCCGGCCACGAGCCGCCCGGCACCGACGCCCACGCGCTCGCCGTCTTCACCGCGACCGTCATCCTGGGCATGTCCCAGCGCGCCCGCGACGGCGCCGGCCGCGCCGAGCTGGAGCAGGTCGCCGACACCGCGATGCGCGCCTGGCCCTGAGCACGGGCACCGAGGCGCCGGCAGCCGGCGGCCGCGGGCCGGCGGGTACGCGGGTACGCGGGTTGGCTCAGCCCTGCTGCCAGGTGGCCAACGGCCAGCTGCGGACGCTCTCGTAGTGCACGAAGCCGCCCGCCGTCTCGCTCTTCATCAGATGGACCTCGCGGGCCTGCCACTCGCCGCCCCGGAACTGCGCCAGACCCGCCGCCAGCGCCTCCAGCTCCGCCGCCACCCCGCGCTGGACCGCCCGCCGCATCCCGCGCGAGGACCCGCTCCTGGCCAGCGTCAGATGCGGGTGGAAGGTGAACGCGTCGCTCTCGCCGATCACTTCGGCCGCCGCCCCGGCCACCGCCTCCGCCAGCCGCCGCAGCGCCCAGGTCTCCCCGTCCACCCCGGCCCACAGCACCCGGTCCCCGAACCGCCCGCCGCCGGCCAGCCGCAGCCGGTGCACCCCGTGCCCCGCCACGGCCGCGTCCAGCACCCCCTCCAGCTGCGGCAACTGCTCCAGCGGCACCTCGCCGAGGAAGGCCAGCGTCAGGTGCCAGCCGTCCACCCCCGTCCAGCGCAACCGCTCCGCGCCCGGCAGTTCACGCACCGGGGCCACCGCGTCCGCCAGCTCCTGCATCGCTTCGACCGGCGGCAGCACCGCCACAAAGAGCCTCATGGCCCCATCTTCCACCGCGGCCCCACGTCGGCTAGAACGGTTATCCATGAAGATTCGCACCGGCGGCCCGGACGACGCGGCCGACATCATCGCCCTGCTGGACTCCGCCATCGCCTGGCTGGCCTCACTGGGCCGCACCGGCCAGTGGGGCGACCGGCCCTGGAGCAGCCGGCCGGCGGCCGTCGAGCACATCCACGGGTACACCCGGGACTTCCTGGTCCGGCTGGCCGAGGACGCCGGCGGCCGCACGGTCGGGTGCTGCGTGCTGGCCGAGGTGGCGCCCGACTACGTCACGGCCGCCCCGGAGCGTGAACTGTACGTCCGTAACCTGGTCACCGACCGTTCGCGGTCCGGCTCCGGGATCGGCGCCGCGCTGATCGCGGACGCGGTCGAGGAGGCCCGCCGCCGGGGCATCGGCCTGCTGCGGGTGGACTGCTACGCGGGCGACGACCGGCGGCTGGTGGGCCGGTACCGCGCCCTCGGGTTCACCGAGACGAACGCCTTCGAGGTGCAGCAGCCGAGCGGGCCGTGGCCGGGCCAGGTCCTGGAGATCAGGGTCTGACGCCGGAGCGCGGCAGGACGATCCGGCCACCCGGCGGGCCTCCGACCGCCCGGGTGTCCGACCGCCCGTCGGGCCGGGACCGCGTTGCGCGGCCCGGCCCGACGGTGGTTCAGCAGGCCTCGGCCAGCTGTGACTTGACGGTCGTCGCGGTGCGCGGCACCAGGGCCACCACCCGGCCGCCGCGCCCCGGGTGCAGGTCCACCCGGAGTCTCAGTTCGGCGCTGCGGGCCAGCACCAGGCCGACCACCAGCGCGGCGATCGTCGAGACCACCCCGCAGGCGAGCAGGCCCAGCCGGGGGCCGTACACGTCCGTCACCCAGCCGACCAGCGGGGCGCCGATCGGCGTGCCACCGGTGAAGACCAGCACCAGCAGCCCCATCACCCGGCCCCGCATCGCGGGATCGGTGGCCAGCTGGAGCGCCGAGTTGACGGAGGTGTTGAAGCTCAGCCCGAAGATCCCGATCAGGGTCAGCAGCAGGGCGAAGGACCAGTAGCCGGGCGCGAAGGCGGCCAGCACCTCCAGCAGCCCGAAGCCGAGCGCCGCACCGACCAGCCGGCGCAGCCGGGGCGCGCCGCGCCGGGCCGCGAGCAGCGCGCCGGCCAGCGAGCCGACCGCCATCGCGGTGTTCAGCAGGCCGTACTGCCCCGCGCCGACCTTGAAGGTGCCGTAGGCGAAGCCGGAGAGCAGGGTCGGGAAGTTGAACCCGAAGGTCCCGATGAAGCCGGCCAGCACCATCGGCCAGATCAGCTCGGGCCGCTCCCTGACGTACCGCAGCCCCTCGCGGAGCTGGCCCTTCTCGCGGGCGATCGGCGCGGTCGGGCGCAGCTCGCCGGTCCGCATCGCGAGCAGTCCGGCGATCACGGCGACGAACGAGAGCGCGTTGACCGCGAACGCCCATCCGCTGCCGACGGCCGCGATCAGCAGGCCGGCCACGGCCGGGCCGACCAGCCGGGCGGTCTGGAAGTTCGCCGCGTTCAGGCTGACGGCGTTGGCGAGGTCCTTCGGGCCGACCATCTCGGAGACGAAGGCCTGCCGGGTCGGGTTGTCGACCACGGTGACCAGGCCGAGCAGCAGCGCGAAGAAGTAGACGTAGTACGGCGTCACGATCCCGGCGATGGTCATCGCGGCGAGGCCGGCGGCCAGCAGGCCCATCGCGCCCTGGGTGGCGATCAGCAGCCTGCGCTTGGGCATCCGGTCCGCCAGGACGCCGCCGAACAGGCCGAGCAGCAGCATCGGCAGGAACTGCATCGCGGTGGTGATGCCGACGGCCAGCGGGCTGCCGGTCAGGCTCAGTACCAGCCAGTCCTGGGCGATGCGCTGCATCCAGGTACCGGTGTTGGAGATCACCTGGCCGGCGAAGAAGTAGCGGTAGTTGCGGATCCGCAGCGAGGAGAACATGCCCCCGGGGCGGGTGAATTCGGCGCCGGTGGGGCTGGAACCGGTGGATCCGGTGTCGGACGCGGCGGGGGAGGCCGCCGCGGTCCGTTCCTCAGGGTCGTCGTCGCCGGTGCCCGGCAGGCCCGTCGGGGCGGGCGCCTGGCTCTCGGCGGTGGCGGCGGTGGCCGCGGTGGGGTCGGTGCTCTGCTCGTCGGTACGGATGGCGGCGGCGCTGGCTGCGGCCGGCGGTGTCACGGTGGTCTCCCCTCGGTGCGCGATGACGGGCAGGTTCGCCGTCGCGCTTCTGGTGTCGGTGATCTGTGCTGCGGTGATGCGGTACTCCTTCGTCCGGTCCGGTGCCTTCGGGCCGTACGCCCCTCGTGCGCGCACCCGGGTGGGTACGCGCACCGTCGTGCGACCTGCGTCCTGCGTCCCGCGTTCAGCGAGCTGTGTCCTGCGCCCTTCGAGCGCGCCTAGAGGTGGGCGAGCTTGTAGAGCACGGGCGCGGCCTCCCTGAGGACGGCCCACTCCTCCTCGTCGAGCCCCTCCGCGAGTTCGGCGAGCCAGGCGTTACGCCGGCGCCGGCTCTCGGCGAGGATCGCCTCGGCCTGCTCGGTGCTGCTGACGACCACCTGGCGGCGGTCGTCCGGGTGCGGCTCGCGCCGCACCAGGCCCTTCTCCTCCAGCATCGCGACGATCCTGGTCATGGACGGAGGCTGGACGTGCTCGCGCCTGGCGAGCTCGCCGGGCGTGGCGCTGCCGCAGCGCCCGAGCGTGCCCAGCACCCCCATCTCGGTGGGGCTGAGCGACTCCTCGACACGCTGGTGTCTCAGTCGGCGGGCGAGGCGCATGGTGGACGACCGCAGCTGACTGATGGCTGCGAGGTCCGGCTCGGACATCTCGGGCATGTTCTTTAGCCTAGCTCATTACCCTTCCTAAGGAAACTCGATATCGCCGCCCCGGAACCGTCGACACGCGCGGGCGGGAACCGACACGCGCGGGACGGGAAGGGAACAGGAACGGACATATCAGACGTGGCGCGGGATGCTGGTCAGACTCAGTGCGCACCACCCGAGCCAGCAGAAGGGCCGACTCGAATGTCCGACCTCCCCTCCGATCAGAGCGCCACCGGTTTCGCCCGCCTCGCCATGGTCACCATCGACTGCGCCGACCCGGTCGCGCTGGCCGCCTTCTACGGCGGCGTGCTCGGCTGGGAGTCCCGGCACGTGGACGAGAACTTCGCGATCCTGGACAACCCCGAGGGCGGTACCCCGCTGGGCTTCGGCCGGGTCGAGGGCTACGTGCCGGCGCCCTGGGGCAATCCGGACGGCAGCAAGCACTTCCACCTGGACTTCTACGTGGAGGACCTGACCGACGCCACCGACCGCGCACTCGCCCTCGGCGCCACCGAGCCCGAGTACCAGCACGGGCGCACCCTGCGCGTACTGATCGACCCGGCGGGCCACCCGTTCGGCCTCGCACCGGCGGAGTGACGGCGATGTGACGGCGCCGTGACGGCGTCGGCGCCCTCGTCCAGGCCGGACGGGGGCGCTGCGGAGGCGTCGTCAGAACTTGGTGCCAAGATCTTGCCCCTCCCGTGAAGGGCGGCTCTGACCAGGGGTTTTACCGATTCGAGAGGCATTGTGCGACTCATCGGTAGTGACTACTGTCCCTCGTTGTCAGGGGCACCACACACAGGGCTCCCTGGGTAGGGCCCGGCCCCCCTCGCGCGCTTCGCGCCGTCCATGCTCGACGCACCCGCTGAGCATTCCCCGTCGCACCTCCCCGCCGGACCGTCCGCCCGAGCCCTGGCGCCATGCCTCCCCACTCCGTCCTGGGAGTTCCTCTTGGGTGAGATCCACCACGCCGTCTACGGCTGGGTGACACCGGCAATCTCGTACTTCGTGGCCTGTCTGGGGGCCTTCGTCGCACTGCGCGGCACCCGCTGGGCACTGATCTCGGAAAGACGCACCAAGCGCAACTGGCTGCTGTTCGCCGCGGCCTCACTCGGCACGGGCATCTGGTCGATGCACTTCATCGCGATGCTCGGCTTCGCCGTCTCCGGCGCCCAGATCCACTACAACGTGCCGCTCACGGTGCTCAGCCTGCTCGTCGCGGTCGCGGTGGTGGGCCTGGGGCTGTTCACCGTCGGTTACAGCCGCAACCCGCTCGGCTCGCTGCTGGCGGGAGGCGCGGCGACCGGCCTCGGCGTCGCGGCGATGCACTACATGGGCATGGCCGCGATGGTCGTGCCCGGCCACCTCTCCTACGACCACGTCACGGTCGGGATCTCGGTGGGCATCGCGATCTTCGCGGCGACGGCCGCGCTCTGGGCCGCGCTGAACATCAAGGGCACGCTCGCGGTGCTGTCGGCGGCGCCGGTGATGGGCGTCGCGGTCTGCGCGATGCACTACACCGGCATGGCGGCGATCTCGGTGCACCTGAGCCCCGACCGCCCCGTGCCCGGCGGCGTGGTGGCGCTCCAGTTCGTCTTCCCGCTCGCGGTCGGCCTCGGCTGCTACGTCTTCTTCAGCGCGCTGGCCTTCGCCGCCGCGCCGAGCACCGAGGAGCAGGCTCAGACGCAGACGCAGCCCGTCGTGGTCGGCCCGGCGCCGCGCCTGATGCCGCGCCAGCGGGTCGCGCCCGGGCGCTGAGGCATGACGGCGGCCCCGGCCGGGCGGATCCGATCCGCCCGGCCGGGGCCGCCGTCGTCCGCGGGGTCGGGCCCGCGCCGCGGCTCAGGCCTCCGGCGCCCCGATCGGGACGGTGAGGTGCTCCGGGGTCGCCACCGGGCAGACCTTGTGCACGAAGTTGCGCCGCAGCCGGTGGTAGGAGTCGTCGGAGCCGTAGAAGTTGCGGTGCATCCGCCCCAGCTCCTCCCGGCGGTACTCCGCGAGCGGCTTGGCGTCCTCGTCCTCGGCCCGGCGGCGCTTCTTCTGCACCAGCCGCCCGGACAGCTCCCCCGACCGCGCGAGCGCCGCCGCCTCCCGGCCCACCCAGCGGCGGAACTCCTCGGCGTCACCACCCGCCGTCCGGTCCACCAGCCCGAGCTTCAGCGCCTGCGCCGCCCCGACCGGCAGCGCCGCCGTGGTCAGCCGCTCGGCCCACTCCTCCCCGACCCGGCTCGGCAGGGTGTACGTCCAGTACTCGGAGCCGTACAGGCCCATCAGCCGGTAGTGCGGGTTGAGCACCGCCGAGTCGCGGCACCAGACCTCGTCGGCCGCGATGGCGAGCATCAGCCCGCCCGCCGCCGCGTTGCCGGCCAGGGCGGAGACGGTGAACTTGTCGGTCGTGGTGAGGATCGCCTCGACCAGGTCGTCCATCGCGTTGATGTTGTCCCAGGACTCCAGCGCGGGGAACGTCGCCGCCTCGATCACGTTGAGGTGGATGCCGTTGGAGAAGAAGTCCCGGGATGGGCCCAGCACGAGGAGCGAGGTCGGCCGGTCCGCGGCCTCCCGGTAGGCGGCGAGCAGCCGGCGGCACTGGTCGGTGCTCATCGCGCCGCTCGGGAAGGCGAACTCCAGGAAGCCGACGGCGCCCTCCTCGCGGTAGCGGATCTCCGCCCAGGTGTCGCGCCCCGCCGCCGCGGCGGGCGACAGCGGCGCCTCGCGGACCCCGGCCAGCTCCGTGGCCAGCACGGTCGCGGCGGGCAGCTTGAAGGTCGCGGGACCGCCCGGGGTCCGGCGCGGGCGCAGCTGGAGGATCCAGACCGCGCCGTCCACGGTGGCCCGGCAGATCGCGCCGTCGCGGGTGGCGAGCACGGCGCCGGGGGTGCTGCCGCGCAGCCGGTCCTCGGGGTGCCCGCCGTGCAGGAAGTACTCCCGCCCGTACAGCTCGTCCAGCACGCCGGGCTGCGAGTCCGCGGAGCGGAGCTTGCGCAGCACGGTGGCGGTGTCGTCGGCCGCCCAGTCGATCCGGCGGAACTCCTGGGCGTGATACGGCCGCAGCCGGCCCCGGACGTCCGGGCGGTCGTAGTCCAACGGCTCCGGGGTGAACAACCCGCCCTCGAAGCGCTGGACGGCCTGGAGCACCGCCGTGACGGCCGCGTCCGCGACCTCGCCCCGGTAGAGCTCGCTCTTGCCGCAGGGCGGGGCGCCGAAGTTCACGGACGCCCAGATGTCACCGGCGTCCATCTCCTCGACGGCCTGAATGACGGTGACGCCCCACTCCTCGGCGCCCTCGTGGATGGCCCAGTCCAGCGAGGACGGCCCGCGGTCGCCCTTCGGGCCCGGGTGCACGATCAGCACCGGGCGGGTGGACCAGACGTCCTCCGGTATCGCCCGGGTGAGCATCGGGCAGACGATCAGCTGCGGATCCATCCGGGCGACGGCCGCCCGTACGGGCTCGTCACCGAGCGCCAGCTCCACCGCCACGGTGTGACCGCGCTCGCGCAGCTCGGTGTGGACGCGCTGAGTCAGGCTGTTGAACGCGCTGGCGATCAGCAGAATGCGCAAGGGTGCCCTCCGACCGGGTATCAGACGTGGTGGTACGCAGTCGCGCGAGGGGCCGGCCGGCAGGGGTGCAGCGCGGGAGCCCGCCACGGCGGAGGCCAGCAGCGGTACCGCGTACGGCCATGCCCCCCGGCACGGGGTCGCTTCCCGGGGATTCCGGGCGCGGCCGCGACGATCCAAACACGGGCATGGACACGCAAGGGTCACGAAGGCCGCTTCCGCCACCGACTCTCACCCGCCCTGCACAGCAGTACGACCAAACTCCCGCGCCCCCCGCCGAACCTCCCCACTGCGACGCGCTACCAATCGAACGGGGTCTGGTCGCCCACCTCGACGAAGTACCGACGGCTGCCACCCGCGCCCCACCGGTCGGCCGATCCGAGGATCGGGTACGCGGCGACCTGAAGCACCGGATCGACGGGCAGCACCCCCTCCAGCCGGAATCCGCCGGGCCGCAGCCGAACCTGGACGGTCTCTCCCGTCATCGCCTCCAGCAGCGCCGCCAACCGGAACGGCGCGGGCCGCGTCCGGCCCTCCGGCAGCCCGCGCTCCGCGCCGAGTTCGACGTACGTACGCCAGATCGCACGCCGGCGCGGGCTGACAAAGCACACCGGCCAGGAGAACTGCCCCTCCGACCGCCACCACCGCTCGACGCGGAACGAGAACCGGGTCAGCGGACGTACGAACCGCGCGCGGCCGCCCATCAGGCCACCCGGCTCTCGTCGGCACGCGGGCCCTGCTCGGCACCGGCCGCGACGGCCGGGCGGGGCCGCTCCCCCGCAGGCCGGACGTCCTGCGGTCTGGCCGTCCACTCACAGCCCCCGCCCTCCGGCCGGAGGTAGACATGTCCGCCGAGAACGTCCATCCAGACCCCTGTACGCCCGGTTCTCGCGTCCCGGACCACCTCGCCGACACCCGGCGTGCAGGGATTGCTTCGAGCGCCCACCGCGCCCCCTTCCGTAGCCGTCTCACCTTCCGTGCACCGATCGTCGCGCTTCGCAGCTACGCTCAACAGCGGGACACAGTCCCGGCCCTGAGCTTGGAACAGGGGAGGACGGCAGATGACCTTCAAGCCGCGCGACCTACAGCCGGAGAGATCCGCGCGGGATCTGTACGGCGCCGAGATCCGCCTGCGCCGGGCGCGCGCCGACAACATGTCGCTCACCCGGCTGTCCGAGATCCTGAACTTCAGCAAGGCCCACCTGTCACGCATCGAGACGGCGGAGTCGCTGCCGCCGCGCGGGCTGTCGGAGGCACTCGACGCGGCGTTCGGGACGGACGGGATCTTCCTGAAGCTCTACCCGCTGGCGCGGAGGGAGGAGTTCCCGGACAAGTACCGGCGGTTCATGGCACTGGCGGCGGTGGCCACGGTGCACGAGGAGTACGCACCCATCGTCCCCGGCCTGCTCCAGACACGGGAGTACGCACAGGCGCTGCTGAGCTCCAGCGACCCCTTCGGCACTGACGAGGAGATCGCCGACAAGCTGGAGGCGCGACTCAAGCGGCAGGCTCGCGTGTATGCGCCGAGGCCGCCGCGCTACTGGTTCATCCTGGACGAAGGAGCTCTCCGCAGGCCAGTGGGCGGGCCTCAGATCATGTATGGCCAGTTGGGCGCACTGCTCGCTGCTGGCAGGCTGCGGCACGCAACGATCCAAGTGCTTCCATACTCCGTGGGCGAGCACTCGGAGCTGATGGGCGGATCACTGACCTTGCTGACTCTGCCGGACAGGTCCATGGTCCCCTACGAAGAAGGTGCCCGATCAGGCACGCTGATCGAGGACCCGGAAAGCGTTACCAGACGCCGCGCGCTCTACGATTTGCTCAGGGCTCAGGGCCTGCCACCCAAAGACTCGGCAGAGATGATCCGCGCGGCACAGGAGGAGTTCAGTCATGCGATCCGACGAGAAGGCCGCCCGCTGGCGGAAGAGTAGCTATACCAACGGCGACGGCGGCAACTGCGTCGAGGTCGACGACGCCAACCCGGGCCGCGTACGCGACTCCAAGGACCCCGACGGCCCCAGCCTCGACTTCACCCCCGCCGCCTGGCAGGCCTTCGTCACCGCCACCGCCACCGGCGAGTTCGGCACCGTCTGACCCCCCGTTCCACCACCCCGGGTGGAACAGGGGCGTCTGCCTTGTCCCCACTTGAGCACCTACCAATGTCCCAATGCCCAGGTCAGAGCCATGGGACAGCGATCGGCCGCCCGTGGGACGCCGAACCCGCGCCCGGCGCGATCCTCGTCCTCATACAGTTCTGGCTCACGAGGTGCGGCTCGGACGGGCGACCGTTCACGCCGCGACCAGTTGACGCACCGGAAGCCCGCCGCACGAAGGCGGCGAGAGGCCACCGGTGCTGCAGAGAAACGGGGACCAGCGAAGTGTTCAAGAAGATTGCGGCCAAGACGGCCGTCGTGCTCGGTGCAGCGACCCTGGCCATCGGGGGACTGAGCAGCACCGCCTCCGCGGCCGAGGGCGCGAGCTACGTCAGCCGCGGCAGCAGCGGCGCCGGCGCCTGGTGCGTGCAGCACCTGGTGAACGACGTCGCCCGGAAGGCCGGGCGCGCCACGATCGGCGAGGACAGCCAGTTCGGCCCGGCCACTCAGGACCAGGTCAAGTGGTTCCAGGACCGCCTCGGCCTGAAGCCGGACGGGATCGTCGGTCCCAACACCGGCAACTACCTGCTCTACTTCGGCGACCAGTACTACGGCGGCCTGAGCGGCTACTGCTTCACCTACGTGCCGAGCGACGGGCTGGGCGGCATGTACGTCCCCACCCACCTGGACTGACCCTCCCGTGCCCGCCGGGCGGCCCCGCGCCGCCCGGCGGGCACACCGTCATCGCGGGGGAGGCGCTCTCCCGGAGACCTCTCTCTCCTGCGGAACCTCCGGAGGGCCGGGCCGCGACGGCCCGGCCCTCCGTGGAATCGACCGTCTAACGCGGGAACGCCCGGCGGGCCCGCCAGGTGGTGTGCTCGCGGGAGACTGCGTCCTCGGCCTCGGCCGCGAGCCTGGCCCAGCGGGTCTCGGCGTCGGAGGCCGACAGGTCTAGGTCGGAGAGCTGCATCCCGACGTTCTCCAGCTCCCTGGCGGCCAGCTGGTACGCCGAGGCGAGCGGCCGGAGCTGCTTGAGCTGGGTCCAGGCGATCACCGAGGCGGCCGCCGCCGAGCAGGCCCCGAAGGCGTGCACCGGCAGGGCGCCGAGCGCCTGCGCCACGGCCGCCGCGCCGCCGACGATGATCAGCGCCGCCGTGCCCAGCCCCCAGGACACCGACTGCGACTCGCAGGCGTCGGCCCGCGAGCGGTACCAGGTGCGCTGACCCTCCACCCGGGTACGCAGGTACAGGGTGCGGCGGGCCACCAGGGCGCTCGCCCGGACCCGGCGCATCTCGTCGGTGATCTCCGGTACGGCGCCGGGCGGCACCACGGCCGGGTCCTCGAACGCCTTGAGCACGTCGGCCACTTGCAGCAGATAGCCGTTCTCGGCCACCACCGAGTCGGCCTCGCCGTCGAACGGCCGCGCCCGCACCGCGTACTTCCAGGCGAGCGTCTTGACCGACTCCGCGGCCGCCCGCGCCTCGTACCAGCGCCCCTGCGGGTTGCTCTGCCGCAGCCGGTACCAGAAGTAGCCGGCCGCCAGGAACGCCGCCACCGAGAACAGCGGCGTGACGTCGCTGTCACCCCGGTGCGAGGGCCCCGGCACGGTGCTGACCAGCGCCGCCAGCACCAGCATCACGATCTGCCCCCGGTACCAGCGCAGTGTCTGGCGCTGGCCCTGCAACGACGCCTGGTCCGCCGTCCAGAACGGCTCCGGCAGCAGCCTCGCCTCGACCGTCCCCGGCGGATCCTGTTGCACCATCGGCCGAACCCCCTCCCCGTGTCCGCCAGACCAGTATGCCCATCATCAACTGGGCTACACAGCCCCCGGATTGTTGAGATTGCACGGCGGCGGGCGGCCCGCCGAGGCCGGAGAACGACCCGGGCCCCTGAGTTCAGTTGCCCATGTACCAGACCTGGTTGGCACCGCCGTTGCAGTCCCACTGGCGGGCAGGAGCACCGTTGTCGGTCCGCCAGCCGGAGATCTCCACACACTTGCCGCTGTGGAGGTTCCCGATCCCCCAGCTGTTGCCGAAGGGCAGCAGGTACCACTTCTGGTTGTCGCCGCCGGTGCAGTCCCACTGCCGGACCGGAGCACCGTTGTCGGTCCGCCAGTCGGCGATCTCCAGGCACTTGCCGCTGTTGACGTTGACGAAGATCTGCTGGCCGGCGGCCATGTTCCAACGCTGGTTGGCACCGCCGTTGCAGTCCCACTGATTTGCGGTGGCACCCGCGTCGGTGCTCCAGCCGGCTATCTCCAGGCACCTGCCACTGTTGATGTTGTTCAGCGTCCCGATCTTCAACGGGACATTGGCGGAGGCGGGTGCCGCCGCAGCGGTGATCAGTGCGACTGCGGCGACGATCGACGCCGCGATCCTGCCTGCTCTGACTGGGTTCATATCTGGCTACTCTCCACAGATCTTCGGCCGGGTCCGGCCGGGGATCACCGTACTGAGTGCGGAGCAGGTGACCCAACAGGAATAGCGCAGCGATCCGGCCCGGCAGAGCATGCCCCCCACCGAGATCAGGCCTGCGCCCTCCCGGAACACGTCGGTCGGTCGATATGGCCGCCCGCGCCCTTTGCCCCAGTAGATGCGGGCGTGGCCATCGGACTTCCGGCGGACCATCAGGTCCGGCGTCCCGTTGTTGTTCAGATCCAGAGGCTGGGGTTTGGAGCGGAGAGTCGGCCGGTCCGACTTTCCGCTCCCCCGCGCGCCCGCGGGGCTCGCCCGCCCGCGCGCCGGCCACCGCAGGCGGTGGCCGGGAAGCACGATGGCCTGCCGCTCCACCGGGGAGAGGCAGGCCATCCGCACGAGTTCGGTCAGTCCAGGCCGAGGGCCGGGAGCATGTAGTAGAACGCGAACACCGCGGCGACGGCGTACAGGGCGATCGGTACGCTGCGGCCGCGGCCGGCGGCCAGGCGCAGGACGCAGAAGGTGATGAAGCCGAAGCCGATGCCGTTGGTGATGCTGTACGTGAACGGCATCATCACCATGGTGAGGAAGGCGGGTACGGCGATGGTGTAGTCGTCCCAGTCGATCTCGCGGATGGAGTTGGCGAGGATCAGGAAGCCGACGGTGACCAGGGCCGGGGTGGCGGCCTGGGCGGGGACCATGGTGGCCAGCGGGGTGAGGAAGAGGGACACCCCGAAGAGGCCGCCGGTGACGATGGCGGCGAGGCCGGTCCGGGCGCCCTCGCCGACGCCCGCCGTGGACTCCACGAAGCAGGTGTTGGCGGAGGAGGAGGTCGCGCCGCCCAGGGCGGTGGCGACGCCGTCGACCATCAGGATCCGGTTGATGCCCGGCAGGTCGCCGTTCTCGTCGAGCAGGTGGGCCTCGTCGGCGACGCCGAGGATGGTGCCCATCGCGTCGAAGAAGCAGCTCATCAGCACGGTGAAGACGAACAGCACACCCGTCAGGACACCGACCTGGGAGAAGCCGCCGAACAGGCTGACGTTACCGAGCAGCGCGAAGTCCGGTGCGGCGACCGGGTTGCCGGGCCAGGCCGGGACGGTCAGGCCCCAGTCGAGCGGCGCGATGTCGGCGATCTGGTCGATCACGACGGCGACGCCGGTCATCACCACGATGCTGATCAGGATGGCGCCCGGCACCTTGCGGACCAGCAGCACCAGGGTCAGCAGCAGGCCGAGCACGAAGACCAGCACCGGCCAGCCGAGCAGGTGGCCGTTGCCGCCGAGCTGGATGGGCACGGTGGTGTGCGCGGCGTCGGGGATGCGGCTGACGAAGCCGGAGTCGACCAGGCCGACCAGGGTGATGAAGAGGCCGATACCGATCGCGATGGCCTTGCGCAGGCCGAGCGGCACGGCGTTCATGACCCGCTCGCGGAGCCCGGTGGCGACCAGCAGCATGATCGCGAAGCCGGCCAGCACGACCATGCCCATCGCGTCCGGCCAGGTCATCCTGGGGGCGAGCTGGAGGGCCACGATGGTGTTGACGCCGAGTCCGGCCGCGAGGCCGATCGGGACGTTGCCGATCACGCCCATCAGCAGGGTGGTCAGCGCCGCGGTGAGGGCGGTCGCCGTGACCAGCTGGGCGCTGTCCAGGTGAGTGCCGTTCACGTCGACGGCGCTGGACAGGATGATGGGGTTGAGGACGAGGATGTACGCCATCGTGAAGAAGGTGGCGACTCCGCCGCGGAACTCGCGGACGAGGCTGGAGCCCCGCTCGGAGATCCGGAAGAAGCGGTCGACGGCGCCGGCGGGGGGCGACGACGGGGACGGCTCGGGCGACTCGGTGGTCGGCTGGGCCACTGGCATTCGTGCGTCCTCTGGTGGGGGCTGAGGAGGGGGTCCTTGCCCGGGGCGACGGTGGCCGGGCGGTTCGGAGGGCTCGGGGGGGTCACGCTGGCAGGTGGTCATGCTCGCGTGCCGGGGCCGACCGGAGCCTCAAGTATGGAATCCACGATCGTGCACGCGCTATCTTCGCGCGTAGAACGATCATTCGAGCCGACCCTCGATCAGGCCCCACCTGCTCCCGGCGCGCCCCCACCCGGCCCGCCGCCGGCCTGCGGCCACGCCCGAGCGGCCGCTGCCGTGTGGGCGCTGCACGCCACCCCGGCCCCCGCCGTACCCTAGCCACATGCCCAAGACCCCACTGCGCCCCTCACCCCCACCCCTGGAGGCCAACGACGTCGCCATCGTCGGCGGCGGCACGGCGCTGTGGTTCGTCGCATTCCTGGCCCTCCTCCCGTTCTGGGGCACGCTCTCCGACCACGGCCACGGCAGCTGGCCGTGGATCTGCCTGTCCGGCGGCGGCCTCGGGCTGATCGGCCTCTGGTACTGCCGCGCCCGCCGGGACGCCATCGCACGCGGCCGGGCGGCGGCCGGGAGCACCTCCCCGACGAACGGCGAGGCCCCGGCCACCCGGTCGGACTGAATCGGTCTTCGGCAGGGCGCATCGGACATATCGCCCCCGTAGAGTCGGTGCCATGACGCACCCCCCGGGAGAGACGGAAGGCTCTGGGAGCACCGGTCCGGGGGGCGACACGCCCGGGGCCCGCCCGCTCGGCCCGGCCGACGGCGGCCGGGGGGTCGTGCGGCGCGGTGGCCTCAGCACCGCCGAGGTCGCCGAGCGGGTCGCGCGCGGCGAGGTCAACGACGTTCCGGTGCGTTCCAGCCGCTCGGTCAAGGAGATCGTCCGGGCGAACGTCCTCACCCGCTTCAACGCCATCATCGGCGTCATGTTCGGCATCATCCTGGTGGTCGGCCCGATCCAGGACGGCCTCTTCGGCCTGGTCATCGTCGCCAACACGGCGATCGGCATCGTCCAGGAGCTGCGCGCCAAGAAGACCCTGGACAGCCTCGCGCTGATCGGCGAGGCCAGACCACAGGTCCGCCGGGACGGCCGGTCCCAGCAGGTGGCGACCGCCCAGATCGTGCTGGACGACACCGTGCTGCTCGGCATCGGCGACAAGGTGATCGTCGACGGCCGGGTCACCGAGGCGGACGGCCTGGAGATCGACGAGTCGCTGCTCACCGGCGAGCCGGACCCGGTCCTCAAGCACCCCGGCGCCGAGGTGATGTCCGGCAGCTTCGTGGTCGCGGGCGCCGGCGCGTTCACCGCCACCAAGGTCGGCCGCGAGGCGTACGCCGCCCAGCTCGCCGAGGAGGCCAGCCGGTTCACGCTGGTCCGGTCGGAGCTGCGCAGCGGCATCAACAGCATCCTGAAGTTCATCACCTGGCTGCTGATCCCCACCGCGATCGGGCTGGTCGTCAGCCAGCTCGCGGTGGAACGGAACGACTGGCGGGAGGCGGTCCGCCGGATGGTCGCGGGCATCGTGCCGATGGTGCCCGAGGGTCTGGTGCTGCTCACCTCCGTCGCCTTCGCGATCGGTGTGGTGCGGCTGGGGCGCAAGCAGTGCCTGGTGCAGGAGCTGCCGGCGATCGAGGGCCTGGCCCGGGTCGACACCGTCTGCCTGGACAAGACCGGCACCCTCACCGAGGGCGGCATGGACGTGGTGGAGCTGCGCCCGCTGGCCGACGGCCTCCCGCAGGCCGACGGGCAAGGGCGCGCCGGGAGTCGGGCCGCCGGGCCCGCCGCAGACGCCGCAGACGCCGCCCACGCAGCCCACGCAGCCCACGACGATGTCCGGCTCGCCGACCGGGCGGTCCTGCAGACCGCCCTGGGGGTGATGGCCGGCGCCGACGCCCGCCCGAACCCCAGCATGCAGGCCGTCATCGACGCGTACGGCAGCTCCGCCGCCGAGGCGGACGGCGTCTGGCGGGTGCTGGAGGCGATGCCCTTCTCCTCCGCCCGCAAGTGGAGCGGGGTCCAGCTGCTGGAGCCGCAGGGCGGCGAGGCCAGCTGGCTGCTCGGCGCGCCGGACGTCCTGCTGCCCGCCGGTCACGACGCGCTCGCCGAGGTGGACGAGCTGGGCGCCAAGGGCCTGCGGGTGCTGCTGCTCGGCCGCACGCTCGTCCCGCTGGACGCGCCGGACCCGGCCGCCGGCCTCCAGCCGCTCGCCCTGGTGGTGCTCCAGCAGCGGCTGCGCGACGACGCCGCCGACACCCTGCGCTACTTCGAGAGCCAGCAGGTCGAGGCGAAGGTGATCTCCGGCGACGCGGCGGTGGCGGTCGGCGCGGTCGCCGCCCACCTGGGCCTGCCCGGCGCCGAGCACCCGCTGGACGCCCGTAGGCTGCCCACCGAGGCCCGGGCGCTGGCCGAGGCGGCCGACCGCACCACCGTCTTCGGCCGGGTGACACCGCAGCAGAAGCGCGAGCTGGTCGGCGCCCTCCAGGCGCGCGGGCGGACGGTGGCGATGACCGGTGACGGCGTCAACGACGTGCTCGCCCTCAAGGACTCCGACATCGGCGTGGCGATGGGCTCGGGCAGCGAGGCGACCCGCGCGGTCGCGCAGATCGTGCTGCTCGACGACCGCTTCGCCACCCTGCCCTCGGTGGTCGCCGAGGGCCGCCGGGTGATCGGCAACATCGAGCGGGTGGCGAACCTGTTCCTGGTGAAGACGGTCTACTCGGTGCTGCTGGCGCTGCTGGTGATCTTCACCCACTCGCCGTACCCGTTCCTGCCCAGGCACTCCACCGTGCTCTCCACGCTGACCATCGGGGTGCCGGCCTTCTTCCTGGCGCTGGCGCCCAACAACGAGCGGGCCAGGACGGGCTTCGTCCGGCGGGTGCTGCGCCTGGCGGTCCCCGGCGGGGTGATCGCCGGCACGGCCACCTTCACCGCGTACGCGCTGGCCCGCGCCAACCACAGCACCGACCTGGAGGCCGACACCAGCGTGGCCACGCTGACACTGTTCCTGGTGGCCATCTGGGTGCTGGCCATCGTGGCCCGGCCGTACAACTGGTGGCGGCTGCTGCTGATCGCCACCATGTGCGGGGCGTTCACGCTGGTGCTGACGGTGCCGTGGCTGTCCGACTTCTTCCAGCTCTCGCTGGCCGGTGTCCGAGACGCCTGGGGCGCCGTGGGCATCGCGGTGGTGGCCGGAATCGTGCTGGAAATCGTCTGGTGGGTCATCAACCGCCGAACGGACGATTGACGGCCGAGGGGGGTGGCGACATGGGCGCGCCGGGGCCGGAAGCGATGAGAGCCGGGGCGAGGGACAAGCGGCTGAGGACACCGAGGACGCGACCCGGGACACGGCGCGCGACGCCGCGCAGGCGCGGGCGGTGCCCGCCGCGCGCCGGCCGTAGCGCCGGCGGGCGGCGGGTCGCCGCGGCGGCCGAGGCGGTCAGGGCCGCCACGGTGGGCCGGTCAGCCCTCGAAGTCCCGCGCGGCGGAGAGCTCGTACGCCCGGTCCGGCTCGGTGAGCGCGGCCAGCACCTCGAACCGGCGGTGCCACTGCCCGACCGACCAGGCCAGGCCCGCCGCCAGGCCCTCCGGGGTGGCGGCGTGCAGCAGCCCGGGTACGGGCGGGACCTCGAACTCGTCGTCCTCGTCCGCCTCCTCGGCCGTCTCCGGGTCGTACGGCACCTCCGGGGTGCCGGCCGAGGTGTCCCAGCGCCAGTCGACGGCGGCCTCCCCGCCGTCCGGGCCGACCACGAGCAGCTCCTCGTGCTCCTCGTACGCGGCCGGGCAGCCGGGCAGCAGCTCCCGCACCACCGCCGGGACCCGGTGCAGGACGCCCTCGGAGAGCACCCGGCCGCCGGCCACCTCGCTGGCCAGCGAGACGTGCAGCCGCTCGGCGAGGTCGGCGGCCAGCGCCGGGGCGACGGGCAGCAGCGGGTACGGGTGCAGCAGCTGGACGAGGTCGGGCGCGTCGGCGACGACCGCGTCGGTGGCGTCGACCAGCACCGTGCCGTCCGGGCGGCGGCCGGTCTCCGGATCCAGCGGCGGCACCGCGCGGACGGTGTCCAGCGGCTCGATCCGCTCCACCGGCACGGCGGCCAGCGCGCTGTGGATGCCGTGCAGCTGGCGGTGGCCGACCTCGGAGGCCGGGTCGGTCAGCCGGTCCAGCAGCTCGTCCGGGCCGTGCGGCTCGGCCAGCAGCGCCGCCAGCGTGGTGCGTACGCCCAGCGCGTGCAGGAACTGCTCGTCCAGCGTGGTGCGGGCCTCGTCGTACAGCCCGCGCAGCAGCGGGTCGGCGCCGGCCGCGCGCAGGCCGGCCGGCTCGCGGCCGTCCAGCACCGGGTGGTCGCGCAGCCACCAGGCGGTGTACGGCGGCAGGTCGGTGTAGCTTCCGCCCGGCAGCAGGGTGCGTACGGGGCCGACCACCGCCTCGCGGTACGGCGGGCGGGCCAGCAGGGCCAGGGCCTCGGGCCAGGCGTCGTCGTCCACCAGGTCTAGGTCGCGCACGGCGAGCAGCTCGGCGGCGACCGGCGGTGCGCCGAGTTCCCCCGAGTCGTCGGCGTGCAGGGCCTCCAGGGTGTCCTCGCACCACTCCGCCAGCCCGTCCGGTGCCTCGTCGATCAGCCCGGTCGGGGAGCCGCCGGCGGCGCGGTCCGCGGGGGCGGTGGGGTCGAGCCGCTCCAGGTCGTCCGGGTCGAGAACCACGTCCTCGGCGCGCACCAGCACGAAGTCACCCAGCACGCCGACGGCGGCCAGCACCTGTGGGCCCCAGCGCTCCAGCAGCTCGTCGTCGACGTAGCCGGCGTCGTCCTCGCGCACCAGCGCGGCGAGCGGGCTGTCGGGCAGGATCAGCTCGCCCGCGCGGGAGGCCTCGCCCTCGTCGTCCAGCAGGGCGAGCCGGGCCAGCCAGGGGTGGTCTCCGGGGGCCGCCTCGGCGGCCTTGACCAGCGCGAGGACGGAGTCGGCGAGGTCCGCGGCGGCGTCGAAGTCGTCCTCGGCCAGCTCGTAGGAGCGGGCCACGGCGGCCCGCACCTCGGGGGTGTCCAGCACCCCGGCGGGGGTGGCGGTGGCGGCGCCCAGCTTGGCCAGCAGCGGGTGGGCGGCCTCGGGGTGGGCCAGCCGCAGGTCGAGCCGGGCCAGGGCGCCGGCCAGCGCGTCGGGGTAGCCGGGGAAGGCGGCCCAGTCGGCGTCGTCGGAGGGCAGCAGGACGCGGCGCGGGCCGGTGACGATCCGCCCGTCGGCGAGCGGGACGGGCAGCGCCCCGAGCGACTCCGGGTCGGCCGCGCCGAGCGCCGCGTACAGGTTGCGCCACCAGGCGGGCTCCCGCTCCAGGCCGCCGAGCTGGTCGACCACCTCGGCGAGCGGGATCCGCCGGACGTTCAGCACCCGCAGCTCGCTGCGGCGTTCGAGGCCCGCCGGCAGCAGGCCGGGGAAGATCGGGGCGAGCGCCTCGACCACGTCCCGGTCCGCGCCCTCCAGCAGGGTGGCGTCGCGCGGACGCAGCGCCGGGGTGCCCTCCTCGACGGGCGCCGGATGCGGCAGGAACGGGATGCCGGGCAGCCGGCTCAGGACGGCGGCGCGCAGCGCGTTGTCCAGCGCACCCTGGCCGAGCGGGCCGGGCACCAGGCCCAGCGAGCCGAGGTCGCCGCCCCGGGCCCGCAGCAGGTCCGCGTAGCCGTCGGCGGCGCGCTCGGTGAGGAAGTCGGTGAGCGGCCCGGGCGCGACATGACGGCGGGTCGGGTCCAGCGGGTACGAGGCGATCAGCAGCGCCGGGATGCCGAGCGGCTCGTCGCTGGGGGTGGGGGCGTGCACCACCGGCGCGACCCGGGGCTTGCGCGGGCTGCCGTCCTCGTCGACGGGCACGGCCCAGGTCACCGTCCAGTACGGGCGGGCGCGCTCCTCGGTGGGGCGGTCGGCGAGCAGCGCGGGGTCGGTGGTGCCGGCGAGCGTGACGCTCTGCCAGACGGTGCGCGCGGCGCCGTCGGTGAGGGTGATGGTGGTGATGCCGTCCGGGCGCTGGTCCCCGGCGGAGCGGGTGAGGACGCGGGTGCCGTCCGGCGTCTCGACCACGACCTCGGCGAGGCCGGGCAGGGTGAGCAGCAGCGCGTCGTCGATCTCGGCGAGCAGCCGGCGGGTGAGGTCCTCGGCGGCGGAGTCGCGCAGCGGGAGGACCACCACGGTGTCGTAGCCGGTGGGCGCGGCTCCCTCGGCGGGGAACGGCAGCCGCAGCAACGGCACATGGCCCTCGCGTCGGCGCAGTTCCTCGGCGAGCGAGGGCCGGGCCTCCACCAGCGTGTGCGCCTCGCTCAGCGACCAGCGCACGCCGCCGTGCGAGCCGAGCACGGCTGGCTCGTCCGTGACGGCGAGGACGGCCGCGAAGCCGACCCCGAAGCGGCCGACGGTCGGGCTGCGGTCGGCCCGCTTGGAGGAGGCGCGCAGGGTGGAGAGCGACTCCACGGCGGCGGCGTCCAGCGGGGCACCGGTGTTGGCGGCGGCCAGGACCCCGTCACGCAGGGTCAGCCGCAGGCGCCCGGGCTCACCGCCGGCGCGGGCGGCCGCGTCGGCGGCGTTCTGGGCGAGTTCGACGACCAGCCGGTCGCGGTAACCGCCGAGCGCGAGCTCCTCCTCCGCGTTGGCGTCCTCGCGAAAGCGCGCCGGGGCGGCCGTCCAGGCCTCCAGCACCCGGTGGCGCAGCCCTGCCGTGTCGAAGACGTCGGCGGCCTGATCGTCCGTACCGCTGCCGATGATCCGAGGCTCCACTGGACTGCCACCTTCCGCCGCTGCCACCCTGCCGTGCCGTACGGGGGCATTCTTCCCTGCCCCGGACGTGCCGCAGGACCAGGGGCGCGCCCCGGCCGCCGCGCCCGGCTCACGAGCGGCCCTGTCACGTGCGACACGAGGCCCGACAAGGCCGCTGACGCCGCCTGAGGAACGGACCCGCGAGCGGTCCAAGGCAGCACCGGCGTCCACCCCGCGCCCGCCCCCACGCCCGAAGGAACGGCAGAAGCAGACCCGCGAGCCGAGCCGAGCCCCAGAAGTACCGCGAGCCGAGCCCCCAACAATCAGCTGTGCCCGAGCTCCTCGGCCGGGGCGTCGGGCTCGACGGAGCCGCTGGAGCGGTCCGGGTGGAGCTGGAGCGGCTCGATCACCAGCTCGTCGAGGATCAGCTCGGACGGCGCCGGCGGAGCCGGGATGACGGCGGCCTCGGAGTGCCCGCCGCAGCCGTACGCGAAGGAGACGATCTGGCCGTCGGCCGGGCCGAACTCGTTGCCGCAGACGCCGAACGCCTGGCCGAGCGAGCCGCCGATCGGGATCAGGAAGCCGCAGCTGTTGCAACTGGCCGGGGCGGCCTGGGCCATCGGCGTCTGCGGGCCGTGCGCCTTCTCCCAGCGGTCGGCCGCCAGGTGCAGGCCGAGCCGGGAGAGCACCCGGGAGCGGCCCATGCCGAGCTCCTCGGCGATGGCGCCGATCCGGGCCCGGGCCGGGGCCGGCTGGATGTGCGGGTCGGTGATCTCCAGGTCGTCCTCGGCCACCAGCGCGGCGACGGAGTTCGGCGCGGGCTCGTCCTCGCCCGTCCAGCCGGGCTCCAGCCGCAGGTCGTCGGCGTCGGTCGGCAGCAGGTCGCCGGGGCCCATGTCGCCCGGGCGCAGCCGCTCGCTCCACGGCACCCACTGCGGGGCGAGCACCGCGTCCTGGCCGGGCAGCAGCACGACCTCGTCCAGCGTGATGTTCTTGGCCCGGGGCGCGCGGGCGACGGTGACGGCCCAGTGCCAGCCGCGGTAGGCGGCGTCCAGGCACTCGAAGGTGTGGGTGACGACCCGCTCGGCGTCCGCCTGGGCGCCCAGGTGCGCCCCTACCGTCTCGGGGCCGACCGCCTCGACCGCTGCCTGCCGGGCGAGCTCGACGGCCTCGGCACAGAGCCGATCGGGGGTACGGCTTCGCATCGCAGCACTCACGGCGTCGATTCTCTCCCAGTTCTTCTGTTGCCTACGGCGTGTTGCCTGTTCCGTCGCGGCCAGGGGCTTCTTCCCCTATTCTGCGCGACTACCGGCCCCGTCGGGTACCGACCGCGCCGCCCACCCGCCCGGTTCCCCCTCGGCGGCCCTGGCGCACGGATGGCGACGTACAGGACAATGACGCAAGGGGCAGGCTACCCGCCGGTCGGCTGCCGGGGACACCCCGGGGCCGCGGGGGCCGCGCCGAGAGGAGCGGAATCCCTCGTCCCGGTCGGGTTTCTCGGGCAGGATGGCTACGTGGCGGACGAGAAACCGTCGCAGCACACGGTGCACGCCTCACAGGACGGCAGCCCCGACGAGCCGGCCGCCGTGCCGCGACATCAACCCCCGGTCCTCCCTGCGGACGACGTCGATCCGCAGCAGGCGGACGGGTCCGCGCGGCCCGAAGGCGACCCCGCTCCCGACGCCGGCGGGCCGGCCCCGCCGGAGTACGAGGAGCAGTCGCCCGAGCCCCCGCACCGCAACGTCCTGGTCCGTGGCGCCTCCTCGGTCGGGCTGCGTACCGGCCGGGTCGTGCACGGCACCGGGCGCCGGATCCGCCGGGCCACCTCCGCCGAGGGCGCGGGCGAGTCGGGCCTGGCCAAGCTGATCGAGCTGCACGCGCTGAACTCCTTCGGCGACATGTTGATCACCATCGCCCTGGCGTCCACCATCTTCTTCTCCGTCCCGACCGGCGAGGCCCGCGGGCGGGTCGCGCTGTACCTGCTGATCACGATGGCGCCGTTCGCCCTGCTGGCCCCGGTGATCGGCCCGCTGCTGGACCGGTTGCCGCACGGCCGCCGGGCCGCCATGGCGATGTCGATGCTGGCCCGCGCGGTGCTGGCCTGGACGATGGCCGGCACGGTCGCCACCGGCGGGCTCGCGCTCTACCCGGAGGCGCTCGGCGTGCTGGTCGCCTCCAAGGCGTACGGGGTGGTGCGCAGCGTCGTGGTGCCCCGGCTGCTGCCCAAACGGCTGTCCCTGGTGAAGGCGAACTCCCGGGTCACCCTGGCGGGTCTGCTGGCCACCTTCGTGGCGGCGCCGATCGGCGCGCTGCTGCATCTGGCCGGGCCCGGCTGGCCACTGCGCGGGGCGTTCCTGGTCTTCGTGATCGGCACCCTGATGGCCTTCCACCTGCCGCACAAGGTGGACTCCGCCAAGGGCGAGCAGCGCGCCGTCCTGCACGCAGACGACCACCCGCACGGGTTGCTGCACGGGCACGGGCAGCACCACGGCGCGCACGCCTCGCCGGGCGGGACCTCCCTCGGCGAGCGGGCCCGGGAGCCCGCCCCGCAGCCCGCCGCGAAGCCCCCCAAGGCGAATCTGCGCACCGTCGGCCCGTCCGTGATCCTGGCCCTGCGGGCGGTGGCGGCGCTGCGCGGGCTGGTGGGCTTCCTGGTGATGTTCCTGGCGTTCCTGCTGCGTGACGACCCGATCGGCGGCCTGGACCCGACGGTCGCCCTCGGCCTGGTCGCGGTCGCGGCCGGCGCGGGCAACGCGACCGGCTCGGTGCTCGGCTCCTGGCTGCGTACCCGGGGCTCGGAGGCGACGGTCACCGCGATGCTGGCGCTGGCCACCGCGGCCGCCGCGGCGGCGGCGCTCTGGTACGGCGTGGTGACGGTGGTGGTGGTCGCGGCGGTCGCGGGGATGGCGGCCTCGCTGGGCAAGCTCGCCCTGGACGCGGTGATCCAGCGGGACGTCCCGGAGTCCGTGCGGACCTCTGCCTTCGCCCGCTCCGAGACGGTGCTCCAGCTGTCCTGGGTGGCGGGTGGCGCGCTGGGCATCACGCTGCCGCTGGACGGCGCGCTCGGCCTGTGGGTGGCGGCCGGCGTGGTGGGCTTCGTCCTGCTGCTGACGGTGCGCTCGCTGATCAGGGTCGGCCCGCGCGGGCGCCCGGCGACCGCCCGCGTGGCGTGAGCGGCGGCCCGCGCGGTGGTCCGAGCGGCCCCGGCGGCCCGGGCGGTGGCCGCGCCCGGGTGACACGGTCAACACGCGGTTGCCGACCCCCGCGTAGCGTGATCGGCAAAGCCCGGTAGCCTCTCTGCCATGAGCCTCAGCACCCGTGTCATCGCCGCCATCGGCGCCGTCGTCGTGATCGGTGGCGTCACGGTCGGCGTTTCGGTCGCCCACGCGAGCGACAAGGACAAGCCCACCGACCAGCGCGCCACCCTGACCGTCGGCCGGTCCTCCCAGGAGGTCGCACCGCTCTGCAGCAACGGCGGCCAGCCGCTGGACGACCAGGCGCAGGAGGCGTGCCAGGCCAAGGCCCAGGAGGCGCTGAAGGCCGGCACGCTGCCCTCATCCGACGTGGTCGCCAGCGACCGGATCGGCGTCGGCGTCACCCCGGACGTCGCGGACAAGGGCTGGTTCGCCTTCACCAGCGGTGGCCCGCAGGGCCGGTTCAACCTGAAGAGCGCGGGCAAGGACTCCACCTACTCGGGCTCCGTCCCGGCCGGCCAGGCGCTCCAGGCCGACGGCAAGACCCTGGTCACCGTCGTCGAGTCCGACCCGAAGAGCCAGACGATCTACGGCGTCTGGTACTTCCAGCTGAACAACAAGGACGCCTGACGCGATGAGCGTCGCCGCCGGTGACGGGCGGCCGGGCCTGCCGCAGGCCCGGCTGCTGGTCGTCACCGCCGTGCCGGCCGAGGCCGAGGCCGTGCTGCGCGGCCTCGGCGGTGACGCACGGCCCGTCCCGCTGCCCGGCGGCGCCCTGCACCGCGCCCGGCGGGCCGGCGGTGTCGAGGTGGACGTGCTGGCCGGCGGGGTCGGCCCGGCCGCGGCCGCGGCCGCCACCTCCGCCGCGCTCGCGGCGCACCGCTACGACCTGGTCGTCTCGGCCGGGATCGCCGGCGGCTTCGCCCCTCGGGCACCGCTGGGCGCCGTCGTGGTCGCCGAGCAGATCGTCGCCGCCGACCTGGGCGCCGAGACACCCGAGGGGTTCGCCGACGTCACCGAACTGGGCTTCGGGACCGTCCGCCACAGCCCGCCCCCGGCCGCCGTCGCGCTCGCCGTCGAAGCCCTGGGCGCCGTGGCCGGCACCGTGCTCACCGTCTCCACCGTCACGGGCACCGCCGAACGGGCCGCCGCGCTGGCCGCCCGCCACCCGCGTGCGGTGGCCGAGGCCATGGAGGGCTTCGGAGTGGCCGAGGCGGCCGCCCGGTACGGCCTGCCGGTGTTCGAGATCCGCGCCGTCTCTAACGCCGTCGGCCCGCGCGACCGCTCCGCCTGGCGGATCGGCGACGCACTGGCCGCGCTGGAGCGGGCACTGCGCGCATTGCCCTGTCCGGAGCTGCTCAAGGAGGCCGGCCGTGGCTGAACGGCTGAGCGTCGCCTACTCGCCCTGCCCCAACGACACCTTCGTCTTCCACGCCTGGGCACACGGCCTGGTGCCCGGCGCCGAGACGCCCGAGGTCACCTTCGCGGACATCGACGTCACCAACTCCCTCGCCGAGCGCGGGGAGCTGGACGTCCTCAAGATCAGCTACGGTGCGCTCCCCTGGGTGCTGGACGAGTACGCCCTGCTGCCCTGCGGCGGGGCCCTGGGCCGCGGCTGCGGACCTCTGGTGCTGACCCGCCCGGACGCCGGCGACGACCTCGGCGGCAGGACCGTCGCCGTCCCCTCCGAGCGCTCCACCGCGTACCTGCTGTTCCGCCTCTGGGCGGCCTCGGCGGTACCCGGCGGGCTCGGGAAGATCGTGGTGCTGCCGTTCCACGAGATCATGCCCGCCGTCCGGGACGGCCGCGTGGACGCCGGCCTGGTGATCCACGAGGCGCGCTTCACCTACCAGCAGTACGGGCTGCGCAAGCTCGCCGACATGGGCGAGGCGTGGGAGCAGGACACCGGCCTGCCGATCCCGCTCGGCGCGATCATCGCCCGGCGCTCGCTCGGCACCGAGCGGCTGGCGGCCGTCACGGCGGCGATCCGCAGCTCCGTCCGGCTGGCCTGGGAGGACCCGGAGGCCAGCCGCCCGTACGTGCTGGCGCACGCCCAGGAGATGGACCCGGCCGTCGCCGACCAGCACATCGGGCTGTACGTGAACGAGTTCACCGCCGACCTCGGCGAGGCCGGCTACGCGGCGGTGCGGGCGCTGCTCACCCGGGCCGCCGCCGAGGGGCTGGTGCCCCCGCTCGGCCCGGGTGCGCTGGAGCGCTGAGGGCGTACTCCCTCGCCGCCCGTCCCAGGCGTGCTCAGACGTCGAACTGGTCGGCCACCGCGCGCAGCAGGCCGGCCAGCTTCTGGCCGGTCGCCTTGGCCGGGTACCGGCCGTGCTGGAGCCCGGGGAGCACGGCGTCCAGCGTGGTGATCAGGTCCTGGACGATCGGCGCCATGTCGTCGGCGCTCCTGCGCTGGGCGGCGGCCACCGAGGGCAGTGCCTCCAGCAGCGTCACGGACATCGCCTGGTCGCCACGGTGCCCGGCGACCACGCCGAACTCCACCCGCTGGCCCGGCTTCAGCACGGTGACACCGGCGGGCAGCGCCTTGGTGTGAACGAAGACGTCGCCGCCGTCGTCGCGCGACAGGAAGCCGAAGCCCTTCGTCTCGTTGAACCACTTGACCTGGCCGGTGGGCATCTCGAACAGTCCTCGGTGTGGGTGTGAGGGATCCCGGCCCGGGCCGGGGATCTCTGGATGGAGGGCGGGCCGCGCCCGACGGGCGGGCGTGGTCGACACGCCGCAGGGAGCAGACTAACGGGCCGTCAAGGCGTCATTCCCGTTCCGCCCGAGGTCCGCGCTCGGCTCTCGCGGGCGAACCGGGGCCGGGCGCGGCAAGACCAGGGCGCGGCATGGCGCTGCCCACTGGCTCTCACCCCCGGTCGGACGGCGGGGTGTCTGGACGCACCCCGTGCACAGCCTGCATACCCCCGCCCAGCAGCGATCAAAACTCCCAGCTGCCGGGAAACTGCGTAACGTGACGAGCCGGGGGCCGGGCCGCGACCGGCGGGCCCGGGCCGGGCGCGCCGCCGGGGCCGGGCCGCGGGTGCTCAGGCCGGGTCGGCCAGGTGCTGCCCGATCCAGCCCAGCGACGCGGGGAGCATCCGGGACCAGGTGTTGAAGTTGTGCCCGCCGGTGTCCAGGGTGATCGAGGAGACCTTCGTCGGGCTGCCCTTGGCGGCGGCCACGAAGGCCTGGGTGCTGCGGTAGTAGTCGCCGTCGCCCTCCCGGCTCCCGCCGACCAGCAGCGCGACCGCGGGCTTGGGCAGGTGGGCCAGCCGCCACTCCAGGTTGGCCTCGTCCCGGCGCCGGCCGTCGCCGGCGAAGAGGTCGCCGGTGGTCGGGTCCTCGGCGGCCTGGTAGTACCCGGCGAGCGAGACCCCGGCACCGAAGACGTCCGGGTGCTTCATCGCCAGCTTCAACGCACAGTAGCCGCCGGTGGAGTTCCCCATCACGGCCCAGGAGCGGGCGCCCGCGCCGACCCGGTAGGAGGCCTGGACGGTACGCGGCACGTCCCGCGTGAAGTACGTCTCGGACTGCGGGCCGCCGGGGACGTCCTCGCACTCGGTGTCGCGCGGCATCGACTGGGAGGGACGCATCAGCACCAGCACGGTGGGGCGGGTGCGGCCCTCGCGGATCAGCTGGAGTTCGGCCGCCGGGTAGTTCAGCTTGGTGACCAGGTTCTTGGCGTCCCCCGGGAATCCGGTGATGACGATCGTCGCCGGGAAGCGCTTCTCCTTGAACTCGGGCTGGAAGTACTGCGGCGGCAGGTAGACGTAGCCCTCGGTGGCCAGGCCGCTCGCCACGCCGGGGATCCTGATCCGGTCCAGCTTGCCGGCCTGTGCCGGGTCACGGCCGACCGCGCCGCCGCCCCGGACGTTCTCGCCCGCGATCCGCTGCACCAGCGCGTTGCCCTGGGCGTCCGCGCCGAACTGGTCCTGGATGGTGACCGGACCGTCGTCGCCCGTGCCCAGCAGGTCGTCCCAGCTGCTGTAGAAGGCGAAGGAGTTGTTGGCCAGCAGGCCGAGCGTGCAGACCACGGCCAGCTGGGTGGCCACGATGGTGCCCAACCGGCCGGCCAGCACCGCCCAGCCGCGCCCCGCCAGCCGGGGCCAGAGCCAGATCGTGGCGGCCACCATCAGCACCGACAGCAGCGCGGACAGCGCCAGGACCTTGTGACTCGTCAGACCCATGCGCGCGCGTCCCCCGTTTGCCGACACCGGCGGACCGGGCCGCCACCTACCCCCTTCTAAGGGTGCCCGCCCGGCCCGCGCCGCGACTGACCGCCAGGGTGGAACCGCACCCCCGCCGATCGACGGGGGTGCGGGGCGCTCTGCGACACTGGGGGCACCTTCCGTCGCAGGAGCCTTCCGTCGCAGGAGCCGAGGAGCACCCGAGTGAGCAGCCAGACCGCCGACCGAGGCGACGCGTACGTCCGGGCCGGTGCGATCGTCTTCGGGCTGGGTGCGATCGCCACCCTGGTCACCTTCGTGCCGCTGTTCTTCCACCTCACGCCGCTGCCGACGGCCGCGTACTGGCTGAGCATGCTGATGCCGCTGGGCTTCCTGCTCTGCCTGGTCGGGCTGCTGCTGTCGGCCCGCGCCCAGCGCCGCCGCGCCAACGCCGGGGCGTAGCGCCCTCAGGACGCCCGGGCGCTCAGGCGCTCAGGCGCTCAGGCCTCGGCGAGGTGGGCGGCCAGCCAGGCGGGGAACAGTGTCAGGTCGGCCAGGACCACGTCGGCGCCCGCCGCGCGCAGCTCGTCCGCGCCGTAGGGCCCGGTGGTGACACCGACCGCGACCGCGCCGGCGAACAGCGCGCCCCTGATGTCACCCAGGTGGTCACCGACGTAGACGGTGGCGCCGTGCTCGCGCAGCGCCGCGCCCTTGGTCTCCGCCCAGAGGTCCCCCACCACCACGTCGGCGTGCAGGCCCGAGTGCTCCAGGTGCAGCAGGGCGTTCGGCTCGTACTTCCCGGTGATCACCGCGACCCGGCCACCGGCCTCGCGCACCGCCTCGACGGCCGCGTGGGCGCCCGGCAGCGGGACGGTCGGGGCGAAGGCCAGCTCCCGGTACAGCGCGCGGTAGCGGTCGGCCACCTCCGACACCCGCTCGGCGGGGAACCAGTTGCCGATCTCCTGCTCCAGCGGCGGGCCCAGCCGGGTGACCACCAGATCGGCGTCCACGTGCACCCCGGTCTCCGCCGACAGCGCGACATAGGTGGCACGGATGCCGGGCCGGGTGTCGAGCAGGGTCATGTCGAGATCGAAGCCGACGGTGAGCGGGGCGTTCGGGGTGGCAGACATGCCGTCAGGCTACCCAACGGCATTTCGGCGGCTCGGTCCGGCCGCTGCGGCCAGGACGGCGAGCCCCGAGGACGATTTCGGACATAATCGACGAATCGCCGAGCCCAAGGGGTGCCGATGACGCAGCAGATCTCCCGCCGGGCGCTGCTCGCCGGGCTCGGCGCAGCAGCCCTCACCGGCTGCCACGGCATCCTCGGCGGCGCCCCGGACACCGCCCTGGCCACCGGCCCCGACGGATCCCCCAGCCCGACCCCGCCACCGCCCGTCACCGTCAACACCGCCCGGGGCCCGGTGACCGTGCCCGGCGCGCCGCTGCGCGTGGTCACCCTCGACACCGCCGAGCTCGACTCCGCGATGACGCTCGGCATCACCCCGGTCGGAGCCGCCCGCGCCCCCGTCGACCAGGACCTGCCGGACTACTGGCCGGTCTCCCGGCTGGCCCGGATCCGGGACGTCGGCACCATCGGCAACCCCGACTACACGGCCATCCGCGCCCTGCGCCCCGACCTCATCCTGAGCAACCAGACCACGGACGGCACGCACTACGACGTCCTGCGCGAGCTCGCGCCCACCGTCCTCACCCAGACCACCGGCTCCGCCTGGAAGGACAACTTCCAGCTGCACGCCCAGGCCCTCAGCCGGCAGCGCGCCGCCGCCGCCTTCGTCGGCTCCTACCAGCGTCACGTCTCACAGGTCGTCCAGGGCCTGTCGGCCGCCGGGAGGGCGGGCCGCAGGATCAGCCTCGTCCGCTTCGTCGAGGGCGCGGGAATCCGCCTGTACGGCCGGCAGAGCTTCCCCGGCACGCTGCTCTCCGACGTCCAGCTCGGGCGGCCCGACGCGCAGAACGTCGACCAGTTCGCCGTCGAGATCCCCGCCGACCAGATCGCCAGGGCCGACGGCGACCACCTGTTCTACGCGACCTACGGCGACCCCGGCCGGGCCGGCGCCACCGCCGTGCTGGCGAGCCCCGGCTGGCAGGCCCTCGGGGCGGTCAGGGCGCATCGCGCGTTCCCCGTCGACGACCAGCTCTGGTTCCAGGGCATCGGCTACACCGGGGCGAACGCCGTGCTGGACGAGCTGCTGCGGCTCCTCGGCGGGTGACCCGGGAACACCCGCCCGTACCTCACCCCCCGCTCGGCGCCGCTCTCACTGCACCCGCCGGCGCAGCGCCACCGCCAGCAGGAACAGCGCCGACAGCACCGCCGCCAGCCGCAGCACCCCGGGCGCGGCTCCCCACGCCTCGTGCCCGACCTGCTGCCCGGGCTGCAGGGCCGCCCCCCAGCGCCCCTGCGCCCGGCCCCAGAACCACACCGTCGTACCGGTCATGGTCGCCAGCGGGATGCCGAGCACCGCGAACTTCCGGGACAGATCGCCCAGCTGCCGGGACAGGTACGCCAGCCCCCACCCGGCCAGCATCACCAGCAGCATCCCCGTGACCGCGCCGCCCACCAGCACCGCCGAGGAGAGCAGCAGCAGCGGCGAGGGCCGACGGCCCGTCAGCAGTCCCCGCCGCGGCGCCCGGACGGCCGCCACCGGCTTGGGCGCCGGCCCCGGCGCCGGCTCCGGCTCCAGAGCCACCGGCGCGCGCTGCTCCGGCACCACCGGGGGCGGCGGCTGCTCGATGTCCGAGAAGTCCAGCGAGACCGAGTCCCACCCCGGGAAGTCCGCCGCCGTCGGCAGCCCCCCGGCGGCGGCCGGGGCGACCAGCAGCGCCCGGGCCGGCTTCGGCGGTACGGGCGCCGCCGGCCCGGCCGGTTCCTCGGGGCCCTGCGAGGCGTACACGCTCTCGTCCTCGCCCGGCTCCGCCGGGCCCTCCCGCTCCTCGCCGGCGCCCTGGCCCACCACCCGCCACGGCCCGGCCACCCGCCACCACTCGCCGTCCGCCATCACCCACCACCGCCCCTGCTCAACCACCCGACCCGCCGCCCGAGACGCTACCCACCGGCCCCCCGCCGACGCGAGCCCCCTGCCCGGCCCGTGCCCTCACGGGGGCCCGGGAAGGACGGCACCCCCAAAGGAACCCGTACCCGACTAACCTAGGTCGGATGACCGCACAGCAGAGCGAGCCCCGCGAGCCCCGCCCCGGCAAGCCCGGCGCGGGCCCCCGCACCCTGGCCGAGGAGCTCCGCACCCGCCCCGACGAGGCCCTCGCCGCCCTGCTCCGGTCCCGCCCCGACCTGCTCAACCCCGTCCCCGGCGACCTCACCCAGCTCGCCGCCCGGCTCTCCTCACGCGCCTCCGCCCTGCGCGCGCTGGAACGCCTGGACCGCTTCACCCTCCAGGTCGCCGAGGCCCTGGCCGCCGCCCCCGACGGCAGCCCGCACACCGCGATCCGCAACCTCCTCACCGGCCCGGCGCGGGTCAAGCCCCACCCCCTGGCGGAGCCGGTCGACCGCGCGGCCGTCACCGAGGCACTGCCCGCCGCCCTCACCACGCTGCGCGAACGCGCCCTGCTCTGGGGCCCGGACAACGCCCTGCGCCTGGTGATCGCCGTCCGCGAGGCGCTCGCGCCGACCGCCACCAACCCCGGCCGCACCGGCCTCGGCCCGACCCTCGCCGAGGCCACCACCGGGATGTCCCCGGCCCGCCTCCAGCAGCTGCTGGCCTCCGCCGGCCTGCCGCCCACCCCCGACCCGGTCACCGCGATCGCCGCCCTCGCCGGCCTGCTCACCGACCGCAGAAGCTGCGCCGCACTGCTCGCCGAGGCCCCCGAACCCGCCCTGCGCCTGCTGGAGCGCCTGGTCTGGGGCCCGCCCACCGGCACCGTCCCGGACGCCGCCCGCCCCGTCACCGCCGAGGAGGTCCGCAGCCCCGTCGAGTGGCTGCTCGCCCGCGGACTGCTGCTCCCCTCCAGCACCGGCAGTGTCGTACTGCCCCGCGAACTCGCCCTGCACCTGCGCGGCGGCCGCAGCCACCGCGCCGTCGAGGCGGCCGCGCCGGCCGTGGTCCCCGCCGCACCGCCCCGCGATCCACAGGCTGTGGACAGCGCGGCGGCCGGGCAGGCGCACACGGCCGTACGCACGATCGAGGAGCTGCTCGACCACTGGGGCCTGACTCCGCCGCCCACCCTGCGCGCCGGGGGCGTCGGCGTACGCGACCTCAAGCGCGCCGCCCAGTTGCTGGAGACCACCGAGCAGACCGCCGCGTTCTGGCTGGAACTCGCCTACGGCGCCGGTCTGCTGGCCCCCGACGGCGAGGCCGACGAACGCTGGGCCCCGACCCCGGCGTACGACAGCTGGCTCCAGCGCACCACCGCCGACCGCTGGACGCTCCTCGCCGGCAGCTGGCTCGCCGCCACCCGGATCCCCGCCCTCACCGGCACCCCCGACAGCAAGGGCAAACCCCGCGCCGCCCTCGGCCCCGAGCTGGACCGCACCCTCGCGCCGTCCGTACGCCGCGCCGCCCTGACCCTGCTCGGCACCCTCCCGGCCGGCACCGCCGCAACCGCCGAGGAGCTGCTGCCCACCCTGCGCTGGCAGCGCCCGCTGCGCAGCGGCCCCACCAACGCCGAGGGCCACGAGCTGCGCGACGACCTCGTCCGGTGGACGCTGGGCGAGGCCGAACAGCTCGGCATCACCGGCCGGGGCGCGCTGGCCGCCCCCGCCCGCGCACTGCTCGCCGGGCTCGACCCGGCCCCAGCCCTCACCCCGCTGCTCCCCCAGCCGCTGGACCACGTCATCCTCCAGCCGGACCTCACCGCGATCGCGCCCGGCCCGCTGCTCACCCCGCTCTCCCAGGCGCTCGCGCTCTGCGCGGACATCGAGTCCAAGGGCGGGGCGACGGTCTACCGGTTCAGCGCCGAATCCGTCCGCCGCGCCCTGGACGCCGGCCGCACCGCCGCCGACCTGCACGTCTTCCTGGACCAGCACTCCCGCACGCCCGTGCCGCAGCCGCTCAGCTACCTGATCGACGACGTCGCCCGCCGGCACGGGGTGCTGCGGGTCGGCGCCGCCTCCTCCTACCTGCGCTGCGACGACCCCGCACTGCTCGCCGAGGTGCTCGCCGACCGCCGCTCGGTGGATCTGCGCCTTCGCCTGCTCGCCCCCACCGTGCTGGCCGCCCAGGCCACCCCGCAGGCACTGCTCGCCTCGCTGCGGATGATGGGCTACGCGCCGTCCGCCGAATCCGCCGAGGGCGATGTGCTGATCAGCCGCCCCGGCAGCCACCGCACCCCGCCGCGCGCCGCCCCCACCCCCGTGCCGGACGGCCCGCCGACCCCGGACGACAGCCTGCTCGGCGCCGCCCTCAAGGCCATCAGGGCCGGCGACCGGGCCGCCACCGCCGTCCGCCGCGAGACCGTCAACGGCCCGGCGGCCAACGTCCAGCAGAGCGGCCCGGCCCGCAGCGACACCCGCCAACTCCCGCGCACCGCGGCCGCCGACACCCTCGCGGCGTTGCAGACCGCCGTCATGCTCGGCGAGCGGATGTGGATCGGCTACATCAATGCCGACGGCCTCGCCTCGCAGCGGGTCATCGATCCGGTGAAGGTCGAGGGCGGCTTCGTCACGGCCTTCGACCACCACGCGGACGAGCTGCGCCGCTTCGCCCTGCATCGCATCACCGGCGTCGCCGAGCTGGACGAGAAGGCCTGAGCCGACGCGCCGTCACCCCGCCTCGGGGCGTGCGGCGCCCGGCTCTGCGACTTCACCGCCCGGCCGGCCGGCGTCCTCGGGTCGCCCGGGGAGAGAGGCATGCTGCCGCCGCTCACCACGTCGGCGAGCAGGAAGCCGCCCGCCGCGAGTGCGGTGAGGAGGCGCTCGGGCTCGTTGGTGCCCGGTTCAACAACCGGCGCGGGTTCCGGTCACCTGCGCTTGACGCGCCCAGCGGCACGGCGTACGCCGGAAGGTGGGGACCACGAGCGAGCCGAAGGGGCGCGCCGGTGCCGAAAGCGAGGAGCGAGGAAGGGAGCGAAGCGAGCGGGGGAGCGACGACCGTCGGCACCGGACCGGAGCGCCTCGGCGGCGAGCCGAGCCCAATCCAGGGGGGTTCCGGAAGGAGGCGTCATGCTCGGTGACCTGATAGGCGAGATCCAGAGCACGGACAGCGGCCGGCGGGTGCTGGCCACCACGGACGGGTTGCACCCGGTGATCGAGGTGTCCTTCGAGGCGACCGGCCAGGTGCTCGGGGTGCCCGTCACGGAGTTCGCGTCGTACGAGTCGCAACTACGGACCGACGGCTCTCTGTTCGGCGAGGGCCAGGGCGTCGGGATGAGCGAGAAGGGCGAGACGTACAGCTGGCACGGCAGCGGCATCGGCCACTTCACCGGGCCGGGCGGCGCGATGAAGTGGCGCGGAGTGATCTACTTCGAGTCGCCCGCCGAGAGCTTCGCCAAGCTCAACGACGTGGTCGGCCTCTTCGAGTACGACACCGACGGGAGCGGGAAGGGCGCCTCCAAGGTCTACGAGTGGAAGTGACCGCACCACCCGCGCGGGGAATGCGCGACACTGGAGGGTCTGCGTCGAACCAGCCGAGCCAGTGGAGGGCTTCCCCGCGTGAATGACGGACCACTCATCGTCCAGAGCGACAAAACACTTCTCCTGGAGATCGACCACCCGAAGGCCGCGGACTGCCGCCGCGTCATCGCCCCGTTCGCGGAGCTGGAGCGCGCGCCCGAACACGTCCACACCTACCGCGTCACCCCGCTCGGACTGTGGAACGCCCGCGCCGCCGGGCACGACGCGGAGCAGGTCGTCGACGCGCTGGTGAAGTACTCGCGCTACCCGGTTCCGCACGCCCTGCTGGTGGACGTGGCCGACACCATGGCCCGGTACGGGCGCCTGCGGCTGAGCAAGCACCCCACCCACGGCCTGGTGCTCACCACCACCGACCGCCCGGTGCTGGAGGAGGTGCTGCGCTCCAAGAAGATCGTCCCGCTGGTCGGCGCGCGGGTCGACCCCGACACCGTGGTGGTGCACCCCTCCGAGCGCGGCCAGATCAAGCAGGTGCTGCTCAAGCTGGGCTGGCCCGCCGAGGACTTCGCCGGGTACGTGGACGGCGAGGCGCACCCGATCGACCTGGAGCAGGACGGCTGGCAGCTGCGCCCGTACCAGCAGCAGGCCGTCGAGGGCTTCTGGCACGGCGGCTCCGGCGTGGTCGTGCTGCCCTGCGGCGCGGGCAAGACGCTGGTCGGCGCGGCGGCCATGGCGGAGGCCAAGTCCACCACGCTGATCCTGGTCACCAACACCGTCTCGGCCCGCCAGTGGAAGCACGAGCTGGTCAAGCGCACCACGCTCACCGAGGACGAGATCGGCGAGTACAGCGGCACGAAGAAGGAGATCCGCCCGGTCACCATCGCCACCTACCAGGTGATGACGACCAAGCGGAAGGGCGCCTACGCGCACCTGGAGCTGTTCGACGCCCGCAACTGGGGCCTGGTGGTCTACGACGAGGTGCACCTGCTGCCCGCGCCGGTCTTCAAGTTCACCGCGGACCTCCAGGCCCGCCGCCGGCTCGGCCTGACCGCGACCCTGGTCCGCGAGGACGGCCGCGAAGGGGACGTGTTCTCGCTGATCGGCCCCAAGCGCTTCGACGCCCCCTGGAAGGAGATCGAGGCACAGGGCTACATCGCGCCCGCCGACTGCTGCGAGGTCCGCGTCACCCTCACCGACTCCGAGCGCCTGGCGTACGCCACCGCCGAGCCGGAGGAGCGCTACCGCTTCTGCGCGACCACCGCCACCAAGCGGCGGGTGGTGGAGGCGCTGGTCAAGAAGCACGAGAAGGACCAGACGCTGATCATCGGCCAGTACATCGACCAGCTGGACGAGCTCGGCGAGGTCCTGGACGCCCCGGTGATCAAGGGCGAGACCAGCAACGCCCAGCGCGAGAAGCTCTTCGAGGCCTTCCGGACCAAGGAGATCAGCGTCCTGGTGGTCTCCAAGGTGGCCAACTTCTCCATCGACCTGCCCGAGGCGACCGTCGCCATCCAGGTCTCCGGGACGTTCGGATCCCGCCAGGAGGAGGCCCAGCGCCTGGGCCGCGTACTGCGCCCCAAGGCGGACGGGCACTCGGCCCACTTCTACTCGGTGGTCGCCCGCGACACCGTGGACCAGGACTTCGCCGCCCACCGGCAGCGCTTCCTGGCCGAGCAGGGCTACGCCTACCGCATCATCGACGCGGACGACGTGCTCCAGGGCTGACGGCGGCTGACGCCCCAGGTCACAGGCCGACGCCGTCCCGGCCGAGGAAGACGACCCGGGCGGTGGTCCCCAGCGCGATGCCGACATTGCGGACGGCCGTCGCCAGCCGGTTACGGCGGCGGCCGGGGCGCACGGGGCTGGCGCCGCCGCCCGCGGGGCGGGTGGTGGTCTTCGGTGCGCGCACCCGGCGGGTCGTGGCCGCTGCCCGGGGCGCCGTCATCTCTACGGTGCTCATGCCTTCCACAGTAGTTTTCGGCCACCCCCGGCACATCACCCGAAAGGCCGTATCCCCCCGCAGCGGATGTCGTACCTGCGGCGTACGGCGCCCCCGAGGTGAGCCGGGGGGAAATCCGTTAGCACCCTGACTCCGACGGGTCTAGGATTCTCCGTCTGCCCCCTCCCGAACCGTGGTGCCGTCCGTCGGCAGCCGGGGGAGGTACCGACCGCTCGGCAACCGGCCGGTGTCCCCCACCGTGAGCTACGACGAGTCCGCTGCACCTGCACCAGGGCAGCCGGAAAGGTTCGCTGTGCCCGCCAGTCCCACCACCGACCCCCTCCAGCGCGAACGCGAACACCTGGCCGCGTCCCGGGCCGCACTGCGCGCGATGCGCGAGGAGGCCGAGTCCCTGGACATCCGTGACGTCACCGGCACCTGGGTCGCCGCCGTCGTCCTGCAGAACCAGATCACCAGCCGGATCGCGGCGCTGGCCGACCTCGCCCACACCCCGCTGTTCTTCGGCCGGCTGGACTACCTGCACGCGATCAGCGAGGAGCTGGCCGAGGGCGCCACCGGCGAGAGCTTCTACATCGGGCGCCGCCACGTGCACGACGCCGCCGGCGACCCGATGGTGATCGACTGGCGTGCGCCCGTCTCCCAGCCGTTCTACCGGGCCAGCCGCACCGAGCCGATGGACGTCGAGCGCCGGCGCCGCTTCGGCTACACCGGCGGCGAGCTGACCGCGTACGAGGACGAGCACCTGAGCGACCCGGCCGAGGCCGACACCGCCTCCGCGCTGCTCGCCGCCGAGATCGAGAAGCCCCGCGTGGGCCCGATGCGCGACATCGTCGCCACCATCCAGCCCGAGCAGGACGAGATCGTCCGCGCCGACGTCGGCGGCACCATCTGCGTCCAGGGCGCCCCCGGCACCGGCAAGACCGCCGTCGGTCTGCACCGCGTCGCCTACCTGCTGTACGCGCACCGCGAGCGCCTGGCCCGTACCGGCACGCTGGTGATCGGCCCCAACAACGCCTTCCTCTCCTACATCGAGCAGGTGCTCCCGGCGCTCGGCGAGCTGGAGGTGGCCCAGGCCACCGTCCAGCAGCTGGTCGCGCACGTGGAGGTGCGCGGCGAGGACGACGCCGAGGCGGCCAGGCTCAAGGGCGACGCCCGGATGGCCGAGGTGCTGCGGCGGGCCGTACGGGCCGGCATCACGCTGCCCACCGAGCCCTGCGTGGTGGTCCGCGGCTCCCGCCGCTGGCGCGTCCCGGCGTACGAACTGGTCGAGATCGTCGAGGAGTTGAAGTCCCGCGAGATCCGCTACGGCGCCGCGGGCGAGGCCCTGCCGCAGCGGATCGCGCACGCCGTGCTGCTGAAGATGGAGCAGGGCGGCGAGGCGCCGGACGACCGGGTGCAGGACGCCGTCGCCCGCAACCCCCAGGTCAAGGCCGTGGTCAAGGCCTGCTGGCCGCCGGTGGACCCGGCCAAGCTGGTGCACCGGCTGCTCTCGGACGAGGAGTTCCTCGCGCGCTGCGCCGAGGGCATCCTCGACGAGCAGGAGCAGCGCGCGATCCGCTGGGCCAGGCCCGGACGCTCGGTCCGCACCGCCCCCTGGACGCAGGCCGACGCCGTCCTGGTGGACGAGGCGACCGACCTGGTGCAGCGCACCCCCTCGCTCGGCCATGTGGTGCTCGACGAGGCGCAGGACCTCTCCCCCATGCAGTACCGGGCGGTCGGGCGGCGCTGCACCACCGGTTCGGCGACCGTGCTCGGGGACCTCGCCCAGGGCACCACGCCCTGGGCCACGGCCGGCTGGCCGGAGGCCCTGCACCACCTGGGCAAGCCGGGCGCCCACATCGAGGAGCTGACCAAGGGCTTCCGGGTGCCGGAGGAGGTGATCGCGTACGCCTCCCGGCTGCTGCCCGCGATCGCCCCCGGGCTGGCCCCGGCCACCTCGATCCGCGACACGCCGGGGTCGCTGAGCGTCACCCGGATCGAGGACGACCTGGTGCCGGCCGTCGTCGAGGCCTGCCGCAAGGCGCTGGCCCACGAGGGCTCGACCGGCCTGATCGCGGCGGACGCCCGCATCCCGCTGCTCGCCGAGGCGCTGGCCGAGGCCGGGCTGGCGTATCTGACGCCGGGCGAGGAGACCACCGCCGAGGCCCGGCTGACCCTGGTGCCGGCCTCGCTGGCCAAGGGCCTGGAGTACGACTACGTGGTCCTGGACGAGCCCGCCGCCGTCGTGGAGGGCGAGCCGGACGAGCGCACCGGGCTGCGCCGGCTGTACGTGTCGCTCACCCGAGCCGTCTCGGGCCTGGCCGTGCTGCACGCCCGCCCGCTGCCGGAGCAGCTGGGCTGAGGGCGGCGACGCCGAGGGGGCGGGCGCCGTACGGGCACCCGCCCCCGTGTCCGCCCCCGGTATCCGCCCCTCAGTCCCCGCAGGCGGGCGCGGGCCCGCGCGCACGGTGGCTCAGGCGTCCAGCAGCGCCCGCCACTCGGCGACCTTGGCCGCGTCCACCGGCGACTCCCAGCCGTCGGCCCGGACCGCGCCGCCGACGTGGAAGGCGTCGAAGCCGGCCGCCCGCAGCCCGGGTACGTGCTCGGCGCGCAGGCCGCCGCCGATCAGGATCCGCTGCCGGTAGCCGGGCTCCCCCGCCCTGGCCAGCTCGGTCGCCAGCACCTCGCGGCCGGCGTCCACGCCCGCGGCCGACCCGGACGTCAGGAAGGTGTCCAGACCGGGCAGGTCACCGACGGCGGCCCGTACGGCGGCCCGGTCGGCGCTGTGGTCGACGGCCCGGTGGAAGGTCCAGCGGCAGCCGGCCACGGCCTCGGCGACCGCCCGGGTGGCGGCGAGGTCGACGGCGCCGTCCGCGGCCAGGAACCCGAGGACGAACTCGTCCGCGCCCTCCGCGCGCAGCGCGGCGGCCCGGGCCCGCAGGTCGTCGACACTCCCGGGCGCGAAGCCGTCCCGGATCCGGAGCATCACCCGCAGCGGGATCCGTACGGCGGCGCGGATCCGGGCGAACTCCGCCACCGCGGGCGTGAGCCCGTCGGCGGCCATGTCCGAGACCAGTTCGAGCCGGTCGGCGCCGCCGGACTCGGCGGCCCTGGCGTCCTGGGCGGTCAGCGCGATCACTTCGAAGATTGGTCTAGACATGTGCTCACCCTGCCACATCGCCCCACCCCCCGGCGAGCCCCGCACGCCGGCGCACGGCGGAGCGCACCGCAACGCGTCCGAGCGCACCGGGGCACGCCGAAGCGGGCAACCGGGCGCCCACACGCCCGATTGCCCGCCGCCTACCGCCCGGCCTCAGTCCGCGACCGACGGCTGCTTCGAGAACGCGACCTCGGGATGCTGCACCGAGCGCAGGCCGATGGCGACCACCACGGCGAGGGCCGGCATCATCAGCACGAACACCGGGTTGTGGAACGCACCGGCCGTGTAGTGCATGCCGTTTAGGCTGGAGGCCATCAGCAGGGGCAGGCTCGTGACGGCCAGCGCGGCCGGTAGCCAGCGCCCGCGCGCCGCCCCCACCACGGCCGCCAGGGCGAGGCAGAGCACCCCCGCGTCCCAGTACGTCAGCTGCCTGACCGACTGCCCGAGGACGTCGGACATCCGCCACGCGGCGAAGACCGTCAGCATCGAGGCCAGCACCGCGGCCCGGCGCGCCCAGGTCATCCGGGGCAGCAGGTCCGACGGGATCGCGAGCAGCATCAGCGCCCAGAGCACGGGCGGGGCCACCATCGCGGCCCACCGGGCCAGTCCCCAGCTGTTCAACGCCTCGTACCTGAACAGGTAGGAGTAGTCGAAGCAGGCCTGCGCCGCGACGGCGAGCGCGCCCAGCACGGCCAGCGCGCGGGTCACCGCCCAGCGCCCGAACAGCGCCGCCACCACGGCCAGCAGCGCCGGCACCCAGGCGACGCCGAACGACGGGCCGGCCTCCAGGTTCAGCAGCCCGCCCCGGAACCGGCGCTCCAGCAGCGCCAGCGGGACACCGGCCGCCGCGCCGACCGCGAACGGCGCGGCCATCGCGGCCAGCCGGGCCGGCAGTGCGCCGGACGCCAGCCCCAGGCGCAACCGCAGGCCGTACGCGGCGAGGTCGAGGACCTCCCGCGCGGCCGCGTGCCCCGAGGACCCGGCCGTGGTCTCGGCGAAGGTGGCGGCCATCTCCTCGCCGCGCTCGCGGCGGTAGCGGACCGGATAGAGCCGCAGGGCGGCCCGTAGTGCGGAATCGGTCATGGTCATGCGAAGGCTCCCCTGACCCTCGGGCGAATGATGGTGAGGCGGCGGTCCGCCTCGGCGACGACCGCCCGCAGACGGTCGGCCTCGGTGGCCAGGGCCGCACGGCCGGCCGAACTCAGCGCGTACGTCCGGCGCGCGCGGCCGTCGACGATCCCCTCCTCGGCCACCTCGATCAGGCCCTGCTGGAGCAACCGGTCGAGGGCGCCGTAGAGCGTGCCGGTGCGCATCTTCACACGGCCACCGGAGATCTCGGCGACCTCCTGGATGAGTGCGTAGCCGTGCCTCGGCGCATCGGCGAGTGCGGTGAGCAGAAGCAGCGTCGGCTCCTGCATGGAGCGTTCTGTCATGGTCCATATATATCGGTGACCGGCATATTCTGTACAGCGACTCAAGGGGCCGGCCTGACGGGACGTCCGGCGCAGGGATCAGAATGTCCCCATGCCGTCGCCCGAACCCATGCCGTCGCCCGAAGCCGTACCGCCCTCCGGAGCCGTGCCGTCGCCGGCCGAAGCCCTCGCCGAGCGCTGGTCCGCCCTGCTGCGCCGCTGCGGCGCCACGGTCGACCCCGAGCCGTACGGCCGCGAGCTGCTGACCCGCTGGGCCGAGCCGCAGCGCCGGTACCACACCACCGACCACCTGCGGGCGGTGCTCGACCACGTCGACGCACTCGCCGGGCACGCGGACGATCCGGACGCCGTACGGCTGGCGGCCTGGTTCCACGACGCCGTCTACCGGCCGGACCGCTCGGAGAACGAGGAGCGCAGCGCCGCACTGGCCGTCCGCGCGCTCACCGAGGCCGGGCTGCCGGCCGACCGGGTGGAGCGGGTGGCCCGGCTGGTGCGGCTGACCGTCAGTCACCGCCCCGAACCCGGCGACCGGGACGGCGAGGTGCTCTGCGACGCGGACCTCGCCGTCCTCGGCGGCGAGCCGGGCGCGTACGCGGCGTACGCGGCGGCCGTCCGGGAGGAGTACGCCTTCGTGCCCGAGCCGGACTTCCGCGCCGGGCGCGCGGCCGTCCTGCGCCAACTGCTGGCGCTGCCCGCGCTCTACCGCACCCGCACGGCCCGCGAGCGGTTCGACGCCCTGGCCCGCACCAACCTCGCCGCCGAGCTGGAACGCCTGGAGGACGGCCGGTAGCACGCCACCCGCCCCGACCGGGCCCGCCGACGGCGGAGCCGGGTCGGGGCCGGCGACGGGGCCGGTGGCGGGGGCCGGGGTCAGCTGGCCCGCCGGGTGAGCGGCACCCTGGAGCGGGTGAGAGCGGCGCTGAGGAGCCCGGCCAGGACGGGCAGTGCCAGCACGAGCAGGGCAATCGTCGTCCAGGGCACGGCGAGCGGGGCGGTCGGCCCCATGTGGCCGGCGGCGCGGGACCTGAGCAGACCCAGCGCGGGGACGAACCCGCTGACCGTACCGAGGGCGGCCCCGATCAGGGCGATCAGCGCGCACTGGAGGCCCGCCTGGGTACGGCGGATCCTCGGCGGTGCGCCGATGGCGGCCAGGGTGGCCTGGTCCTGCCGGGAGTCGGCGGCGGCGAGTCCGGTGGCGATGGCGGCGGCGCCGATGACGATCAGGGCGGCGAAGGCGCTGAGCGAGAGCGTGGCCACATCGCTCTTCGGCTGGTAACCGCGCTCCACGTCGAGCAGGGCGTACGGCATGATCCGCACTGCGGTCGCGGCGGCACGCTGCTCGGACTTGCCGCCGGGCGCGTCGGCGGGCAGCCAGACCGAGCCGATCGGGTCGGCCCGCAGACCGGCCTTCTGCACCGTCGCGGGGCTCACCAGCGCGGGCCCGAAGCGGGCCGCGGCCGGGTTGTCGATCAGGACGGCGTCCAGCGGGACCTCCTGGACCGCGGGCTTGGGGATCTCGCCGGGCTGCGTCGGGCCGCCGCCGCTCCCGCGCAGCTGGAGGACGGCCTTGCCGTCCTGGAGGTAGGCGCGGTCGAAGACGACGACCTTGCCCGCCGCCAGGGCGCTCTCCGCAGCCGGGTCGTGCAGGCCGAAGAGGTTGCGCAGCGCGGCGGCGTCTCCGGCGACCAGCCGGCCCTGCTCCTGGTCACGGCCCGGCCGGCCGCCCGGGGCGCCCTTGAGGTAGACGGTGCTCTGGCAGCCGGCGCAGAAGACGTGGACGGCCTGGTAGAGGTCGGCGCGTTCGCCGAGCCCGGCCAGATCCTGCTCGACGGCCCTGCGCAGCTGCGGCAGTTCGGGGCTGTCGGCCTTGGCGTCGACGGTGAGGGTGACGGCGTTGACCGGCGTGCGGGGGCGGTAGTCGGCTCGGGCCTGGGCGTCGCTGCCGGCGGTGTAGACACCGACGGCGACGGCTCCGGCGACGGCGGCCATCACGGCGGCGACGGCGGGAGCCGTACGGGCGCGGTGGCGGGCGGAGTCCCGCAGCGCGAGCCGCGGGCCGAGCGGCAGCGAGCGGGCGAGCCGCCCGCAGAGCGAGAGCAGCAGCGGGGTGAAGAGCAGCAGGCCCAGTTCGGCCGTCACCGCACCGCCCAGCACGGAGAGCGTGCGGGTGGTGAAGCCGCCGACGACGGGCATCGCCCCCGTCTCGTACGCGCTGGTGCCGTACAGGGCGGCGCCGACACCACCGGCCACCATCAGCAGGCCGAGCACCGTGACCCACTTGCTGGGGGCGGTGACGGTGTCGCGGCCGGCGAGGCCGGCCGTGATGTCCCGCCGGCTCGCCTGGACGGCGGGCAGCACCGCGGCGAGCAGCGCGGTGACGACGCCGACGGCGGCGATGGCGAGCAGATCCAGCGGCCGGAACTCGATGTGCCCGAAGCGGCTGCCGCCGGCCTGCTCGATCCAGGCGCGCAGCACTACGACCAGCCCACTACCGAGCAGCACACCGCCGAGCGCGCCGGCCAGGCCGAGGACGATGCCGCTGCCGAGAACGACGGCGCGGACGTGGCCGCGGTGGCCGCCGGCGGCGGCGAGCAGCGCGAGCTGGCGGCGGGAGCGGCGGGCGCCGACGGCGAAGGCGGGCCCGGCGAGGAGGGCGACCTCCAGCAGCGCCATGCCGGCGACGGTGCCGACGAGAACGGCGGTGCCTGCGCCGACGGAGGTGTCGGAGCCCCAACGGCCGTTCTGGTAGTAGGGGACGTCGGCGCCGGCGGGCGGGTCGAGCGCGACGGTACGCGAGGTGACGCTGTATCCGTACCGGTTGAACTCCTGGACCTTGGCCCAGTCCAGGCGGGCCCCGGCGGGCAGTTGCACCAGCCAGGCGTTCTTGCTGACCGCGGACCTCTCGGCGTCCGCCTGCCCGGCGGCCGGCTGCCCGGCGGCCGGCTGCCCGGCGGCCGGCTGCGCTCCGAGGACGGCCCCGGCCGCCGGGGCGGCGTCGGCGAGCGCGGCCAGCGGGGCGATGACCTCGCCCGGGCGGCCGATGAACTCGACCTTCGAGAGGTCCCCGGGGTGCTCGACGACGCCGGTCAGCGTGAACGGCGCGGCCTCCAGGCCCTTGAGCGTGGTGACGTCGCCGAGTCGCAGCCCCGACTCGTCGAGGAAGGCCTGGGTGACGGCCGCCTCGTGCGGGGCCCCGGGCGCACGGCCCTTGACGAGATCGAGCCGTCCGGACCAGAGCGGCCTGGTGAGGTCGGCCTCGGTGGTCTCGGTACGCAGCAGGCCCTCGCGTGAGCGCGCGCCGGCCTCGGGGCCGGGCCGGGCGGGGGTGAGGGTCGTGCCGGGCAGCAGCAACCCGGCCACCAGCGCGGCCGGTTCGGTGGTGGCGCCGCGCTGCTGTTCGGCGGTGGCGGGCCGGCCCTCGACGGCGGCCTCCGCGCGCACCCCGTCCTCGGCGAACGGCGCCTGCTGGACCTCCTTGCCCGGGGCGTAGGCGCTGATCAGCGCATCGGCGCCGCCCATCAGCCGCTCGACGCGTTCGACCGGGGTGAGCTGGCCGCTGCGGTGCACGACGTCGGCGCCGGCCACGCCGAGCACGGGCAGCGCGACCATGGCGACGATCAGGGCGCTGCGGCCCTTGGCCCGCAACGCGTCGCGGCGGGCGATGCGCAGGGCGACACTCCAGGCGGAGAGCTTCACCGACCCACCCCCACGTGCCCGTTACCGAAGCCGTGGAGCGTGTCGACGTTGTGGCGGACGGTCTCGTCGGCGATCACGCCGTCCTGCAGGAAGACCACGCGGTCGGCCCAACTGGCGTGGCGCTGCTCATGGGTGACCATCACGGCGGCGGCGCCGGCGTCGCAGCGGGCCCGCAGCACGCCGAGGACGGCTTCGCCGGTCGCCGAGTCGAGGGCGCCGGTGGGCTCGTCCGCCAGCATCAGGCGGCGCTCGCCGATGAGGGCGCGGGCGATCGCCACGCGCTGCTGCTGGCCGCCGGACATGTCGTCGGGGAAGCGGTCGGCGAGTTCCGCGATGCCCAGCTCCGCCAGGGCGGCGAGGGCCTCGCGGCGGGCGGCGCGGCCGGAGAGGCCGTCGAGCTCGCGCGGCAGCGAGACGTTCTCGGCGGCGGTGAGGGCGGGGATCAGGTTGTAGTCCTGGAAGACGTAGCCGACGGAGCGGCGTCGTACATCGGCGAGGCCCCGCCGGCCGAGGCCGGCGAGGGTGACGCCCTCGACGAGGACCTGACCGGTGCTCGGGGTGTCCAGGCCGCCCGCGAGGGTGAGCAGGGTGGACTTGCCGGAGCCGGAGGGGCCCATCACCGCGACGAACTCACCCGCGTGGACCTGGAGATCCACTCCGCGCAGTGCGTGAACCTCGGACGCGCCGTGGCCGTGAACCCGGGTGACGTTCTCCAGGTGCAGGACGGGCCCGCCGCCGGACCTGCTCGGGTCGGACGTGGACATGGTTCCCCCTTGTGTCGCTGGACGCTTGACATGCCGTTGCCGGTGCTGCGGTCGCCGGCTCTCGGCCGGACCGACCTCCTCGGCTTGCATACCGAGTATGTATACAGCTCCCGGAGGGCATACACAAGCGAACGGCATAAGCAGGTCACCGGCATATAGCGAAATCCGGAGGAACCAGTACGAATCGTCGCCCTTGGAGCAGCCATGGGCACGCCGCGCGGCGGCCGGCAGCGGCGGCGGCGGCGCAAACGGGAACAGCCACCCCCGCGCCTTCGGGGGCGCAGCGGTGGCTGTGTCAGGAGGTGTCAGGAGGTGTCAGGAGGTGTCAGGAGGGTGGCCGCGACCAGGCTCACGCGTGCCGCGCGGCGCCTACCGCAGCTGGCCGACGGGCGCCAGCACGGCGCCCTCCTTGCCGCACACCCAGTGCGGCTCCGGCCCGAGCTCCGGCTCCACGCTCAGCGCGTGCGGGTCGCCTGCGGCCGCGCAGGCCTCGCAGAGCGGCCAACGCCCGTAGGCCTCCAGCAGCGCGTCCTGGACGTCCTGGGCGACCAGGCCGAGCACGTACTCGGTGCCGTCCGGCCACTGCTCCAGCCACCAGCGACGGTGGGTCACGGCGTTCTCGACCAGCGACACCACGGCGGCGTCCGCCACGTCCCGCGCGGTCAGGTCGGCGAGGATCAGCGCCCGGGCGTTGTGCAGCGCGGCTTCGATTTCAGGACTGGACATCCGTCCATTGTCCCGCACCCCACCCCGAGCCCCGCTGCCCGAACGGCGAGCGGCCAACGGCGAACGGCGGCAACAAGCACAGCCGCGAGCGGCGCCAGCAAACACAGCAAGGGCGGCCCCCCGGAGGGGACCGCCCTTGCGATCAGGAACCAGCCGATCCGGAAGCCGGATCAGAAGTCCATGTCACCGCCCGGCATGCCGCCGCCCGCGGGGGCACCGGCCTTCTCGGGCTTGTCGGCGATGACGGCCTCGGTGGTGAGGAAGAGCGCCGCGATGGAGGCGGCGTTCTGCAGCGCCGAGCGGGTGACCTTCGCCGGGTCGATGATGCCCGCGGCGATGAGGTCGACGTACTCGTTGGTGGCGGCGTTCAGGCCGTGGCCGGCGGGGAGGTTGCGCACCTTCTCCACCACGACACCACCCTCGAGGCCGGCGTTGGTCGCGATCTGCTTGATCGGGGCCTCCAGCGCGACCTTGACGATGTTGGCACCGGTGGCCTCGTCGCCGTCGAGCTCCAGCTTGTCGAACGCGATCGAGGCCTGGAGCAGCGCGACGCCACCACCGGCGACGATGCCCTCCTCGACGGCCGCCTTCGCGTTGCGAACGGCGTCCTCGATGCGGTGCTTGCGCTCCTTGAGCTCAACCTCGGTGGCCGCGCCGGCCTTGATGACGGCCACGCCGCCGGCCAGCTTGGCGAGGCGCTCCTGGAGCTTCTCGCGGTCGTAGTCCGAGTCGCTGTTCTCGATCTCGGCACGGATCTGGTTGACGCGACCGGCGACCTGGTCACTGTCGCCACCACCGTCGACGATGGTGGTCTCGTCCTTGGTGATGACCACCTTGCGGGCGGTGCCCAGCAGGTCGACGCCGGCGTTCTCCAGCTTGAGGCCGACCTCCTCGGAGATGACGGTGCCACCGGTGAGGATGGCGATGTCGCCGAGCATGGCCTTGCGGCGGTCACCGAAGCCCGGGGCCTTGACGGCGACGGACTTGAAGGTGCCACGGATCTTGTTCACGACCAGGGTCGACAGGGCCTCGCCCTCGACGTCCTCGGCGATGATGACGAGCGGCTTGCCGCTCTGCATGACCTTCTCCAGCAGCGGGAGCAGGTCCTTGACCGAGCTGATCTTGGAGTTGGCGATCAGGATGTACGGGTCCTCGAACGAGGTCTCCATACGCTCCAGGTCGGTGGCGAAGTACGCCGAGATGTAGCCCTTGTCGAAGCGCATGCCCTCGGTGAGCTCGAGCTCCAGACCGAAGGTGTTGCTCTCCTCGACGGTGATGACGCCTTCCTTGCCGACCTTGTCCATGGCCTCGGCGATGAGCTCGCCGATCTGGGTGTCGGCGGCCGAGATGGAGGCGGTGGAGGCGATCTGCTCCTTGGTCTCCACGTCCTTGGCCTGGGCCAGCAGCTGGTCCGAGACGGCGGCGACGGCCTTCTCGATACCGCGCTTGAGGGCCATCGGGTTGGCGCCGGCGGCGACGTTGCGCAGACCCTCGCGCACGAGCGCCTGGGCCAGCACGGTGGCGGTGGTGGTGCCGTCACCCGCGACGTCGTCGGTCTTCTTGGCGACCTCCTTGACGAGCTCGGCGCCGATCTTCTCGTAGGGGTCCTCGAGCTCGATCTCCTTGGCGATGGAGACACCGTCGTTGGTGATCGTGGGGGCGCCCCACTTCTTCTCAAGGACGACGTTGCGGCCCTTGGGGCCCAGCGTGACCTTGACGGCGTCGGCAAGCTGGTTCATCCCGCGCTCAAGGCCGCGGCGAGCTTCCTCGTCAAACGCGATGATCTTTGCCATGTGAAGTGGTCCTCCGGGACGCGGTCGACTGCACCGGACCGGAAGGTGCCCGCGACGGACGGCCCTGGTGTGCGGGGGTCCCTTCCCCTACCGCTCCCGGGGGCCTCACCGACCCGGTCCGTTGTCACTCTCAAGCTGTGAGTGCTAACGCCAATGATTAGCACTCTCGGGTGGTGAGTGCAAGCCCTATCGGCGAGTGTCCGGGCCCGACACCGGGGCGCGCCGCGAGGACGCCGCCGGGTCGGCGCACGACGCCGGCGGGGAGAGGGCGCGGACGCGGCGTGGACACGGCGACGGGCCCGCACGACGCGTGTCGTACGGGCCCGTCGAAGAAGCTGGAGGTCACCAGCCCGTGGGCCGAGCCGAGGCTCCTGGGTCCGGAAGGGTCAGACCGCCGCGCGGACCATGTCCGCCTGCGGGCCCTTCTGTCCCTGGGAGATCTCGAACTCGACCCGCTGGCCCTCCTCGAGGGTGCGGTAGCCGTCCATCTGGATCGCGCTGTAGTGGACGAACACGTCCGCACCACCGTCGACCGCGATGAAGCCGTAGCCCTTCTCCGCGTTGAACCACTTGACGGTGCCCTGAGCCATTCCGAACTCCCCTTGTGCTGTGCTGGCCCTTCACGGTCCCGCAGGTAGCGGGCCCGGGTCTGGTTTCGAGGCCGGCCCGGGGAACCCCCCCTGGGCGCAGCCGTGCGCGCCGCACACCCCCGCCGAGGTCCACCACGGGGGTGGCAGCGAGCGGGTGAATGCGTCGACCGCGGCTGAATGTATCCGCATCAACGCCCTCTGCAACAGGCCCAATCACCGGCAATTCAGGCCGGCCGGCAAGGGGCATTGCGGGATGAAAGCGGAGGAAATCGGCATTCCGCGCCGGACATAGCGGACGTATTACGCGAACGCCGGCCGGAATTCTGACATCGGCCTGACATGTTTCACGAGCGGACCCCGAGGGCGGTCCCGGCGACCGGACGGTGGCCGGGCGCCGCGGGCGGTGCACGGTTTGTGCGCACAGGCGTGGAATCAGCCGGAAAGGGGAGGGGATACCCATCGTCGGCCGAGCCACACTTTACTCCGGACGAGGTCGCCCCAAATCCCCGGACACGCCGAAGCCGCCCGCACGACCGGAGAATGGAATTCCGGTCGTGCGGGCGGCTCGGGCGCGCGTCGGTACTGGTTGCGGCGCTGTCGCCGGTACGGGCACCGGCTCAGCAGCCGCCGGCCACCGCCGGGATGATCGAGATACTGGCGCCGTCCTTGATCTCGGTCGCCAGGCCCTCGGCGAACCGCACGTCGTCGTCGTTGACGTAGACGTTGACGAAGCGGCGCAGCTTGCCGGCGTCGTCCAGGACCCGGGCGGCGATGCCCGCGTGGTTGCGGTCCAGGTCGGCGATGACGTCACCGAGGGTGGCGCCCTCGGCGCTCACCTCGGCGGCGCCGCCGGTGTAGGTGCGCAGGATGGTGGGGATGCGGACGTTGGCGCTCATGGCGGTGGCTCTCCTTGCGAGGTGGTGAGGGGTCAGACGGACGCGAGGCCGGCCGCGCGGAACGAGTCCAGCGTCGGGCGGATCGTGGCGGTGAGACCGGCATCGGCCACCGCGTCCAGGGTCTTGAGGCCGTCGCCGGTGTTGATCGCGACGGTCTCCTTCGCGGGGTCCAGCTGCCCCGTCTCGACCAGCTTCTTCAGCACGCCGACGGTCACGCCGCCGGCGGTCTCGGCGAAGATGCCCTCGGTGCGGGCGAGCAGCTTGATCGCGGCGACCACCTCACCGTCCGTCACGTCCTCGACGGCGCCGCCGGTGCGGCGGGCGATGTCCAGCACGTACGGCCCGTCAGCCGGGTTGCCGATGGCGAGCGACTTGGCGATGGTGTCCGGCTTGACCGGGCGGATCACGTCGTGACCGGCCTTGAAGGCCGCGGAGACGGGCGAGCAGCCGGCCGCCTGGGCGCCGAAGATCCGGTACGGCCGGTCCTCGACCAGGCCGAGCTTGATGAGTTCCTGCAGACCCTTGTCGATCTTGGTGAGCTGCGAGCCCGAGGCGATCGGGATGACGATCTGCTCCGGCAGGCGCCAGCCCAGCTGCTCGCAGATCTCGTACGCCAGGGTCTTGGAGCCCTCGCCGTAGTACGGACGCAGGTTGACGTTGACGAAGCCCCAGCCCTCGCCGGCCGGGTCGCCGATCAGCTCGGAGCAGAAGCGGTTCACGTCGTCGTAGTTGCCCTCGATGCCGACCAGCTCGCCGCCGTACACCCCGGCCATCACGACCTTGCCCTGCTCCAGGTCGTGCGGGATGAACACGCAGGACTTGAAGCCGGCCCGGGCCGCCGCCGCGCCGACCGCGCCGGCCAGGTTGCCGGTGGAGGAGCAGGAGAGGGTGGTGAAGTCGAAGGCGCGCGCCGCCTCGATGGCGCAGGCCACCACGCGGTCCTTGAAGGAGTGCGTCGGGTTGCCGGAGTCGTCCTTGACGTGCAGCTGCGCGGTGAAGCCCAGCTCGCGGCCCAGGTTGTCGGCCTTGACCAGCGGGGTCCAGCCGGGGTTCAGGTTGGGCTTGGAGGCCACGTCCACGGGGACGGGCAGCAGCGGGGCGTAGCGCCAGATCGACGCCGGGCCGGCCTCGATCCGCTTGCGCAGTTCCTCGGCCTCGTAGGAGCCGAAGTCGTACGCGATCTCCAGCGGGCCGAAGCACTCCAGGCACGCGAAGCTCGGGCCGAGCGGGAAGCGGGTGCCGCACTCGCGACAGGACAGCGCGGCGGCGGGGCCGAGATCAACGGCGGGGGTGGCGGGTGCGGCGGTGTCAAGAGCCATGATGGCGGAGGCCTCTCTCCTCATCTTCCCCGTGACGCGGTCGCGCCACAGGACGGAATTGGCACCTGTCCCGCCGGGGCCGATGCCGCCGCGCGAGAAGGTTGCCGGGACGTCGACGGGCCGTTCCCTCAGTCCCTCTGGATGAGCTCTGTGAAGTTGTGGTCCTGCCCAGCGGACGACCCCGACGTGCGAAGGTCTAATCGCTGTACGAAGACTGTATCCGAAGGCGTCCACCGCCAACCCGACCGTCCGAACCGCGAGATGGCCCCGGCCCCTCGAATCCGGGCCGCGCCGACCCGACCGGCCGCCACCCGACCGGCTCGGACCCGAGCGGCTCGAACCGACCGACCAAGGAGTGTGCCGTGCACGGCGAGCTGACCCCCGCGCTCCTCCCGGAGGTGGCGTCCTGGCTGCGCCGCCGCTCCTGGAGCGCGGCCGACCGTCCGGCGCAGTCCCTGCTGGCCGCCAAACGGGCGGCCGGCCGGGCGGGCACCGTCAGCGTGGTGCTGCCCGCGCTGGACGAGGAGTCCACCGTCGGTGAGATCGTCACGGTCATCCGCCGGGAGCTGATGGAACGGCTGCCGCTGGTGGACGAGCTGGTCGTGGTCGACTCCGGCTCCGTGGACCGCACCGCGCGGACCGCCGCCGAGGCCGGCGCCCGGGTGGTGCACCGCGACGCGATACTCCCCCGGCTGCCCGCCGCCCCCGGCAAGGGCGAGGTGCTCTGGCGCTCGCTGCTGGTGACCACCGGCGAGATCGTCTGCTTCATCGACGCCGACCTGCGCGAGTTCGACCCCGCCTTCGTCTCCGGCATCGTCGGCCCGCTGCTCACCGAACCGGGTATCCAACTGGTCAAGGCGATGTACGACCGGCCGCTGGAGACCGACGGCGCGGTCGTCCCGGCCGGTGGCGGCCGGGTCACCGAGCTGGTCGCCCGCCCGCTGCTGAACCTGCACTGGCCCGAGCTGGCCGGCTTCGTCCAGCCGCTCGGCGGCGAGTACGCCGCGCGCCGGTCGCTGCTGGAGAAGCTGCCCTTCCCCACCGGGTACGGCGTCGAGCTGGGCCTGCTGGTGGACGCCCTGGAGACGGCCGGGCTGGACGCGCTCGCCCAGGTGGACGTGGGGGTGCGCCACCACCGCCACCAGGACGGGCAGGCGCTCGGGCGGATGGCCGCGACCATCTACCGCACGGCACTGGAGCGCCTGGACCGCACCCACCGGCTGAAGGCCTCCGCCGACCTGGTGCACCCGCTGCTCACCCAGTTCAGCCGCGACCCGGACACCCGGGCGTTCACCGCGCACACCCACCCCGTCGGCGCCCTGGAGCGTCCGCCGATGCACACCGTCCCCGAGTACGCGAGCCGCCGCCCGGCCGACTAGGAACCCGAGCGGTGCGGCCGCCTCGTTTCGCCGTTCGAATCCGGCGAGTGGTTTGCAACCTCCGTGGAGCGGCAAGGTTCCAACCGTGACTCCTCCCCCTCACTTCGAGGAGGCTTCCCACTCGCCCCCTGCGGAGCCTGATGGCGGCCGAGCCCTGACCGCCACCGGCAGCAGGATTCCGCCTGTACGGCTGCTCCGCGCCAAGCCCCGTCGCGCGCTCGGACCCCACCCCGTCGGGTGATCGGGCAGCCCCGGAAGAGGACCCATGGCCGACCAATCGACCGAACGTTCGAGCCGTACCGGCAGCGCCCCCGTCCTGGTGGCGTCCAACCGCGGTCCGGTGTCCTTCACCGCGGGGGACGACGGTTCGCTGACCCTCCGCAGAGGCGGCGGCGGCCTGGTCTCCGGGCTCTCCGCGATCGACGATCCCTCGGCCGTCTGGGTCTGCGCGGCGCTCGGCGAGGCCGACCGTACCGCCGCCCGGCAGGCCCCCGACGGACGGCTCGACCTGGCGGGGCACGAGGTCGGCGGACAGGCCGTCCGGATGCTGGACATCGACGCCGGCACCTTCGCCCAGGCCTACAACGGCGTCGCCAACTCCACCCTGTGGTTCGTCCACCACCTGCTCTACGACACGCCGACCGCACCGTCCTTCGGCGCGGAGTTCCGGCAGGAGTGGGCCTCCTACCGCGCGTACAACGCCGCCTTCGCCGAGGCCCTCGCCGCCGAGGCGGCCCCGGGGGCGGCCGTGCTGGTGCAGGACTACCACCTCTCGCTCGTCCCCGACCTGCTCCGGGCACTGCGCCCGGACCTGCGGATCGGGCACTTCTCGCACACCCCGTGGGCCCCGCCGGACTACTACCGGATGCTGCCCGACGACATCGCCGAGGCGGTGCTGACCGGCATCCTCGGCGCCGACCGGGCCGGCTTCCTGACCCGCCGCTGGGCCGCCGCCTTCGCCGACTGCTGCGAGGCCGTGCTCGGCGCCGAGGTCGACCGGCACGCCCTGACCGTCACGCACGCCGGGCGCACCACCCACCTGGGGGTGCACGCCCTCGGCGCGGACGCCGACTTCCTGCGCGAGCGCTCGCACCGCCCCGACGTGGCGCAGCGCCTCGCCGCGCTGCGGGCCGCCGTGGGCGATCGGCAGACCATCGTCCGGGTCGACCGCACCGAGCTGAGCAAGAACATCGTCCGGGGCCTGCTGGCCTACCGGCACCTGCTGCGCACCCGGCCGCAGTGGCTGGGCAAGGTGGTCCACGTCGCCTTCGCCTACCCCTCCAGGACGGACCTGGCCGAGTACCGCGCCTACACCGCGGCGGTCGAGCGGATCGCCCGCGAGATCACCGAGGAGTTCGCGACCGACGACTGGCAGCCGATGATCCTGCACGTCAACGACGACTTCCCGCGCTCGCTGGCCGCCTACCGGCTGGCCGACGTCGCCCTGGTCAACCCGATCAGGGACGGCATGAACCTGGTCGCGAAGGAGGTCCCGGTGGTCTCCGACGCGGGCTGCGCCCTGGTGCTCTCCCGCGAGGCCGGCGCCTGCGCCGAGCTGGCGGAGGACGCCATCACCGTCAACCCGTACGACGTGATCGCCACCGCGGAGGCCCTGCACGCCGGGCTGACGATGCCCGCCGAGGAGCGGGCCGAGCGCACCAAGCGGCTGGCCGCGGCGGCCACCGCGCTACCGCCGCAGCAGTGGTTCCTCGACCAGCTCAACGCCCTGGGCTGAGGCCCGCCGTCGCAGCGCCCGCGCTCACCACTCCGCGCTCACCGCCCCACGCCGAGCGCCGCCGCCAGCGCCGCCAGCAGCGCGACGACGCCGGCCGGGCCCGGGACCACCAGGTCCGCCCGGTCGGCCAGCTCGCGCACGGGCGCGTCGCCGTCCACCGTGCCACTGCACACCAGCACCCCGGGCATGCCCTGGGCACGGCGCTTCTCCACGGCCGCGAAGGCGGCGACATCGCCCAGGTCGTCTCCCGCGTACAGGACCGAGCGGGCGGCCCGCTCCTGGAGGAAGCCGGTCAGGGCCGCGCCCTTGTCGACCCCCGGGGGCCGCAGCTCCAGCACCAGCCGGCCGGGCTCCAGCATCAGACCGTGGGCGGCGGCGAGTTCGGCCAGCGGGTCGCGCAGCAGCTCGAACGCCCGCTCCGGGTCCTGCGCCCGGCGGGTGTGCACGGCCAGCGCCCGGCCCTTGTCCTCGGTCCAGGTACCGTCGGGGGCACCGACCCGGGCCAGCAGGGCGGGCAACCCGGCCCGCACCGCGGCCACCCCGGGGTGCACCGCGGGGGCCCGTACCTCGCCGTGCGCCGCGTCCCAGCGCTCGGCGCCGTAGTGCCCGAGGACGGTCAGGTGTTCCATCCCCGGTGCCCCGGCGAAGCCCCCGTACGCAACGGCCAGCGCCGCCGGGCGGCCCGTCACCACCACGACCGCGCCGACCAGCGGGGCCAGCGCGGACAGCGCGGGGACGACCCCGGGGTGGGCGCGGGCCTGCTCGGGGTCGGCGACGATCGGGGCGAGCGTCCCGTCGAAGTCGAGCGCGATCACGGCGTGCCGGGGGTCGGCCAGCAGGGCTGCCAGGCCCTCCCGTCCGGCTTCGGTACCCGGCTGCGGCAACTCGGTGATGGCCATGTTCCCGACCCTACCCACGGGCTCCCGCCCCATGCCCGACGCCGGCGCGCCGGTACGCCCGTACGCCAGGGCAGCCCCGGCCGGGCCGGCCGGGCACCACCGGTGTGCCGCCGCGCTAGCGTGCCTCGCGCTTGCGCTCGCGGACCCGGCGCAGGCGGTTGACCAGGACGGGGGCGTGGGCGAGCGCCTCGGGGCGGTCGAGCAGGGCGTTGAGCAGCTGGTAGTAGCGGGTGCTGGACAGACCCAGCTCCTCCCGGATGGCCCGCTCCTTGGCCCCCGCGGTACGCCAGGGGCGGGCCTCCAGGGCGAGCACCGCGAGCTCGCGCGCGTCCAGTCCGGCCATCCTCGGCACCCGCCTCCGTTCGCCCTCGCCCTGCCTCGGGCCCTACGGGCTGTCATTCTGCCCCGTCGCGCGGACACACTCTGCCGCCCCCGGCGGCGCGCCCGGGCGGCTAGCGTCGGGGCATGACCGATACCTTCGCGCTCCACATCCCCGACGCCGCGCTCGAACCCGACCCGCTGGACCCGGCCCAGATCGTCTCCGGCACCCCCGAGGTCTCCGGCCTGCTGCTCTGGGAGTCCGAGGACGGCCGCCAGCAGCGCGGCATCTGGCAGATCACCCCGGGTGTGGTGACCGACACCGAGGCCGACGAGCTGTTCGTGGTGGTCAGCGGCCGGGCCACGATCGACGTCGAGGGCGGCCCGACCCTGGAGGTCGGTCCGGGCGACTGCGGTGTGCTGCGGGCGGGCGACCGCACCACCTGGACGGTGCACGAGACGCTGCGCAAGGCGTACTCGCTCACCCTGGACTGATCGCAGGGCCGACCGCCGCACCGACCGCCTCGCGACCGCCGGCCGCGCGCCGCCCGCCCGGCTGCGCCGGCCACTCGCGGACCCGCCCGGCCTCCTGGACCGCGGCCTTCTGCAGCTCCACCGGCACCTGACGGGCGTCCCCGGTGGCCGCGCCGCCGATCTGCGGCGTGATCCGCGTGCCGACCCGTTCCCAGGCCGGGTCCCCGAACGGGTGGAAGCTCGCGTTGGGCAGCACCGCGAGGAACCGCTTCACGTCCTGGTGCTTGCCGCTGCCGGTCATCGCGGCCGGGGCGCCCCGGATGACCGGCGGCAGCGTGTACATCTCGTCGAATCTCGGGCGGGAGCTGTTCGCCGCGCCGTCGCCGTGGTCCGCCGCGACCAGCCGCAGGGTCACGGTGTTCTCGCCCGGACTTCCGCCGCCGCCGAGCAGCAGTGCCGCGAGGACCGCCGCGACGCCGGTCAGCCGGCCGGGAACGTGGGCATGCCTGTTCACGCGATCGCCGCCTTCCGGTGCTCCATGAGGGAGCAGTGGCGGCCGCAGTGCCGAACGACGTGCATAGTGGTCCAGACCTCTGCGCGACAGTCACCGAGTGCCGGGCGACGTCGCGGCCCGCGCAGCGGGAGTCGGGCGACACCCGACATGGCGGACACCCCGCGCCGTTCGGCATCGGGCCGGGCACCGGGCGGGAGACTGGAGGCGGGAAGCGCCCGCGGCCTGCGCAAACCACCCATCCGGCCCGCTATCGCGACAAAGCTCACTCGCTATGGACCAGACCAATCCGGCAACTGGACTAGACCTCTTCGACCTGGCCAAGGGAAACTGTCCCTCGTGAAGCACGTCATCGCACTCGATGTAGGCGGCACCGGCATGAAAGCCGCGCTGCTCGCCCAGGACGGCTCCGTGCTGTTCGAAGCACGCCGACCGACCGAGCGGGAGCACGGCACGGACGCCGTGGTCACCGCCATCCTCGACTTCGCCGCCGACCTCGCGGAGGAGGGGCGCGCCCGCTTCGGCCGCGCGCCCCTCGCCGCCGGCGTCGCCGTGCCCGGGACGATCGACGAGCGGAACGGGGTCGCGGTCTTCTCCGCCAACCTCGGCTGGCGGGACCTCCCGCTGCGCACGCTGATCGGCGAGCGGCTGGCCGGCCCGGACGGCAGGGCGGTGCCGGTCGCGCTCGGCCACGACGTCCGCTCCGGCGGACTGGCCGAGGGCCGGCTCGGCGCGGGCCGCGGGGTCGACCGGTTCCTGTTCATCGCGCTGGGCACCGGCATCGCCGGCGCCATCGGCATCGACGGACGGATCGAGGCCGGCGCGCACGGCTACGGCGGCGAGATCGGCCACGTCGTGGTCCGCCCCGGCGGCCCGGCCTGCGGCTGCGGCGCCCACGGCTGCCTGGAGACCCTGGCGTCGGCCTCCGCCGTCTCCCGGGCCTGGGCCGAGGCCGGCGCCGGCCCGGACGCCGACGCGGCCTCCTGCGCCGCCGCGGTCGACGCCGGGGACGAGCGGGCGCTGGCGATCTGGCGGCGGGCCGTCGACGCCCTCGCCGACGGAATCGTGCTCGCCCAGAGCCTGCTCGACCCGTCCACCGTGATCGTCGGCGGCGGGCTGGCCGAGGCCGGGGACACCCTCTTCACGCCGCTGCGCGCCGCGGTGACCCGGCGGCTGACCTTTCAGATGCCCCCGAAGGTCGTCCCGGCGACGCTCAAGGACACCGCCGCCTGCCTGGGCGCGGGCCTGCTCGCCTGGGATCTGCTCTCGATGGAGGTGACCGCGTGACCACCGCGGACCGCACTGCACTGTCCGGCGCCCGGCTGGTCCTGCCCGGTGGCGTCCTCGACCACGGCCGCCTCGTCGTCGAGGGTACGGCCATCGCCGGGATCGGCGGCGCCGCGCAGCCGGGCGACCTGGACCTGGCCGGGTACACCGTCGTCCCCGGCTTCGTCGACCTGCACGTGCACGGCGGCGGCGGCGCCTCGTACGCCTCGGGGATCGCCGAGGAGGCGCTCACCGTCGCCCGGACCCACCTGGAACACGGCACCACCACCACCGTCGCCAGCACCGTCACCGGCGAGATCGACGAGATCTGCCGACAGGCCGCGGTGCTCTCCGAGCTGGTGGAGGACGGGGTGCTCGCGGGCATCCACTTCGAGGGCCCGTTCATCTCGCACAACCGCTGCGGGGCCCACCGCCCGGACCTGCTGCGCGACCCGGATCCGGCCCTGGTGCGCAAGCTGGTGGACGCGGCGCGCGGCCACGCCAGGATGGTCACCCTGGCACCCGAACTGGCCGGCGGCCTGGAGTCGGTGCGGATGCTGGCCGAGCTCGGGGTGATCGCGGCCGTCGGGCACACCGACTCCGACTACGCCAGGACGCTGGCGGCCATCGAGGCCGGCGCCACCGTCGCCACCCACCTGTTCAACGCGATGCCGGGTATCCAGCACCGCGCGCCGGGGCCGATCGTGGCGCTGCTGGAGGACGAGCGGGTCACCGTCGAGCTGATCAACGACGGCATCCACCTGCACCCGTCGGTGCTCGACCTCGCGTACGGCACAGCCGGGGCCGGGCGGGTCGCGCTGATCACCGACGCGATGGGCGCGGCCGGCATGGGCGACGGGCTCTACCCGCTCGGCCCGCTCCAGGTCCGGGTGGAGAGCGGGGTCGCCCGGCTGGTCGAGGGCGGGGCGATCGCCGGCTCCACCCTCACCCTGGACGTGGCGTTCCGGCGGTCCGTCACCGTCAACGGGCTGACGCCGGAACAGGCGGTCGAGTCGCTGTCCGCGGTGCCGGCCAGGCTGCTGGGGCTCTTCGACTCGATCGGTTCGCTGGAGCCGGGCAAGAACGCCGACCTGGTCGTCCTGGACTCCGAGAGCTACGAGCTGGTCGCCGTGATGCGCCGCGGCGAGTGGGCCGTCGGCGCCGACCGGCTGGCCAGGGCCAAGGTGGCCTGAGCCGGACAGCCGTCCGCCCCGGGGCCGATGCGGCTCCGGGGCGGACGAGGGGTCAGCGGGGCCCTACGCGCCGACGGTGATCTGGTCGATCAGCACCGTGCCGCTCGTGACGGTCACGGTGACGGTGTTCGGGCCGGCCTGGAGCTGCGGCAGGATCCAGGTGTTGTACCAGGAGACGGCGGCGTCGCCGCCCGGCTGGTAGTTCTTCAGGTCGATCCCGCCGTCGCGGTCCTTGCCGTTGACGTTGACGGTCGCCTTCGCGTCGGCGGAGGCGTTGTTGAAGTGGACCGTGAACTTGTACGCGCCCGCCGCCGGGGCGTCGCCCTTCCACGTCACCGAGGAGCCCGGCTGCATGGTCAGGTAGCTGCCGTCCGCGGACTTGGCGCCCTTGACCGTACTGGCGGCCGGGGCGTTCTGGGCCTGGAGCTGGGTGGCGTCCGTCGTGGTGAGGCCGCCCGCGGTGGCGCTGCTGGTGGGCGAGGCGCTCGGGGTGCCGGTGGCGGGCGCCGTGCCGGTCGGGTTCACCGGGGCCGTGGTCTGGACGCCCTTGGCGTTCTTGTCCTTGTCCTTGTCCTGGCCGCCGGTGGACAGCGCGATCCCGGCGCCGATCGCGATCGCCGCGACCACCGCGACCGCGCCGATCACCGCGCCCTTGCTGCGCCCGCTGCTCGCCCGCTCCTCACCCGGCTGGGGGCGGGAGTGCTCGGCGTAGCGGATCTGCTGGGTCTGGGCGTGGCTGCCGTACTCGGACGGCGGCACCGGCTGGCCCTGCTGCCGGGGCTGCGGCTGGGGGCGGTACTGCGGCTGCTGCCCGTACTGGGCGCGGCCGACCTCCATCGGGCGGCTGTAGGAGCTGCGGGGCGCCCCCTGCTGCTGGCCGGCCGAGGCCGGCGAACCCTCGGCCGGGCGGTAGAGGTAGCCGAAGGGATCATCCTCCTGCGGGGCACCACCCTCCGGGCCCTCGGGCACTCCGTTGCTGCCGGCGGTCGTCACGGTGGTCAACTCCCCATCGCAGTGCACCGCACGGCTGCCATGCCGTGGGCGCAAGTGGTGGCGCTCGTACCCGCGAACCCTACCTGCCTGACCCGATCCACGGTAAAAGCACCCTCTGGGGTGGTATCAGCCCGCCCGGCGGTGCGAACGCTCGCCGCGGGCCCCGCGCACGGCCCCGCCCCTGGCCCGCTTCTCGTCGTACATCCGCTCGTCGGCGGTGTGCAGGACCTCTTCGATGCTCATGCCGCAGCCCGCCCAGCCGATGCCCAGACTGACGCCGACCCGCATCGCCCGGCCGTCGATGCGCATCGGCGGGATGATCGCGTTGCGCAGCCGGGCCGCCAGCTCCTTGGCCTCCTCGCGCCCGATGGAGTCGGCCAGCACCACGAACTCGTCGCCGCCGAGCCGGGCCACCGTGTCACCCTCGCGTACCACCTGCTGCAACCGCCGGGCGACCTCCACCAGGACGGCGTCGCCGGCGTTGTGGCCGAACCGGTCGTTGATCGACTTGAAGCCGTCCAGATCGCAGAAGAGCACCGCCAGGCCCTTCTCCCCGCCGCCCGCGCCCGGCGTGGCGGCCCGGAACGCCCCGCTCCACAGGTCGCCGCCGGGGACCTGGTCGGCGGGCACCACCGCGTGCACGTGCTCGGGGACGGCCAGCTGGTTCGGGGGGCGCCCGGCGGCGTGCTCCCCGCCGTAGCCGGTCGGCGCGGCCGCGCCCTCGGGGGCGCCGTACCCGTGCACCGGGCCGGCCCCGCCGCCGTAGCCCTCAAGCGCGCCGACGGCGCTGTGCGCGCTGTACGACCCCTCGTACGGGGCGACGTGGGAGCCGCCGTACACGTCGCCGTGCGAGTCGTCGTGGCCCTCGCCCGGCCCGCCGTAGCCGGCGCCGCCGTGGTGGACCGCGGCGCCGTGCGCGGACGCTCCACCGGGCGCCTGCGGCAGGGCGCACAGCCGCCGGCCGAGCCGGGCCTTCAGCTCGGCGCCGTTGGGCAACCCGGTCAGCGCGTCGTGGCTGGCCCGGTGGGCGAGCTGGAGCTCGTGCCGCTTGCGGTCCTCGATGTCCTCGACGTGGGTGAGCAGGAAGCTCGGCCCCTCGGCGGCGTCGGCGACCACCGAGTTGCGCAGGCAGACCCACTGGTAGCCGCCGTCCCGCCGGGACAGCCGCAGTTCGGCGCGCCCGCTCTCGGCGCTGGTGCGCTCCAGCAGACCGCGGTCCTCCGGGTGCACCAGGTCGGCGAAGCTCTGCTGGCGCAGCACCGCGCGCGGGCGCCCGAGCAGCCGGCAGAGCGCGTCGTTGACGCGGGTGAGCTGGCCCCGCCCGGCGCCGTGCAGCTCGGTGATGGCCATCCCGCTGGGCGCGTACTCGAAGGCCTGCCGGAAGCTCTCCTCGCTGGCTCTCAGCGCCTGCTGCTCCTTCTCCAGCCGGGCCAGCGCGCGTTGCATCTCGGCGCGCAACCGGGCGTTGCCGATGGCGATGGAGGCCTGGAGGGAGAACATCTCCAGCGCCTCGCGGGTCCAGGCGCCCGGGCGCTTGCCGCTGCGCGGGCGGTCCACGGACAGGACGCCGAGCAGGTCGCCGCCGGCGCTGTACATCGGTGCGAGCAGGGCGTCGGCGGGGTGCCAGTCGTTGGCGTAGACGGGCAGCGGGCCGTCGCCCGTCCAACGCGGGATGTCGCCGCCGACCGCCCAGCCGCGGTCGTGCGGGAGGAAGCGCAGGGTGCCCCAGTGGTCGCTGACGCCGAGCAGGCGGTCCCAGGACTCGCGGGAGCCGACCTGGCCGAGCAGGACGGCCGGGCCGCCCAGGGCGCTCTCCTCCAGCTCCCACACGGCCGCCACCACCAGGTCGCCGTCCGGCCGCACCAGGCTGACCGCGGCGGCATCGAAGCCGAGTCCGTGCACCGCCCCCTCGACCACCGCCTGGAGCGTCCCGGCCAGGCTGCGGGCAGCGTTGAGGTCCGCCACGACCCGGTGCAAGGTGCGGAGGGTCGCCAGGCGGACGTACGGCTCCGACTCGGCTTCCATGCGGGGGCTCCCCGGCTGCTTCGGATAGTTCTTGAATGGTTATCGTCCGATTGCCAGAAGAACTGAATCACAGGGAGCACAACGATCGGCACGCTCGGTCAGCAATAGGATGTCACTTGTGACCCAAATCACACGATACTTATGCACTCTTAATCAGTTCATCCATCCGATAACGGGACGAATGGCTATATCAGGACCGTTCTCGTCGTCGGTTCCGACGACCCGGCGCTGAAGTCCGCTGACGCCCCTCAGGCTCCCCGTTTCACCCCTGGGAGTGAGCATCGGCACCCGCCCGCAACCCGGCCCGAAGGTCCTACGACCACCGTCCGATGCCGTCCACGCCACCCGGCGACTACCGTGCGGTACGTGTACCCGTCCCCGCAGCCCGAAGCTGCCCCCCTCGCAACGCCCGACGAGTTCCGGGCCGCCCTGTCCCAGCTCGCCTCCGGGGTGACGCTGGTGACCGTCCACGACCCGGACGAAGGAGCGGAGGGGGAGGACGCGGGCATGACCGCCACGTCGTTCCTCTCGGTCTCGCTGGAGCCCCCGCTGGTGCTGATCTCGGTCCGCGAGGACTCCCGGATGGACGAGGTGCTCTCCCGCGTCGACACCTGGGCCGTCTCGCTGCTCGCCGAGCAGCACCGGGCGCTCGGCTCGCGCTTCGCGATGAAGGGCCGGCTCAGCGACCGGCTGCTGTTCGCCGACACCCCGCACCGGCGCGGCCCGCTCAGCGGCGCGCCGCTGATCGAGGGGGCGCTGGCCACCGTCGAGTGCCGGACCGAACAGCGGATAGCCGCGGGCGACCACACCCTGCTGCTCGGCCGCGTCCTGGAGGCGCGCGTGCCGGATCCGGCCGGGCGTCCGCTGATCTACTTCCGCGGCGGCTACCGCAAGCTCGGCTGAGCCGGCCCGGCAACCACACGGCGAACCGTTACTGCGCCATCGCCGACGCCCCGGCTCGGGCGAACGGGCGGGTCACTCCCCGCGCGTCATTCCCCGTGCGGGGCGCGCCGGCCCTGCTTCAGCTCCGACCGGCGCTTCTTGTTGGACAGCCGCCGCTCGACCATGCCCCGGCTCGGCTTCGTCGCCCGCCGGGTCTTGGGCGGCGGCGCCGTGGCCTCCCCCAGCAGCGAGGCCAGCCGGGCCGCCGCCACCTCGCGGTTACGCCACTGCGAACGGTGCTCGGAGGCCCGGACCACCAGCACCCGGCCGTCCACCAGCCGGCCGGCGAGCCGCTCCAGCGCACGCTGCTTCCACACCTCGGGCAGCGCGGCCGAGGCCACCAGGTCGTAGCGCAGCTCGACCTGGGTGTCCGAGGTGTTGACGTGCTGGCCACCGGGGCCGGAGGAACGGGAGAAGCGCCACTGGAGCTCGGCGTCGGGGACGACCACCGACCCCCGTACGCGGATGGGCTCAGGCATGGCTCCATCATCCCGTGTGCCCGGGCCGCCGGTCACCCGGTTATCGGGTCGCCCGTCCGGGCGTCCCCGGGCGTTCCCGGCCGGGGACGCCCGGACCACCGCAGGGCCCGGCGTCGAGGCCGGTGTCGTCCGCAGCCGCCCGCTACCCCGACAATGGCCAGTGTGATCGAGCTCGGCTACTCCCTCTCCAACCGCTTCCCCGACCCCCCGCAGACGGACTACCGCAGCGCCCCCGTGCGCTCGCTGCGCTACGACCTGTTCTGCGGCGACGTCTACCTCGACGCCGACGGGCAGGAGCTGTCCACAGGCTGGGGATGGGTGCCGGTGCTCGACTTCGCCTGGGCCCTGTGCGACATCGTCGAGGAGCTGGACCGCGACCCGGACGGCAGCCGCGCCGCCCGGGTGCAGACCGCCGACCTGGACTTCACCCAGAACACCGAGCTGATGCGCTTCGCCCGCCGCTTCAACTGGGTGGAGATCGGCGCGACCTGGCTGCCGGACGCCCCGCCCGCCGTGGTGCGCCACTCGGAGCTGCGGCGCGAGGCCCGCGACTTCCTCCAGGACACCCTCGCAGACCTCTTCGACATGCATCCCGACCTGGCCGACAATCCGAACATCTGGTCGCTTCAGGGCCGCTTCCCGCGGATCTGACCGACTGCGCGCCGCCCGTACGCCTCACCGGCGCGGCGGCGCAATTCCCGGCCCGCACTTCCCGCTCCGTGGTTCCCGGCTCGTCGTTACCGCGACACCTGCGGCGATGCCGTCGGCAGAACGCCGCGGAGCTGACAGGATTTCGGGGTCGCACGGGCATCCGGGTGACGATCATTGAGCTGCCCATTGCTCAGATGTGATCCGACCAAAAGAATCTACCGGTGGGTGCGGAACCAAGCCCGCGCACTCCCGCGTTATCCCGGGCAATAGCAACGAAGGGACAGCAAACACCATGCCAGTGAGCCTCTCCAAGGGTGGCAACGTCTCGCTGACCAAGGAGGCCCCCGGGCTGACCGCGGTCACCGTCGGCCTCGGCTGGGACGTCAGGACCACGACCGGTGCCGAGTTCGACCTGGACGCCAGCGCCATCGTGCTGAACGCGGACGGCAAGGTCCTGTCCAACGGTCACTTCGTCTTCTTCAACAACACCAGCACCCCGGACAACACCGTGGTGCACACCGGCGACAACCGCACCGGTGAGGGCGCCGGCGACGACGAGGCGATCAACGTCAACCTCGCCTCGCTGCCGGCCGAGGCCGCCCGGATCACCTTCCCGGTCTCGATCTACGACGCGGTCGCCCGCTCGCAGAGCTTCGGCCAGGTCCGCAACGCCTACATCCGCGTGCTCAACGCGGCCGGCGGCGCCGAGATCGCCCGCTACGACCTCTCCGAGGACGCCGCCACCGAGACCGCCATGATCTTCGGCGAGCTCTACCGCAACGGCGCCGAGTGGAAGTTCCGCGCGGTCGGCCAGGGCTACGCCTCCGGCCTCGCGGGCATCGCCCAGGACTTCGGCGTCCAGATCTGACGCACCCCGTACGCGCCCGACGCCCGGCCCCTCGGCTACGAGAGGGGCCGGGCGTCGGCGTTGTACGGGCCGGGTGCGGTACGTACCCGGGCGGCGGGCCTCAGCGGGAGGCGCGCAACTGCGGGAGTTCCAGGTACTCGGTGTCCTCGTCGGGCGTCAGATCCACCACCCGGTGGTCCTGCTCCTCCCTCGATGGGGACTGCGCCCGCGACTTCGCCGTGGCCTGCGAATGGGCGTCGGCCTGTGCCGGGGCCTCGGCGGCCTGCGCGGCCTCGGCGGCGTACCGGGCGCTCGCCGCCACCGCCTCGTCGCCCACCACGTCCGCGAGGTCGGCACGCTCGCCGAGCTCCGCGACGCTGCCCACCCCGGGCGCCGGTGCCGCCGCCCGGACGGCCGCCGAACCGCTGCGGCCGAAGAAGCTGAACCCCTGCGGACGGGCCGAGGCGGCCTGCACCGGGCGCGGACGCTGCCGCTCGGCCGGAACCACCGCGGCCGCCGAGGCGCCGCCCAGGTGCTCGACGGTCGCCGTCAGCACCGGCCGGACGGGAGAGGCCCCGACGGCCGGACGCTCGGTGGCCGGACGCTCGGCGGCAGCCGGGCGCTCCGCCGCAGCCGCCGGTACCGAGGCAGCCGGCACCGGCTGCGCCGGTGCCACGGGGGCGGCGGGCGACACCACCGCGGCGGACGACCGGGCCAGTACCGCGGCGGGCACGGCGCCGCGCGGCGCCAGCTCGGCCGAGCCGGTCGAGCCGGTCGAAGCGGTCGAGGCGGTCGACCGGCCGGCCGGCAGCGCCGCGGGCTTCGCCCGCTCGCGCTGGGCCGCCGAGGCAGCCGCACGCCGCTCCAGATGCCGCAGCACGGCCGCGGCACGCACATAGGCGGCCGGTGAGGCGGGGTACTTGGGGCGGCTCGCGGCCAGCGCGCGCTGCGCCGCCTCGGCGTCCTTCAGGGCCTGCTCCGCCACCGCCACCGCGCGCTCGCGCAACAGCCGGGCGATCTCCGTCTCCGCCTTCGCAAGCCGGGACTTCTCCGCCGTCAGCCGCCGCCCGAAGCGGGTGGCCCGCTCCTCGGCGACCTCCGCCGCGTACTCGGCCTCGGCGAGCTGCTCCTCGAAGCGCTCCTCGGCCCGCAGCCGCTGGTTGGCGGCGAGTTCGGCGGCCGCCCTGGCGGTGCGGTCCCGCTGGCGCAGCAGCACGACGACGCCGAGGGTCGCGAGCACGGCGGCGACACCCACCGAGCGGACCAGGACCTGGTCATGACTGAACACCAGCGCGGTCACGGCGGCGACGATGAGCACACCGGCGGCGGTGGGGGGAACGGCCCGGCCGAGGACGGAGGAATGACGGTGGCGTCCGCGAGACATGCCAAGAAACTAGCGTGCGAATTGGGGCCGTGTCAGCCCAGGGCGGCATTCCGCCCTTGACACGCCTCCAGATCCACCCCGCGTGTGCGGGCCCTCGCCCAAGGTCACCGCCGCGGGCCGGTTCAGCGGGTCCAGGGCGGGTTCAGGGCAAGTTCAGCGCGGCGAGGCCGCCGGGCCCCTCGGGTCGTCGTGGTTCTCCGGCAGCTTGCAGATGTGCTGCAACCAGAGCGCGGCGGCGATCACCGCCGACCCCGCGAGCACGGCGAAGCCCGCCGTGACGGCCTGCGACTGCCGGGCCGCGATGTCCAGCTCGCCGAGCAGGTAGATGCCGGCCCCCGCGTAGATGCCGGTGACGACGGCCGAGACCAGCGCGCTCGCCTGTGCCAGCACCACCGCGCGGGCGGCGCCGAGCGGGTCGACGCCCTTGGCGCCCGGCTGCCGCTCCCTGCTCGCCTTGAGGCGGGCCCGCAGCGAGATCGCCGTGGCCAGCAGCACCACCGCCACCGCCGCCAGCACCACGGGTGCCGCGGCCGGCACCGCCGGCAGGGTGTCCAGGGAGGCCCAGAGCTTGGCACCGGCCCAGGACAGCGCCGTCGTGACGGCGGTGATGCCGACCAGCAGACGGAGGCGAAGCAGCTTCACTCGGACGGAGTCCTTCCCGAGGTACGGAGACAGACGGCCGCACCGGAGTGGCACGACGACGGCGCCAGGCCACCGTACCGGGCGCGGCGAGGCGCCCGGCCACTCCCGTGCGGACATCTACTCGTACGGTCGGGCCCCCCGCCCGAGTTCCCGGCGCGGCCGGGGCGGCCGGCTACTCCGGCAGCACCAGCCGGATGTCCTCGCGCCGTACGACGCCCTGCCCGGTCTCGCCGCCGAGCTCCTTCAGCAGATCGGTGACCGCGCCCAGGCCCGGCAGCTCGGCCGCCGGGTCGGCGTCCAGCCACGGGGCGAGCACGAAGACCCGCTCGTGGGCGCGCGGGTGCGGCAGCAGCAGCTGCGGGTCGTCGCTGGTGACGCCCTCGTACGCGAGGATGTCGACGTCCAGCGTGCGGGGGCCCCAGCGGACGGTGCGGACCCGGCCGAAGGCGTCCTCGATCGCGTTGCCGCGCTCCAGCAGGGAGTGCGGGGGCAGCGTGGTGCGCAGCACGACCACGGCGTTGTAGTAGTTGGGCTGCTCGTCGGGGCCGCCGAGGGCCTCGGTCTCGTAGACCGCGGAGACGGCCTTGATCCGCAGCCCGGGGGTGTCTCCCAGGGCGTCGACGGCGCCCTGGAGGGTCTCCAGGCGGTTGCCGAGGTTGCTGCCCAGAGCGACCACGGCGTAGCGCGGGTTCTGCAAGGTCGAGTCGGCGGAGTCGACCCTGTGCTCAAGGTCGAACGTGGTTGGCGAGGCGGTCGGGTCGCTGGTGCTCATCGGATTCCCTCTGCAGCTGAAGCGGCGGGACACGGCGCGCAGGTCATGCGCGGCCCCGGTGGATGGTGATCGTCACATCGTCGAAGGGCACGGTGATCGGGGCGTCCGGCTTGTGCACGGTGACCTCGACCTCCTCCACCGCCGCGTGCTTGAGGCACTGGTCGGCGATGCGCTGGGCGAGGGTCTCGATCAGGTCGACGGGCTCGCCGGCGATGATCGCGGTGACCTCTTCGGCGACGATGCCGTAGTGGGCCGTGCGGGTGAGGTCGTCGCCGGACGCGGCCGGACGGGTGTCCAGGTACAGCACGAGATCCACCACGAAGGTCTGGCCCTCGACGCGCTCGCGCTCGAAGACGCCGTGGTGGCCCCGGGCACGCAGACCCCGCAGGGTGACGCGGTCCAGCAAACGAATCACTGCTCCCAGTCGGTCGGAGCCCTGCCGGGGCAGGGCGAAGGCGGGCATCGCCGCCCGCCGGTAATCGAATCTACCCGCGAGCGCCGACAACGCCTGACCGTCCTACCCGGCGGCGAAGGCCGCCACGCACGCCGCTTCGGCGATTGACATGAACGTCAGGTGTCCGCCCGGCCACATCTCGTCCGTACCCGCCCTATCGGCCGGCCATCCGCCCGGATCAGTCCTCGTCCTCGTCGTCGCCGCTGGTCAGCACGGGTGAACCGTGATGCGACCAAAGCTTCCAGCCGTCCGGCGTACGCCGGAACAGATTGGTGGAGACGACCTTCCCGCCGACCAGCGGCCCGAGCTCGCCCTCCTCCTCGGCCTCACCGCCGGAGAGGATGTTCTCGGTGCAGGTGACAAGAGCCACATCACCCTGCACCTCGGCCTCGACATCGGTCAGGAAGAACTGGATGTACTCCGTGTTCATCATGATCAGCATGTACGAGCGGGTGACCTGGGCCCGTCCGCGCAGCACCGGCCAGCCGGGGTGCACACACACCACCCCGCCCTTGTCGTCGGCCTCCGCGGCCCCGAGCCAGGCGCTCTCCACCGCTTCCAGGTCACCGTTCTCCAGTGCCTCGTACAGCGCCTGGTTGGCCGCCAGGACGGCCTCCCGGTCCGACTCCTGCGAACGCTGACCCGATGTCTCGCCGCTCAACCTGCCGTCACCTGCCACAAACCCTCCCGTTCACCCCAACCGTGCCGCGCGCTGCCAGGCCGCGACCACCCGTACGGCGTCCGCCGTGCCGGCCACGTCGTGCACCCGCACCGCCCAGGCTCCGGCCTGGGCCGACAGGACCGACACCGCAGCGGTCGCGTCGTCGCGCTGCCGCGCCGGGCGCAGCTCCCGGGTTTCCGGGTTGGCCAGCAGCGTACCCAGGAACCGCTTGCGCGAAGCGGCGACCAGGACGGGCCGGCCGAGCTCGGTGAGCGCGGCCAGCCGACCGAGCAGCGCCCAGTTGTGCTCGGCCGTCTTGGCGAAGCCCAGGCCCGGGTCCAGGATCAGCTGCTCCTCCTTGACCCCGGCCTCCAGCAGCGCCCGCATCCGCGCGGTCAGCTCGGCCACCACATCGGTGACCACGTCCCCGTACACCGCCTGGCTGTCCATGTCGGCGGACTGCCCGCGCCAGTGCATCACCACGAACGGCACGCCGGTGTCCGCGATCACCGAGGCCATCGCCGGGTCGGCCAGGCCCCCGGAGACGTCGTTGACCAGCCGCGCACCGGCCGCCACGGCCTGCTCGGCGACACTCGCCCGCATGGTGTCGATGCTGACGACCACACCGGCGTCGGCCAGCTCCCGGACCACCGGGAGCACCCGGCCGAGCTCCTCCTGCTCGGTCACCCGCTGGGCGCCCGGACGGGTGGACTCGCCGCCGACGTCCACCAGGTCCGCGCCCTTCGCGCGCAGCGCGAGACCATGGGCGATCGCGCGCGCCGGGTCGTGCCAGAGGCCGCCGTCCGAGAAGGAATCGGGGGTCACGTTGACCACGCCCATCACGGCACAACGGTCGAGCCGCGGGAGACCGGCCGGCGGGGGGAAGGGCAGCGGGTTGCTCATGGGCCCCATTATTTCTCAAGCGCCCGCTCGCCTCCGGGGCGCTTCGGTCCGGTGCCGACACTCGTCGCTCCCGCGTTCGCTTCGCTCTCTTCCTCGCTCCTCCCTTTCGGCACCGGCGCGCCCCTTCGGCTCGGGGCGCGGCCGGCGGGGGTGAACGTCAGGACACGGGGGTCCGGGCCAAGACGCCGGGGTGGGCGTCAGGGCCGCAGGGGGCGGGGGCGTGGTGGCCCGGGCGAGGGGCCGGGTCGCGGTGGGGACGGCGGCCACGGACGGCGAAGGGCCCCCGCCGGGCGTGGTGCGCTCGGCGGGGGCCCTTGGCGGGGTGTCCGGGTGGCTCAGGCGGCCTCGGTGACCTCCGGGCGCGCCGGTGCGGGCATCAGGCCCTGGCGCTGGCGCTTGCGGCCGAACTTCGGCATGCCGAGGGTGATGAACGCCTCCGCCTGCATCACGGCGAAGCCGATCCGCGGCAGGTCCCGGGTCTGCGGGTAGACCAGGAAGCGCGGCTCCCACGCGGGCTGGAACTTGGCGTTGAACTTGTACAGCGACTCGATCTGGAACCAGCGGGAGGAGAAGACCAGCAGCCCGCGCCAGGCGCGCAGCACCGGGCCCGCGCCGATCCGCTCACCGCGCGCCAGTGCCGAGCGGAACATCGCGAAGTTCAGCGACACCCGCCGCACACCCAGCGCCGGCACGGCCTGGAGTGCCGCGACGATCAGCAGCTCGTTCAGGCCGGGGTCGGCGGCGCGGTCGCGGCGCATCAGCTCCAGCGAGATGCCGTCGGGCCCCCACGGGACGAAGTGCAGCACGGCCTTGAGGTCGTCGCCGCCCTCCCCCTCCGCAGACTCCTTGTGGGCCGTGACGACCACGCACGCGTCGTCGCCCGGGTCGCCGAAGCGGCCCAGCGCCATCGAGAAGCCACGCTCGGTGTCGGTCCCGCGCCAGCGGGCGGCGGCCTCGGCGATCTTGAACTTCTCCTCCTGGGTGAGCTCGGCGACCCGGCGCACCTTGCAGGAGTAACCGTTGCGCTCGATCCGCTTGACCATCTGGCGGACGTTGCGCATGGCCCGGCCGGAGAGCGAGAAGGCGCTGGTGTCGACGATCGCCTCGTCGCCCAGCTCCAGCGCGTCCAGGCCCGCCTCACGGGTCCAGACCTCGCCGCCGACCTCGCTGCACCCGACCACGGCCGGCACCCAGGCGTGCTCGCGGGCCTCGTTCATGAACAGCTTGATCGCGCCGGGCCAGGCCTCGACGTCGCCGACCGGGTCGCCGGACGCCAGCATCACGCCGGAGATCACCCGGTAGGAGATCGCCGCCTTGCCGCTGGGCGAGAACAGCACGCTCTTGTCCCGGCGCAGCGCGAAGTAGCCGAGCGAGTCCCGCTCGCCGTGGCGCGCCAGCAGCGCGCGGACCTTGTCCTCGTCCTCCGCGGTGAGCTCCGGCTCGGGCTTCTCCGGGCGCAGCGCCAGGTACGCGGTGGTGAACGCGGTGAGCAGGCCGAGGCCGCCCAACAGGTACGCGACCAGGTCGGAGACCCGCTCGGAGGTGTAGTCGATCGGCCCCTCGAAGCCGAACAGCCCGTACAGCACGTGCTGGATCCGGTCGAGGAAGCTCGGGTCGTGGATCTCGGACTTCCACCGGACGCTGACGATCAGCAGACCGAGCAGCACGCTGACGGTGCCCATGACGACGAAGTTGGCGACGGCCCGCCAGCGGGTACGCGGGTCGGCCTTGGCGTAGAACTCGCGGCGGTGCACCAGCATCACGGCCAGCAGCACCAGCGAGACCACCGCCGGGCCGACCTGGTGCCAGCGCAGCAGGTGCAGCGCGGCACCGACCGGCAGCAGGACGCAGGCGGCCCGCCAGGCCCGCCGCTTGCGCCGCCGCAGCGCGTGCGCGAGCAGCACCAGCAGCAGCCCGACCATGAGCGTGCCGACCGCCGCGAGCGTGGTCGTCCCGCCGGGCAGCTGCCCGGCGAAGGTCTGCACGCGGCTGTGCCGCAGCCTGGGGAACACCGCGCTGGCGATGTCCAGCAGACCGATCAGCAGACAGGCATACCCGACCACGCTCGGGAGCCAGGCCCGGGGGACGGCGGCGGCTTGGGTACGAAGCGTCTGCAGTCCGCTGCGGCGGGGCTGCTCGGGCGACGGCTCAACGGACACGGGAACGCTCATGGAAGCTCAGCGTAGAGGCTGCGGAGCGCTGTCCTGTCACTCCGGAGGAGGAGTTGTGATGGACCTTCATGCCTATTCCTTAATCAAGCAAGACGCACGTCAAGAAAAGGCCATCGAATGGTAATCCGATGGCGTTCATTGCCCCGCGCGGTTGAGCCGTGGGTGGGGAGTGGACCCTGGTGCCGCGTGGCGCGACCGGGCGCCGGCACACGCGGTACGTACGGTGGACGCCGCATTCTAGGGCGTCGGTTGCGGCCGCCGCAGACGTTGCTCCGGAACGCCGCTGGCGTCCGGTCAGCCTAGCGCCGGTCGCCCCGATTGACGCCGCACCAGACGATGAATCCTGCACCGACAGCGAAACACCGAAGGGCGACGGCATGGAACTGACCAGCGATGCGCTGGTGAACACGCTGCTTGCCGTGGGCGCGGCGTCCCTGCTCACCACACTCTGGGTCTGGCCGCGGCTGGCCCGCCAGCGCCCGCTCCCGATGCTGGGGCGCATCCTGTTACTCGCCATCACCCAGACCACCGTGCTGGCGGTGCTCGCGCTGTCGGTGAACAACTCTTACGGGTTCTACACCTCCTGGGACGACCTGTTGCACCCCGGGGGCGCGGCGCTCGCGCTCACCACCGCCGAACACCAGAAGGGCGCCGCCCCCGACGGCGACGCGCTCGTCCAGCCGGCCCCGCCGAGCGGTCTGGAGACGATCACCGACCTGCCCAAGGGCACGCCGGAGGAGGTCGGCAAGGTGGAGTCGATCCAGGTGACGGGGAAGGACAGCGGCCTGTCCGACCAGATGTTCATCTACTTGCCACCCGAGTACTTCAATCCGAAGTACTCCCGGGTGCGCTTCCCCGTCCTGCTCACCCTCGCGGGTTACCCGGGCACCGCGATGCACCTGCTGCACGAGCTGCCCGTCCCGCAGACCGCCTGGGAGCTCCAGCGCACCGGCCGGATGGCGCCCACCGTCATCGTGATGGCCCGCCCCACCGTCGCCGCGCCCCGCAACACCGAGTGCGTGGACGTCCCCGGCGGCGCGGCCTCCGAGACCTGGTTCAGCAAGGACCTGCCGGCCGCCCTGCGCTCGACCTACCGGGTCAGCCACTCCGCCACCTCCTGGGGCGTCCTCGGCTACTCCACCGGCGGTGGCTGCGCGCTGCGCCTGTCGATGCGCAACCCCGACTCCTACGGCAGTGCCGCCGGGATGCACGCCGAGTTCAAGGTGCCCGAGGGCGCCGGCACCGACGGCAACCTCTTCAACGGCGACAAGGCGCTGAACGACCAGGGCGACCTGACCTGGCGGCTGCAGAACCTCCCGCCGCCCAACGTCGCCGTGCTGGCGGTCAGCACCCGGGCCGAGGAGGACTACCAGGACACCATGAAGTTCCTGGACGTCGCCAAGCAGGCCTCGACGGCACACCCCGAGTTCCGTGTCGACTCGCTGTTCCTCGACGACGGCGGCCACAACTTCGACAGCTGGAACCGCGAGCTGCCCGCGTCCCTGGAGTGGATGAGCGACCATCTGGCACCGCCACAGGACCGCGAGCCGCGCGACTAGCCCCTCGGAACCCGGACCCGTACAGGAGAGCAGATGCTCAGTACCCGATCACTGTTCGACCAGATCTACCGCAACGACGAGGCGTACCAGCTCTTCTGCAGCATCGCCGCCGGCGGGGAGGACCAGGGCGGCTGGGAGAACGAGCGCATCGAGGCGTTGACGACGGATCCGGTGCTGGCTCCCAAGATCGCCCGGCACGGCGCGGACGAGCGCAAGCACGGCCGGATCTTCACCCAGCTGCTGCACAAGCGCGGCCTGGAGAAGGTGGCCGTGCCCGCCGCCGCGGACTACTGCATGCTGCTGGAGCGCCAGGGCATCGGCCTGGCGCACGAGCGGTTGAGGTCCGAGGTGCCGCTGACGGAGCGGGAGATCGTCATCTATCTGGTGCACAGCCGGGTCACCGAGCAGCGCGCCTCGGAGCAGATGCGCCAGTTGGTGAAGGCCTACGGCGACAATCCGGACCTCGCCCGGGCGATGCGGATGATCTCGGCCGACGAGGACAACCACCTCGCGTACTGCCACGAGGAGCTGCTGCGGCTGGCCGCCGCCGGCCACGGCCCGTACATCCGGCACGCCCTGGCGCACACCGCCAAGGGCGAGATCCGCACCCACCGGGATGTCGGGCTCGCCGTGAGCGCCGCGATGGCCCGGATCCTGCGGTGGCCGCGCTGGCAGCTCGCCGTCGTCATGGCCGGGCTGTGGGCGCTCTACCTCTACGACAGCGTGATCGGCTGGCGGCGGATGGTGAGGCTGCGGATGCCCGAGCGCCGCAACGCCCTCGGCGCCCCGGCCCCGCCGCATGCGGAGCACGGATTCTGAGCCGGGGGCCGGGGCGCGTCAGCGGCCGATGATCAGGCTCATCGCCTCGGCGCGGGTGGCCGGGTCACGCAGCTGGCCGCGCACGCACGAGGTGATGGTCTTGGCGCCCGGCTTGCGGATGCCGCGCATCGACATGCACATGTGCTCGCACTCGACCACCACGATCGCCCCGCGCGGTTCGAGTATCCGCATCAGCGCGTCGGCGACCTGGCTGGTCAGCCGCTCCTGGACCTGCGGGCGACGGGCGTAGACGTCGACCAGCCGGGCCAGCTTGGACAGGCCCGTGATCTTGCCGCTGGCGGACGGGATGTACCCGACGTGCGCCACGCCCCGGAACGGCACCAGGTGGTGCTCGCAGACCGAGGTCAGCTCGATGTCCTTCACCAGCACCATCTCGTCGTGGCCGAGGTCGAAGGTGGTGGTCAGGACGTCCTCGGGCTCCTGCCAGAGACCGGCGAATATCTCCTTGTAGGCGCGCGCGACCCGGGCCGGGGTCTCCAGCAGGCCCTCGCGGTCAGGGTCCTCGCCGACTGCGAGCAGCAGTTCCCGGATGGCGTTCTCAGCCCGCTTCTGGTCGAAGGTACCGACGGCGGACGGACCGTCGAGGGTGACCGGGTCGATCATGCGGGCCTCACAGAGTAGCTGGGACTTATGGCGCGGAACGGCACGGAACAGCACGGATGCCGCGCCTCCAGGGTACAAACCCCGGTGACGCGGCATCCATTCCGTCCCGCTCGGTGATCAGCCCTCGCTCGGGGCCTCTCCCGGGACGGGGGGCAGCTTGACGGTGTCGACCACCGGGGCGGCCTCCACCGGAGCGGCGGCGCCGTTGCTCAGCGCCAGCTCCTTCGGGGACTGCACCGGGGGCCGGGTGGACGGCGTACGACGGGAGGAACCCGTCCAGGCCGGCCGGGCCGGGCGCTTCACGATGTGCTTGAAGACCTCGGCGATCTGCTCCTTGTTGAGCGTCTCCTTCTCCAGGAGTTCGAGGACGAGGTTGTCGAGCACGTCGCGGTTCTCGACCAGGATCTCCCAGGCCTCGTTGTGCGCGTTCTCGATCAGCTTCTTGACCTCTTCGTCCACCAGCCCGGCGACCTCTTCCGAGTAGTCGCGCTGGTGGCCCATCTCGCGCCCGAGGAACGGCTCGGAGTTGTCCGAACCGAACTTGATGGCGCCGAGCCGCTCGGTCATGCCGTACTGCGTGACCATCGCACGGGCGGTCGCGGTGGCCTTCTCGATGTCGTTCGAGGCGCCGGTGGTCGGGTCGTGGAAGACCAGCTCCTCCGCCGCGCGCCCGCCCATCATGTAGGCGAGCTGGTCGAGCATCTCGTTGCGCGTGGTCGAGTACTTGTCCTCGTCCGGCAGCACCATGGTGTAGCCGAGCGCCCGGCCGCGGGACAGGATGGTGATCTTGTGCACCGGGTCCGCGTTGGGGGAGGCCGCCGCGACCAGGGCGTGACCGCCCTCGTGGTACGCGGTGATCTTCTTCTCCTTCTCGGACATGATCCGGGTCCGCTTCTGCGGGCCGGCCACGACGCGGTCGATCGCCTCGTCCAGGACGATGTTGTCGATCAGCTTCTTGTCCGAGCGGGCGGTCAGCAGCGCGGCCTCGTTGAGGACGTTGCTGAGGTCGGCGCCGGTGAAGCCGGGGGTGCGCTTGGCGACGGCCGACAGGTCGACGTCCGGCGCGACCGGCTTGCCCTTCTGGTGGACCTTGAGGATCTCCAGGCGGCCCTGCAGGTCCGGACGGTCGACGGCGATCTGCCGGTCGAAGCGGCCGGGGCGCAGCAGCGCCGGGTCCAGGATGTCCGGGCGGTTGGTGGCGGCGATCAGGATCACGCCGCCCTTGACGTCGAAGCCGTCCATCTCGACCAGCAGCTGGTTGAGGGTCTGCTCGCGCTCGTCGTGCCCGCCGCCCAGGCCCGCACCGCGGTGCCGGCCGACGGCGTCGATCTCGTCGACGAAGACGATCGCCGGGGCGTTCGCCTTCGCCTGCTCGAAGAGGTCACGGACCCGGCTGGCGCCGACACCCACGAACATCTCGACGAAGTCGGAGCCGGAGATCGAGTAGAACGGCACGCCCGCCTCACCCGCGACCGCGCGGGCGAGCAGGGTCTTGCCGGTGCCGGGCGGGCCGTACAGCAGCACGCCCTTGGGGATCTTGGCACCGACCGCCTGGAACTTGGCCGGCTCCTGGAGGAACTCCTTGATCTCGTGGAGCTCCTCGACGGCCTCGTCGGCACCCGCGACGTCGGAGAAGGTGGTCTTGGGGGTGTCCTTGGTGAGCAGCTTGGCCTTGGACTTGCCGAACTGCATGACCCGGGAGCCGCCGCCCTGCATCTGGTTCATCAGGAAGAGGAAGACCAGAACGATGATGACGATCGGCAGCATCGACAGCAGCAGGCTGACGAAGGTGCTCTGCTTCTCGGGGCTGATGGTGTAGCCCTCGGCGAGCGTGTTCTGGTCGTTGTCGTTGACCTGGTTCTGCAGGGTCTGCGCGATCTGCACACCCTGGTCGCCGACGTACGAGGCCTGGAACTTGCTGCCCGAGGGGGTCTTGCCCGTCCCCGCGTTGGAGAGGCTCGCGCCGTCCTTCAGCTGGATCTTGATGCTGTTCGAGTCACCGGTGGTGATCTGCGCCGACTTGACCTGCTTGGCATCGATCGCCGCGACGACCTGCCCGGTGTCCACCGTCTTGTAGCCGTTCGAGTCCGAAACGACCTGCATCAGCACAATGACGGCGAGGACGGCCAGCACGATCCACATGATCGGCGCACGGAAGTATCGCTTGACGTCCATCCATGCGGGGCGTTGCCGCCCCGTCCCTCCTGCCACTCAACGGCGCTGTACGGCCGAGGGCCGCCGGCGCATCCGGTCTGTGCTCATGTGAAGAGCGGTTTTATTGGACCGTACCGCAGTGCGACCCCCTCTAGGCGGGAGCACGGCCAGCACGACGTGTTTTCTTGTCCCCCGCTCCAACGGGCGGGAGCGACCTACTGTTCCCGCCCGTAGCCCGAACGGTCCTCAGCCGCCGTACACGTGCGGGGCCAGGGTGCCGATGAACGGCAGATTGCGGAGCTTCTCCTGGAAGTCCAGGCCGTAGCCGACCACGAACTCGTTGGGAATGTCGAACCCGACGTACTTCACGTCGATCTCGACCTTGGCCGCGTCGGGCTTGCGCAGCAGGGTACAGACCTCCAGGGAGGCCGGACCCCGCGAGCCCAGGTTGCCCAGCAGCCAGGACAGCGTCAGACCGGAGTCGATGATGTCCTCGACGATCAGGACGTCCCGGCCGGCGATGTCGGTGTCGAGATCCTTGAGGATCCGCACCACACCGGAGGACTTGGTGCCCATCCCGTACGAGGAGACCGCCATCCAGTCCATCGTCACCTGGGAGTGCAGCGCGCGGGCGAGGTCGGCCATGACCATCACCGCGCCCTTGAGGACGCCGACGATCAGCAGATCCCGCCCGGCGTAGTCCCGGTCGATCCGCTCGGCCAGCTCCAGGAGCTTGGCGTCGATCTCGTCCTTGCTGATGAGCACCTTCGCCAGGTCGGCGCCCATGTCCTTGTCGTCCACCGGGGATACGTCCTCAAACGTTCGGGGTCTGTGTCGGCGGCGGCCAGGCTGCCCCGGGCATGGCTGCCCGTCAGTCGCCCTGTCGCCGAAAGACCAGCGTGCCACACCTGCGGGTGGCCTCGACGCCCCCGGGTAGGTGCAGCGGCCCCTGACCGCGCCAGCCGGTGACCAGCTGGTCGACCGTTTCGAGGTGCCGGGCGAACAGATCGCCCGCCGGACAGCCCGCCCGCAGCGCGGCCCGGCGCAGTACCCGGCGGCGCACGGCGGGCGGCAGTTCGGCGAGCTTGGCGGTGTCCAGGGCTCCTTCGCCCGTACGGAGGTCGCGCTCGGCGAGGGCGGCCCACTGGTCCAGCGCGTCGGCGTCGTCGCGGAACAGCCGGGCGGTGCGGGCGAGCGCCTCGACCACTCCGCCGCCCAGGTGCTTCTCCAGCACGGGGAGCACCTCGTGGCGCACCCGGGAGCGGGTGTAGGCGGGGTCACAGTTGTGCGGGTCGTCCCAGACCGGGATGGCCTGGGCGGTGCAGGCCTGGCGGGTGGCGGCCCGGTCGAGTTCGAGCAGCGGGCGGCGGTAGCGGCCCTTCTGCGCGGGCATGCCGGCCAGCGAGCGCGAGCCGGAGCCGCGGGCCAGCCCGAGCAGGACGGTCTCGGCCTGGTCGTCGCGGGTGTGGCCGAGCAGGACGGCGAGCGCCTGGTGGCGTTCGGCGGCGGAGTCCAGGGCCGCGTACCGGGCGTCGCGGGCCGCGGCCTCGGGGCCGCCGTCGCGTCCGACCCGGACGGGGATCGCCTCGACCGGGTCCAGGCCGAGCGAGCGCAGCCGCTCGGCGACCTGCGCGGCGCGCTCGGCGGAGCCGACCTGCAGGCCGTGGTCGATGGTGACGGCGCCGACCCGCAGGCCCAGCTTGGGCGCCTCGAAGGCGGTCGCGGTGGCCAGCGCCATGGAGTCCGCGCCGCCGCTGACGGCGACCAGGACCAGCGGCGAGCCGGGGGCGGCCGGGGTGCGGGGCAGACCGGAGGGGTGGCGGTGCGCGTTGCCGATCAGGGTGGTGCCCGGATCGGCTCCCGGCCCGGCCTGGCCGGCGGCGCCGACCAGGGCGCCGGCGAGGGAGTCCACGCGCAGCACCTCGCCGGAGGGGCGGGCGGTGCGGGCGGGCGGGGTGAAGGTGGAGCCGGCCTCGGCGGCGAGGTCGGCGAGCGTGCGACGTACGGCCAGGCGTATCGCGGCGACGGCGGGGTGTGGGCCCACGGCGGAGCACTCCTTGACGGAGGGGGAAGGGGACGGCAGGGCGACGGCGGGGACCGCGCGATGCACGCGCCCTGTTACCGGGCGCTCACAGATGGTGGCAGAAACGAGGCACCGGCTACGCCACCCGCGCCACCGGTACGACCACCGTCCCACGTTCGGGTGAATGCAGAAACGTATCCTCACCCGCCATATGCACGATTGGACCAACCGTACGAACAGGTTTGAACGCCGGTGATCACACCTCGCGGCCGCGCTCCCCCGCGTGCCCGGCCGCCCGGCTCAGCGCACCACCCGGGCCACCCAGGCGGCCGGGTTGTGGATCTCCTCCTTGGTGGGGAGCGTGTTGGGCGAGGTCCAGACCCGGTTGAAGCCCTCCATCCCGACCTCGTCGACCACCCCGCGCACGAAGACCGCGCCGTCCTGGTACTGCCGCAGCTTTGCGTCCATCCCCAGCAGCCGGCGCAGCACCAGGTCGAGCCGGTTGGCACCGCGGTCGCGGCGCTGCTGGAACTTCTCCCTGATCTCGCCCACGCTGGGCACCACGGCCGGGCCGACCCCGTCCATCACCACGTCCGCGTGCCCCTCCAGCAGCGACATCACGGCCGTCAGCCGGCCGAGGATCTCGCGCTGCGCGGGGGACTGCACGACCTCCAGCAGCCCGGCGGAGGACGAACCGTCGCCCCGGCCGCCCAGCCCCGTCAGGCCGCCGCCGAGCGAGCCGGCGGCCTCCCGGATCCGGTCCAGCAGCGCGCCCGGGTCGACGTCCGTCTCGGCGAGGAAGGCCTGCACCTCGGACTGGATGTGGTCGCGCAGCCAGGGCACCGCGGTGAACTGGGTGCGGTGGGTCTCCTCGTGCAGGCAGACCCAGAGCCGGAAATCGGCGGGGTTCACGTCCAGCTCGCGCTCGACGTGGACGATGTTCGGCGCGACCAGCAGCAGCCGGCCGGGGCCGGGGCCCCGGGGGCCGCGCCGGGGCTTGTCGAAGAGCGCGGCCGGGCTCTCCGGCGCCTCCACCGGGGGCTCCCCCGGGGCGAAGGTCTCGTACTGGCCGAGCACCTTGGTGGCGAGGAACGCCAGCAGCGCCCCCACCTCGATACCGGTGGCCTTCTCCCCCACCGTGCCGAACATCCCGGCGGCCGCGCTGCCGCTGCGCCGCGCCTGGAGCTTGTCCACCAGCGGCTGGACGATGGTGCGAAAGCCCGCGACGTTCGCCCGCACCCAGCCCGGGCGGTCGACGATCAGCACCGGGGTCGCCGCCGTGAGCAGACTGGTGGAGCGCATGCCGGTGAACGCGCGGACGTGCTCCTCGGCCTCCAGCGCATGGCGCCGCAGCTGGGCCACCACCTCGGCCGCCTGCGCGCGGCTCACCTCCGGGCCCGGCCGCACCAGCCTGGTCGCGGTGGCCACCGCGAGATTCCAGTCGACCATGTCAGCACCGCCGCTCACGCTCGTCATGCCCTCACCGTACGTGCTCCGCCGCACCTGGGGGAGCGCATGCGCCGACGCGGTCCGGGCAATCCGCCCGGGATGCCGACGGCGCCCTGCGGGCGCCCGGCGGGCGGGCGGGGCTCAGTGGCAGCCGCAGGCGCCGAGACGGGCGGCGATCCGGTCCATCGCAGCGCGGGCGGTGTCGGCCGCGGCCGTGGTCCTGGTCATCACGGCGAAGGCGAGCAGCCGCCCGTCCGCGTCCACCACGGTGCCGGCCAGCGTGTTGACGCCGCTGAGGGTGCCGGTCTTGGCCCGGACGATACCGGCCGCCTCGGCGGACCCGGAGCCGGCCGCGAACCGCTTGCCGAGGGTGCCGGTGAAGCCCGCGATCGGCAGTCCGGTCAGCACCGGGCGCAGCTCCGGGTGGTTCGGCGCGGCGGCCAGCGCCAGCAGCTGGACGAGCACCGCGGGCGGGATGGCGTTGCCGGTGTGCAGGCCGCTGCCGTCGTTGAGCACCACGCCGGTCAGCTGGACACCGAGCCCGGTGAGCGCCGTGGTGACGGCCGTGGCCGCGCCCTCGAAGCTCGCCGGCCGGTGGGCGGCCAGCGCGGCCTGGCGGGCCAGCGCCTCGGCGAGGGTGTTGTCGGAGGTGGTGAGCATCCGCTCGACGAGCCGGGCGACGGTTGGCGACTCGACCTGGGCGAGGACGGCGGCGGGCGGGGTGGCGCCCGGGGTCGCGGCGCCGGTGGTGGCCGTGGCGGGGGCGCCCGTGGCCGTGGCGGGGGTGACCTGCTTGGGCTTGCCCTCGACGGTGATGCCCTGGGCCTTCAGCAGCACGGCGAACTGCCCGGCCGCCTGGTCGGCGGGGTCGGCGACCCGGGCCGGCGCGTCCTCGCGACTCTTCGGGTCGACCCTCCCCTCGTCCGCCATCAGCGGCGTGACCATGGCGATGTTGGCGGCGTCGTAGTTCTTGTGCTGCGTGCTGCCGACGTAGAGCGAGGTGTCGTAGCCGAGGCTGACCGTGGTGGTGCCGGCCTGCTTGAGGGCGACGGCGGTCTTCGCGGCCAGCGCCTGGAGCGAGGCGGGCGCCGTGTCCGCGTCGGCCGGCATCCCGCCGAGCTGGACCTGGTCGGCCGGCAGCGCGGTCAGCGTCGGGTCACCGCCACCCACGAGGGTGATCTCACCGGGTGCGGCGCCCTTGACGACCCTGGTGGCGATCCGGGTGTCGGAGGGGACCAGCGACAGGGTCGCGAGCGCGGTCGCCAGCTTGGTGGTGGAGGCCGGCGTGCCGGGGGTGTTCTCGCCGGAGCCGTACAGCAGGTGCCCGCTCGCGGCGTCCGCGACCGCGAAGGTGACGGTGCCGAGCGACTGGTCCTGCAGGGCCGCGGCCAGGGCCTGCCGCAGGCCCTGGGTGGTCGGGGTGGCGGCGCCGTCGTCGTCCGCGGCCCGCAGCACCAGCCCGGCGGCGGGCGGCGCGGGCCGGGCGGACGCCTGCGGACTCGCGAACGGCGAGCCCGTGGGCGCCGCGGGCACGGAGCTGGTGCTGGCGGTGGGCTTGGGCGCCGCCGGGGTGCTGCGGGAGGGATCCGCGCTCGTCCCGCCGCCGTGGCCGTCGCCGTTGTGGCCGTCGTCACGCCTGCCGTCGTGGCCGTCGCCACCCTTGCCGTCGTGGCCGGCGCCGCCCTGGTCACCCGGCTTGCCGTCCGGCCGGGCGTCGGAGCGCCCGGTCGGCGTGGGCCCCGGGCTGGGCTGCGCGTACGCACCACCCGAGTCCAGGACCAGGCTGCCCACCAGCAGCGCCGCCCCGACCACCCCGGCCATCGTTCCTCTGCGCCGACGCGCCACCTTGACCCCCGCTGTCACCGACCGGCCCCTTTCCTGAGCACTCACTCCCGTAGGAGACACTTGGATTCTGTCAGTCCCTACCTTGGAGGAACCGTTGGAGTTCGACGTCCTGATCGAGATCCCGAAGGGCTCCCGCAACAAGTACGAGGTCGACCATGAGACCGGTCGCCTTCGTCTCGACCGGATGCTCTTCACCTCGACCCGCTACCCGGCCGACTACGGCTACGTCGAGGGCACCCTCGCGGACGACGGCGACCCGCTGGACGCGCTGGTCATCCTGGACGAGCCGACGTTCCCCGGCTGCCTGATCAAGTGCCGTGCCATCGGCATGTTCAAGATGACGGACGAGGCCGGCGGCGACGACAAGCTGCTCTGCGTCCCGGCGACCGACCCGCGCTGGGAGCACCTGCGGGACATCCACCACGTGTCGGAGTTCGACCGTCTGGAGATCCAGCACTTCTTCGAGGTCTACAAGGACCTGGAGCCCGGCAAGTCCGTCGAGGGCGCCGACTGGGTGGGCCGTGCCGAGGCCGAGGCCGAGGTCACCGCGTCGATCAAGCGCCTGGCGGACTCCGGCGGCCACTGAGCCACCGACTCCGATCTCGTTCGTTCGAGGCAGCCGAGGGCCGGGGTAGGCGGAGCGATCCGCCCGCCCCGGCCTTCGTCGCGCCCGGCCCCGGTCGCGCCCCGCCGACGCCGCGTGCGGGGGGCGGACCCGGCGGCAGGTTCACCGACAGGTCTACCGACAGAGTGTCGGCATGACGTCGACTCAGGTACGCCCAACGAGAGGAATCGAGGGGCGACCCCTGAACGGCGCCGTCTTCCGTGAACCGGACGGGCGTTACCCGCTCAGCGCCTAATGACCCGACGGCGCATGCGGTCCCGGCCCCGGCAAGCTGCCGCCCGCCGGGGCCGGACCGCTCCTGACGCCGCGCCAGGCCGGGCGGCCGGGCTCCGGCGCCGGCCCGTCAGCCCTCGTCGTCCAGGCGGAAGCCGACCTTCAGACCGACCTGGAAGTGCTGAATCTGCCCCTCCTCCAGGTGCCCCCGGATCTGCACCACCTCGAACCAGTCCAGGTTGCGCAGCGTCCGGGAGGCCCGGTCGATGCCGTTGCGGATCGCGGCGTCGATCCCCTCCCGCGAGGATCCGACGATCTCGGTGACCCGGTAGACGTGCTCGCTCATGACGGCTCCTGAGGTGTGCGGCGGTGCGACGGCCCCCGATCCACCGTGCACCCTGCGGCGGCCCTCCGCACGCCCGATTCCGCCGGTCAGATGACCGCGCGGACCTCGCCCACCGGCACACCACCGCCGAGCAGCGGCGCACTGCCGATCCGCGCCACGGCGCCGTCCGGGGTGCTGACGCCCAGTCGGCGGAGCGCGGCCGCCAGAACCGGGCCGCGTGCCCGCTCGGCGCCGTCGCTGATCTTGAAGGCCAGCGCCCGGCCGTCGGCCAGCGCCACCACCTGGACGGCCTCGGCGCCCATCTTCGACAGCGCGCCGGGCACCGCCCGCATCAGCCAGGTGTCGGCCCGCCGGGTGCCGGCCACGTACTCGGGGTGCGCGCGCATCGCGTCGGCGACCCTGCGCTGCGGGGTGCCGGGCTCTGCGAGCAGCAGCGAGCGGTAGCCGCGCGCCAGGCCGGTCAGCGAGACGGCGAGCAGCGGGGCGCCGCAGCCGTCCACGCCGGCGTGCGCGGCCTGCTCCCCGGTGGCCTCCTCCAGCGCCTCACGGGCCAGCAGCTGGATCGGGTGGGCCGGGTCGAGGTAGGCGTCGGTGTCCCAGCCGTTCGCGACGCAGGCGGCCAGCCAGCCCGCGTGCTTGCCGGAGCAGTCCATCATGATCGGCGCCCGGCCGCCGCCGCCGCGCAGCAGATCCTCGGCCTCCGTCTCGTCCAGCGGCAGGTCGGCCGGCGTCCGCAGCGCGCTCTCGGTCAGCCCGGCGGAGGCCAGGATCGCCCGGACGCCCTCGCGGTGGAACGATTCGGCAGAGTGGCTGGAGGCCGCCAGCGCGAGCATCGGGCCCTCGATCTCCAGCCCGGCGCGCAGGGTGGCGACGGCCTGGAACGGCTTGGCGCAGGAGCGGGGGAAGACCGGGGCGTCGGGCGCGCCGAGCGCGAAGTCGACCGAGCCGTCGGCGGCGAGCAGCACCAGGGAGCCGTGGTGGCGGCCCTCGGTGAAGCCCGAGCGTATGACCTCGGCCAGGACGGGCAGGGCTGCGGACTGCGACATGGAGGTGGCTGCCTTCCGGGACGTGAGGGTTGGCCGGGCCGCACCCCGCCCCCGTCGCGGCCGCCGCTCGGTCAGAGGGAGCCGCCCGCGAGCAGGTCGTCGACCCGGGCTTCCCCTTCACGGTACCTGCGGGTGATTTCGGCGCTGCAGTCGTCCGCCGTGCGTTGCAGGATCTGCCGCCGCCCGGACACCTCGCGCTCGTGGGTGCGCAGCCGCTCCAGCGCCGCGAGCAGCTTCTCGGCGGGGTGCGCGGTCAGGTCCGCGAGCAGGACGTCACCCATCAGGGCGTCCGCCTGCACCTGGTACTGCTCGCCGCGCGGCGGCCCGAGCGTGACGTGCCGGGCGGAGCTGCGGACGGAGGACGGCGCGTCGGTGAGGATGGCCGGCAGGCGGTCGAGCAGGGCGCCGGTGTCCTCGCCGCCCGGCGGGCCGGCCTTCCGGTCGCCGGCCGGTCGGCGGTCCAGTTCGGCCCGCAGGATGTCCATCCGGCCGTGCAGCAGGCGGCGGAGGTAGGAGAGGTCGGCCTCCTGCTCCTGGGCGTCCCGGCGCAGGGTGCGCAGCTGCTCCAGGCCGAGCTGTTCGAGGGCGAGCCGCTCCGGACCGGCCCCCCCGGTGGACGCCCCCGCCCCCGGAGCCCCCGCGCCGGGCTGCTCCCGGCCCGGCTGCGGTACGCCGCGCCGCGCCGCGCCGGGGCCGTGCGCGCAGGTCGGCTTCTGTCCCGACCGACCTTGCGCCGCGCTGCTCGCGTCCATCAACCAACCACCTGCCGTTGTCCTGATCCCGCCCGCTCACGGCACCCGTCGCGTGCCGTGTGTCCGGTCCCGTCCCTGGTGTGCCGTCTGCTTGCACGCCCGGGCGCCCCCGAGGGTTCCCGCCGGGCGCAGATGCCACCCGCCAGGGCGAACCCGCCAGAACGGCTGACCGACCGACTCGGCCGCCCGGCCGGACCGGGCCCGTCGCGGCGAGCCTTGGCGCCCCGGGCCGTGCTACCGCCCCCAGCGTGCCACCCGTCCCGCGCATGTGCACCACTCGTGCACCCGAACGGCCCCCTGGCGAAACGAGGGTGGCTGATACGACCAGCACTTTCCGCAGAGAGATCGGTGTCCGCCGGGGCGCAGGCGCACACCACCCGGCGTACGCCCTCCAATCACGCGCCCCATGGGCCCGTACCCGCCTCCGGCAGAATGGGCGCATGCGAGCAGTGGTGCAGCGAGTGACCGAGGCCAGGGTGACGGTGGCCGGGGAGAGCGTCGGATCGATCGAGGGCCCGGGCCTGTGTGTCCTGGTCGGGGTGACCCACGAGGACACCCCCGCCAAGGCCGCCCAGCTGGCCCGCAAGCTCTGGACGCTCCGGCTGTTCGAGGCCGACGGCGAGGGCGTCGAGCAGTCCTGCTCCGACCTGGGCGCGCCGCTGCTGGTGATCAGCCAGTTCACCCTGTACGGCGACGCCCGTAAGGGCCGGCGCCCGACCTGGAACGCGGCCGCGCCCGGCCCGGTCGCCGAGCCGCTGGTCGACGAGGTGGTGGCCCAGCTGCGGGCGCTCGGCGCCAAGGTCGAGACCGGCCGCTTCGGCGCCGACATGCAGGTGGCACTGGTGAACGACGGCCCGTTCACCGTGATCGTCGAGGTCTGAGCCGCCCGGCCCGGCCCGGGCCGGCCGCCCCGGCCGCGCTACTGCGGGACGACGACCTCCTGCGCGGCCGGCACCGTACCGGCCAGCAGCAGCGCGTCCACCGGCACGTTGCGCTTGACGATCGCCAGCGCGATCGGACCCAGCTCGTGGTGACGCGCCGAGGAGGTCACGAAGCCGAGCGCGCGGCCCTGCGGGTCCGAGGCCAGCCGCACCTCGGTGCCGTGCGGCGGCAGCGACTCCTCGGTGCCGTCCAGGTGCAGGAAGACCAGTCGGCGCGGCGGGCGCCCCAGGTTGTGCACCCGGGCGACCGTCTCCTGGCCCCGGTAGCAGCCCTTGTTCAGGTGCACGGCGGTGGCCAGCCAGTCCACCTCGTGCGGGATGGTGCGATGGTCGGTCTCGAAGCCGAGCCGCGGCCGGTGCGCCTCCACCCGCAGTGCCTCGTACGCCCACACCCCGGCCGCCGGGCCGTAGCCCTTGGTCAGCGTGGCGAGCTCCGCGCGCGGCAGGAAGAGGTCCCGGCCGTACGGCAGCTCGCGGACAGCGGCGGCGCCATCGGCGGACGCGGACGACCCGGCCGGCAGGTGCACCACCGCGTAGTCGGCGGTCGCGTCGGCGACCTCCACCCGGTAGAAGAACCTCATGCTCGCCAGGTACGCCAGCAGCGCCTGCTGGGTGCCGGGCTCGACGTGTACCCAGGTGGTGGCACCGTCGTCGACCAGGTACAGCGCATGCTCCACGTGCCCGTGCGGGGAGAGCACCAGCGCCTCGGTCGCCTGCTGCGCCGGCAGCGCGCTGACGTGCTGGGTGAGCAGCAGGTGCAGCCAGCTGAGCCGGTCCTCGCCGGTGACGGTCAGCACGCCCCGGTGCGAGAGGTCGACGAAACCGTTGCCCTCGGCGAGTCGGCGCTGCTCGCGGAAGATGTCGCCGTAGTGGGCGGCCACGCCCTCGTCGGCTCCCTCGGCGGGGACGGCACCGGGCAGGGCAAGCAGCGGGCTCTTCATACCGGTCAGCTTAGACCGGCGGTGAAAGGGCGGGTGGCGGCAGGCGGAGCCGGCGGCCTGTGCGGCCGGCGGGGCGGGCGCGCGGCCCGGGAGGCTCAGGACGCAGTGGTGGCGGAGCCGGACCCGGGTTGCTGGAGCTTGGCGGTGCAGTCGGCGCAGCGGCCGAAGATGGCGAAGTGCTTGAGGTCGGTGTCGAAGCCGTGCTGGGCGCGCAGGCTCTCGATCAGCGGCGCGGCGATCGCGGTGTCGGTCTCGGTGACCTGCTGGCAGTCCCGGCAGACCAGGTGCAGGTGGTGGTGGCGGCCCGCCAGGTGGTACGTGGGGGCGCCGTGCCCCAGGTGGGCGTGCGAGACCAGGCCGAGCTCCTCCAGCAGCTCCAGCGTCCGGTAGACGGTGGAGATGTTCACACCGCTGGCCGTCTGCCTGACATGCCCGAGGATCTCGTCCGGGGTGGCGTGGTCGAGCACGTCGACGGCCTCCAGCACCAGCTGCCGCTGCGGTGTCAGGCGGTAGCCGCGCTCGCGCAGATCGGCCTTCCAGTCTCCGGAGAGGTGCCACTCGGTGGTGCCGGTGTTCGCCACGATGCTGTCCCTGCCGAGGTCGAGGTCCTGAAGCAAGTGTAGGGACCGGCCGGCGGCCGGTCCCTACCCACGCGTGCGGATCGGCGCGGGAGGCGAATCCCGGACGCGGATCAGCGGAAGAACGCGATGCCGTCGTCCGGCAGGTCGTTGATGTCCTTGACCAGCTGGGCCGGGCTGAGCACCTTCTTCAGCTGCGCGGACATGTACGGCCGCAGCGGCACCTCGGGCGCCGCCTTCTCGCCGACCCAGAGCAGCTCGTCGTTGACGAAGCCGTACAGACGCTTGCCACCGGAGTACGGGGCGGAGCCCTCGATCCGGGCGACGGCGTCGGTGCTCACGTCGATCTGCGGCTTGCCGTCGGCCAGCTCGCCGTACCAGATCTCCACGGTGCCGTCGTCGCGGACGGAGGAGATCTCGATCCCGCGCGCGCCACTGGTGCCGTGCGGGTTGCTGGTGATGCGCCAGAAGGAGTACTCGGTCTCCAGCGGACGGACCTTCTCACCCTCGTTGTTCAGCACCCAGGTGCGGGAGCGGAACTCCAGGAAGGGCCGGCCGTCGTGCCGGATGACGACCTCCTGGCCGAAGTTGCACTTCTCGCTGCCGGGGAAGTCGTAGACGCCCGCGCCCTCCCAAGTACCGAGGAGGAAGGCGAGCGGGACGACGTCCTTGTGGAGGTCAGAGGGGATCTCGATCATGTTCCTGGTCACTGTCGTCGGTGTGGGACTTCCTCAACCGTACGGCAGACGGGATCAGCGCTGGCCCTGGTACAGCTTCATCACCGAGAAGACGGCGAACCAGGTGATCAGCACGGCCATCAGGGCCAGCAGGCCGTCGAAGAACATTTCCAGACCGGACACGGGGCACTCCCATTGCGGCGACAGTGGCGGTAGCGGGCAGTTATGACGGCGCGAGTCTATCGGCCGGGGGTGGGGCGGTCTCGGTGAGCCCTGCCACGTCGCGGCTAAGGTGTCGCCATGTCGAAGAAGCTGGTCATCAAGGTCACGGCCGGGGCGGACGCACCGGAGCGTTGCTCGCAGGCGTTCACGGTGGCGGCGGTGGCCGTCGCCAGCGGGGTCGAGGTGTCACTGTGGCTGACCGGGGAGTCGTCCTGGTTCGCGCTGCCGGGGCGCGCCGCGGAGTTCGAACTCCCGCACGCCGCGCCGCTGCCCGACCTGCTGGAGTCGATCCTGGCGGCCGGCTCGGTGACGCTGTGCACCCAGTGCGCGGCCCGGCGCGGGATCGAGCAGAAGGACACCGTCGAGGGTGTCCGGATCGCGGGCGCCCAGGTCTTCGTCAGCGAGATCATGGCGGACGGCGTACAGGCGCTCGTCTACTGACGTCCGCCGCCGTTCACGGCCGCTGCTCGTGGTCGGGGCTGTCCCGGTCGTGGCCCGGCTCGTCCCACTTCGGGTCGTCCCAGCGCGGGTCGTTCCACCAGTCGTCCTCGGGGTCGCGCTTGTTCGCGAAGACCGCGGCGGCGGGCGGGATGACCATGGCGAAGACGCACATCCCGATCGCGGCGGGGACGGACCAGAACCGCACGACGCCCCACGCGAGGACGAACGTCAGCAGACAGACGCCCATCATCACGAAGTAGCGGACGTGCCGCCGGTGTGCCTGCACACCTCCACGGTACGGCCGAGGGCCCCTGCCGCGGCAGAGGCCCTCGGTGAATCCGCCGACCAGGTCGGCGGGCGGTCTCAGACCGCGATCGCGACCTCGACGGCCGACCCCTGGGAGGCGACCACCTTGCGGTCCACGGTCTGCCCCGGGACGAGCGCGCGCAGCGTCCACGTGCCCGGACGGGCGAAGAAGCGGAACTGTCCGGTCGCCGAGGTGGGCACCTCGGCGGTGAACTCGCCGCCCTCGTCGAGCAGTCGGACGTAGCCGTTGACCGGCTCGCCGTCGCGGGTCACCGAACCCTGGATGATCGTCTCGTTTGCCACGTCAACTCCTGCCAGGTCCGGGCCGCCGGCCTTCGCACCACACATGTCAGTTCTCCTTACGACTTACGGGTGGAGCGGGCTCAGTTGCCGAGCTCGATCGGCACGCCCACCAGGCTGCCGTACTCGGTCCAGGAGCCGTCGTAGTTCTTGACGTTCTTCTGGCCCAGCAGCTGGTGCAGCACGAACCAGGTGAGCGCGGAGCGCTCGCCGATGCGGCAGTAGGCGATGGTGTCCTTCTCCAGGTCCACGCCCTCCTCCTGGTAGAGCGCGCGCAGCTCGTCGTCGCTCTTGAAGGTGCCGTCGTCGTTGGCGTTCTTCGCCCACGGGATGTTGCGGGCGGACGGGACGTGGCCCGGGCGCTGCGACTGCTCCTGCGGGAGGTGGGCCGGGGCGAGCAGGCGGCCGGAGAACTCGTCGGGCGAGCGCACGTCGACCAGGTTCAGCGTGCCGATCGCGGCGACGACGTCGTCACGGTAGGCGCGGATCGCGGTGTCCTGGGCCTTGGCCTTGTACTCGGTGGCCGTGCGGACCGGCACCTCGGCGACCAGGTCGCGGGAGTCGAGCTCCCACTTCTTGCGGCCGCCGTCCAGCAGGCGGACATCGCCGTGGCCGTACAGCTTGAAGTACCAGTAGGCGTACGAGGCGAACCAGTTGTTGTTGCCGCCGTAGAGCACGACGGTGTCGTCGTTGGCGATGCCCTTCTCCGAGAGGAGCTTCTCGAAGCCGGCCTGGTCCACGAAGTCGCGGCGCACCGGGTCCTGGAGGTCCTTCTTCCAGTCGATCCGGACGGCGCCCCGGATGTGGTTCTTCTCGTACGCGGTGGTGTCCTCGTCGACCTCGACGATGACGACCTTCGGGTTGTCCAGGTTGGCCTGGACCCAGTCGGCGTCTACCAGGACGTCGCTGCGGCTCATGGTGATGATCTCCATCCGGGGGCGGTTTGCGGAAGGTACGGCGGGGAGGTTCGACGGGACCGGTCCGAATTCTTGTCCGAATAGTGGGACGGAACCGGGTGCAGGTCGGGGCGAACTCAGGTCTGCGAGATGCAGTGGCAATGGTCGGCAACAAGGGCCGGTCCGGATCGCCGGGAAGTGCGGCGGCGGGCGAGAACTGCCCGAAAGGGCCGCCCGGTTAGCGCATTCGACACAGACAGGCAGCCACGCGGCACAGGTCTACCGCCCGCCGCTTCGTGAGGTCCGTCTGTCGCTTCATGCGGTCGATGCTAGGGACACGGGAGGCCCGCTGTCATTAGCGTATCGAATAGTGAGACCAATTGAATCGAATACTGAGATTTGGCCTCGTCTTGGCTTACGGGGAGCGGGCCGGAGCCCTCACAGTCACCCGTGGACGCCGGACACCACCGCCTGCGCGGGCTCGCGCTGGACAGCGCGTCTCGCGGAGCGGGACGGAAGGGTGGCGTGGGGAGGCTGTGACCCGCGGGGCCGCCGGGGCGGGTCGCCGGGCTCGGCCGGGCGCAGCAGCGCAGATGCGGGGCGCAGGTGCGGGCGCACCGGGGGCGCGCGGCCGCGGCGCGCGCAGGCTCAGCCGACGAGCTTGAGGCCGGTGCCCTGGAAGGTCAGCTTCAGGCCGTCCGGCTGCGGCACCGCGTCGGCCAGCTTCAGCCCGGCCGGCAGCGCGCCCAGGCTGAAGCCCACCGGCTGGATGTGCTGACCGGTGGCCCCGCCGATCATCGAGGCGAGGCCGGTCAGCTGGAACCCGTCGGTGGTGACGGTGTTGTCCTTGACCCGCACCGTGCCCTCGCCGACCTGCATCGGCCCCAGCGCCGCCTTGATCTTGCCCGGCCCCCCGTAGGAGAGCGACAGCCGCGTGTTCCCGGGGATCAGCTTGCCCGCCTCCGGGACGAACTGGGACGCGGGCGGCAGCAGCCGGCCCAGGTCCGCGTAGGTGATCAGGCCGCTGCCGGTGCCCTTGGAAACGGTCGCGTTGTCCAGGCTTCCGCTCACCTCGACACCCGAGAGCTCGGCCTTGAAGGAGTGCAGGGCCACCTGCTGCCTGCCGTCACCCACCGTCAGCTCGTCGGCGGACAGGTGCACGTCGTCGAGCTTCATGGACAGCACCTGGGTCAGGAAGGGGAATCCCTCGATCGACACCTCGGGCCGCGCGCTGAGCTTGCCGCTCTTCACCAGCTGGTCGGCGGCCTGGTCCTCGGCCACGCCGACGGCGATCCGGTCGGCGCCCACCAGGAGACCCGAGAGCACCACCAGACCGATCGTCAACTTCTGCCAACCACGCATCGCACTCCCCCGTCGCCGCTCACCGCCCTACGGTCGCACAGTCGTACGACGCTCGGCCCGGAATCCTGGTTCCGGGCCGAGCGCTCCGCTACCGGCGGCTCAGCCCGCCAGCAGGCGGCTGCCGAGCCACACCAGCGGCGCGGCGACGGCCAGCGGCAGCGCCACCCCGGCCGTCATGTGAACGAACCGGGACGGGAAGTCGTACGCGGCGACCCGGCGGCCGACCAGCGCGCCGACACCCGCGAGCGCCCCCAACGCGGCGGGCGCGCCGACCAGCAGACCCAAGCCGGCAGCTGCCGCCACCCCCAGCAACGGGGCCAGCACCTTCGGCCCGGGCAACGGCAGCGTGGACAGCACGGTGGCCGCCGCCACCGCCCCCACCGCGGCCGGCACCCAGTCCGCCAGCAGCAGCGCGGAGCAGAACACCGTCACCACCGTCGCCGAGCCCAGCACGGTCAGCGCGTAGAAGCGCTCGGCCGGGTCGGAGGGGCGGAACGTCTGGAGCACCAGCACCAGCAGGAAGAACCCGCCGAGCGTGCCCACCGCGGCGGCGGCCCCGCCGTTCACATCCGTCAGCAGCATCGCCGCGTCGGCCGTGAATCCGGCCAGGGCGGCCAGCGCGATGCCCTGGCGGGCCGGCCACATGCCGTTGAGCCGGAACCAGCCGGCGGCGGTCAGGGCCTGGAGCAGCGCCACCACGAGTGCCAGCGGCACCCGGCCGAGCCCGAGCGCGGCGCCGCCGGCCAGCAGCGCGGCCAGCGCGGCGGTGATCAGGGCGGGCTGCAGGCCCGGCTCGATGATCGGCGAGCCCGTCCGCACCACCCCGGGCGCGGCGGGCGCGGGCGCGGGCGCGGCAGGCGCCGGCGGCTGCGGGGCGGCGACGGACTGCGGCGGGTACGGCGCGGGGTCGTGCTTCGGGTACACCGGCAGCTGCTGGGTCTCCGGCTCGGGGTACGCCGCCGGGAAGGCCTGCGCGTACGGCTGCGCGGCGCCCGCCTGGACGGTGCCCGCCTGCCCGTACGGCTGTTGCTGCTGCGCGGGGGCGTACGGCTGTTGCTGCGGCTGCGGGTACGGCGGCTGCGCCGCGTACGGGTGCGGCGCCTGCTGCTGTCCGGCCGGCGCGTACGGCTCGTGCGGTGCGTGGAGCTGATCGTCCTGCGGGTATCCGGCCGGCGCGGGCCGGCCCGCCTGGGCGGCGTACGGCGCCTGCTCCGGCGCCGGCCAGCCCGGCACGCCGTTCGGGTACGACTGCGAGCCCGGCTGCGGGTACGACTGCGCACCCGGAAGCGGCCCGGGATTCGGGCCGGGCCGCAGGTGCGGGTACTGATCGGGGTGCTGGTAGCCCTCGCTCACGCCGCTCACCCGCCCGCGAAGGGTGGGAGAACCTCGACGGTGCCGCCCTCGGTGAGGGCGACCGTCGTGTGGTCGCGGCCGCCGACCGGGGCGCTGTCGACCAGGAACGAGCTGTGCCCGAGCACCTGGAGGAAGCGGGGCCGGTCCGCGTGCCGCTGCCGCGCCTGCTCCAGCGCCTGCGCGAGGGTCCCGGCCCGGTAGGGCTCCTCGGCCAGGCCCGCCTCCGCCTTGGCGGCGGCCCAGTAGCGGATCGTCCCGCTGACCCCGCCGGCACCCGCCCCGGTCGGGGCCGGGCCGCTGGTGGGCTCGGTGGTCGCAGCCATGGCAACCCTTCCTCGTCGTCCTCGCCCGGTCCGGTCGTCCCGGCCCGGTGTCCCCGTCGGGGCCCGTCTGTCACCCACCCGAAAGGGTGTACGCACCCGGTGCGGGCGATCTGCCCCCAATGATGGCCTGTCCGCCGGGGTGCGCGGCAATCGCCCTGGCCAACCGGGTGTCCGCCCAGCGGACACCGTGTGGCGGGGCTCACCCGCACAGCCGCCGAAGTGGCCCATCCCTCGCCGCGGGCCCCTCCCGGTGCGGGGCGTGGTCGGCTATTCTCGTGGCGTAAGGGATCCGGGCAGAGTCGCCCCCGGGTCCTTTTGTGCTTTCAGGACGCCAGTACGGATGTCCTCGCGAGCCCGCGGTCCACCTCCGCGGGCGGCCGCGGGGCCGCCCCGCCGCCAGCGCACAACGGAGTGCGCGCAGCCGGCCGGGGCGTCGGAACCGGCATCGGGCCGCCGCCCGGTGCGGGAACAGACCGGAGGGTTCGCGGGATGAGCAGGGCAGCAACGGAGCGCCAGGGGTTGCGGGACCTCTGTCGCACGCCCCGTACTGCCGTGCGCGCCGGCAAATCCCCCGGATCCTTCCCGGCGAACGCTCCCTCCCTCACGCCGCCCGCCGCCGCCCCGCAAGGGACGCGCACCGGGCGCCACCTCCACGCACCAGCGCCATCCGGCTGTGGCGGCAGCCGCAACGCGACCGCGACGACCCGGAAAGGGGACTACCGGGTATGAGTTCTCTTCTTCTCCTCACCAACGCGCTCCAGCCCTCCGCGGAGGTGCTGCCGGCTCTCGGCCTCCTCCTGCACACCGTCCGGGTGGCGCCCGCCGAGGGCTCCGCCCTGGTGGAGACCCCCAGCGCCGACGTCATCCTGGTGGACGGCCGCCGGGACCTGCCGCAGATCCGCAGCCTGTGCCAGCTGCTGCGCTCCACCGGTATCGGCAGCCCGCTGATCCTGATCGTCACCGAGGGCGGCCTGACCGCCGTCACCGCCGAGTGGGGCATCGACGACGTCCTGCTGGACACCGCCGGTCCGGCCGAGGTCGAGGCCCGGCTGCGGCTGGCCATGGGCCGGCTCCAGGTGGTCGCCGACGACAGCCCGATGGAGATCCGCAACGGCGACCTCTCGGTCGACGAGGCGACCTACTCCGCCAAGCTCAAGGGCCGGGTGCTCGACCTCACCTTCAAGGAGTTCGAGCTGCTGAAGTACCTGGCCCAGCACCCCGGCCGGGTCTTCACCCGGGCGCAGCTGCTCCAGGAGGTCTGGGGCTACGACTACTTCGGCGGCACCCGGACGGTGGATGTCCACGTCCGCCGGCTGCGGGCGAAGCTGGGCGTGGAGCACGAGCAGCTGATCGGTACCGTCCGCAACGTCGGGTACCGCTTCGTGGTGCCGGAGAAGCCGGACAAGGGTGAGCGGCCAGGCCTGGAGCAGCGGTCCGCCACCTCCGTGGAGGCCTGAACAGGGGCCTGAACAGGGGCGCGGCCAGGGAGCCGGCGGCCCGCCGCCCACGGGCGCGGCCGCCGGGCGGAATTCCCGCCCGGCTTTGTCCGTTACATCCGAATCCTTCCGGCCCTGGCCTGCCGAAAGGATCTCGGCCCCCTGCCCGGCCGGCACGCCACACGCGTAGACTCCCCTCGTGGCCAAAGTGACGCGCGACGATGTAGCCCGACTGGCTGGGACCTCGACCGCGGTCGTCAGCTACGTCATCAACAACGGGCCGCGCCCGGTCGCGCCCGCGACCAAGGAGAAGGTGCTCGCGGCGATCGAGCAGCTCGGCTACCGGCCGAACAGCGTCGCCCAGGCGATGGCCTCCCGCCGCACCAACCTGATCGGCATGGTCGTCCCCGACGCCCGGCAGCCGTTCTTCGCCGAGATGGCGCACGCGGTGGAACGCGTCGCCTCCGAGCGCGGCAAGCTCGTCCTGATCGGCAACTCCGACTATGTCGACGACCGCGAGATGCACTACGTCCGCGCCTTCCTCGGCATGCGGGTCTCCGGTCTGATCCTGGTCAGCCAGGGCGCCCCGCAGCAAGCCGCCAAAGAGTTCGCCGCGATAGAGGGCGCCAAGGTGGTGCTGCTGCACCGCCGCCCCGAGGCGATCGACGACGTGTCCGTGGTGACGGACGACGTGGGCGGCGCCGAGCTCGCCGTACGCCACCTGCTGGAGGTGCACGGCCACCCGTACGTGGCCTGCTTCGGCGGCCCGGTCGACTCCCCCGCGCCCGGCGACCCCGTCATCGACCACGTCGAGGGCTGGCAGCGCGCGATGGACTCGCATGAGCTGCCGACCGAGCGGCACCTGATCGACGCGCCCTTCCACCGCTACGGCGCCTACCAGGTCGCGGTGGAGCTGCTGCGCACGCCGGACCGACCATCGGCCATCTTCTGCTCCACCGACGACCAGGCGATCGGCGTGCTGCGGGCCGCCCGCGAGGTGGGCCTGCGGGTGCCGGAGGACCTCGCGGTGGCCGGCTTCGACGACATCCCCGAGGCGGCCCTGGCCGACCCGCCGCTGACCACCGTCGCCTCCGACCGGGACGCGATGGCGCGCGCCGCCGTGGACCTGGTGCTGGACGACTCGCTGATGGTGCCGGGTTCGGACACCGAGCGGGTACGCAAGTTCCCGTCCCGCCTGGTGGTCCGCCGCTCCTGCGGCTGCGGCGGCACCGAATCGCTCTGAGCCGGCCCGTGGCCGCCGCGCCCCGGTCGGCGGTGCCCTGCGCCTGCGCCTGCTGACCAGGCTTTATGAGAAGTCAACGGGCTTCTCGGGCCGTTCTGAGACCGCTCTCATCGGACTCTCATCCACCGGGCGGATTTTGGTGCCCATGAACGAGCAGCAGCAAGGCACCCAGCCCGGCAGCACCCCCTCGTCCGGCTACGCGGGGTGGGCCCCGCCGACGCCCCCGGCCGCGGCCACCCCGTCCCCGGCCACCCCGACTCCCACGCCCACGCCCGAGCACGCGCCGCCGGTACTGGAGGGCACGGTCGTGGGCCCCACCTACGTCGAGGACCACTCAGGCGCGGGCTGGGGCACCCCTCCCCCGCCGCCGGCCGGGCCGGCCCACGCGGGCGGCCCCGGCGGACACGCCCGCCGGGGCATGCTGCGCGGACGGCTCGCACTGGTCACCGCCGTGGCAGCGGTCGCCGCCGTCCTCGGTGGGGTCACCGGCGGTGCGATCGCCGCCCAGGAGCGCGGTGGCTCCGTGGCGAACACCGCCACCGTCGCGGCCCCGGTCGCCGCCAGGTCCGACGGCAGCGCCGACGTCGCCGCGATCGCGGCCGCCGTCTCGCCCAGCGTCGTCCAGATCACCGTGAAGACCGCGAGCGGCACCGCCACCGGCACCGGCGTCGTCCTGAACACCGACGGCCAGATCCTCACCAACTACCACGTCATCTCCGGCGCGGCCGGCGGCGGCACGGCCACCGTCACCTTCAAGGACGGCTCCACCGCGAACGCCACCGTCACCGGCACGGACAAGTCGCTGGACATCGCCGTGATCACCGCCTCCGGCGTCAGGAACCTCACCCCGGCCACCCTCGGCGACTCCGGCGCGGTCGCGGTCGGCGACGCGGTGGTGGCCATCGGCAACCCCGAGGGCCTGACCGGCACCGTCACCTCGGGCATCATCAGCGCCAAGAACCGGCCCGTCACCGTCCAGGTCGACGAGGGCACCACCCGCGGCAACGGCGGCTTCGGCTTCCCCAACCTGCCCGGCCAGCGCGGCAGCGCCGCCACCGGCGGGGACACCGCCTCCTACCAGGCCTTCCAGACCGACGCCGCGCTCAACCCCGGCAACTCCGGCGGGCCGCTGATCAACACCGCCGGCCAGGTGATCGGCATCAACTCCGCGATGTACTCCGCCACGGGCTCCAGCTCGACCGCCGACTCCAGCACCGCGGGCAGCGTCGGCCTCGGCTTCGCCATCCCGATCAACGACGTCAAGCAGGTCCTGCCGAAGCTCCAGGCCGGCCAGAACGTCTAGCCCCACACCGGACACACACTGGGCGGACAATTGCCCTACCCATCGCTCTCCCCGGACATCCGCACCGACGAGAAAGGGCAACCGCCCATGACTCCCCCCGCCGACGACCGCACCCCCGCCGAGGCCGGCCCAGCCCCCGCCCGCCTCCTCGTGGTCGACGACGAGCCCGCCCTGCGCGACGCCCTGGAGAGCAGCCTCGCCTTCGAGGGTTACGAGGTCACCACCGCCACCGACGGCTACGAGGCGCTGGACGCCGTCGAGCGCGAGAAGCCCGACCTCGTCCTGCTCGACATCATGATGCCCAGGATGGACGGCCTCACCGCCGTCCGCCGGATGCGCTCGCGCGGCGACACCGCGCCCGTGCTCATGCTCACCGCCCGCGACGCCGTCGGCGACCGGGTCACCGGGCTCGACGTCGGCGCCGACGACTACCTCGCCAAGCCCTTCGAACTCGACGAGCTGCTCGCGCGGGTCCGCGCACTGCTGCGGCGCAACGCCCTCGCGGCCGAGGCCGCGGCCCGGGCGGCGACCGCCGAGGACGACAGTGAGGTGCTGGCCTTCGCCGACCTGCGGATGAACACCGCGACCAGGGAGGTCACCCGCGGCGGCAGGCCGGTCGAGCTGACCCGCACCGAGTTCATGCTGCTGGAGATGTTCCTGTCGCACCCCCGGCAGGTGCTGACCCGTGAGCAGATTCTCAAGGCCGTGTGGGGCTTCGACTTCGAGCCCTCCTCCAACTCGCTGGACGTCTACGTGATGTACCTGCGCCGCAAGACCGAGCAGGGCGGCCAGCCCCGGCTGATCCAGACCGTCCGCGGCGTCGGGTACGCCCTGCGCCAGCCCGCCGGCGTCGCCGCGTGAGCGATACCCCGCCACCCCTGCTGCCGCCGAGGCCCGCAGGCCCGGCCCGGCGCGCCTGGCAGCGGCTCAGCAGCTGGTACCGCGCCCGCAGCCTGCGCACCCGGCTGGCCGCGCTGACGGCCGCGGCGGTGGCGGTGGCCATCGCCCTGTCGGCGCTGGCCTGCTGGTTCATCGTGGAGCAGCGGTTGTACAGCCTGGTGCGGGCCAACCTGACGTCGGCGCAGCCACTGCCGCGGGACGTGCCGGTGCAGTGCGACGTCACGCCGCAGGCCGCGCTGAACCGGGTCGTCGCCGGGCAGCAGGAGCACGGGCCGCCGGGACAGCCCGGTCTGGTCGAGGCCCAGTTCGTCTCCGCCGACGGTACCGAGGTCTGCCTTCCCACCTGGTCGACCAAGGCCATCGTGCTCCAGCAGGGCGACCTCGACGCGGTGGCCTTCAGGCCGGGTCACAGCGAGATCCGCTCCGGCTACTTCACCGACGGCACCCCGGCGCTGGTCAAGATCGCCCGGTACCCGGTCGGCCGGCAGGGCGGGGTGATGCTGACCGCCGCCTCCACCAAGCCCATCGACGAGTCGCTGAACCAGCTCGCCCTCATCCTCGGCGTCGTGGCCGCCGTCGGCATCGCCGGCGCCGCCGTCATCGGGCGGCTCGTGGCCCGCTCGGCGCTCAAGCCGGTCGACCATCTCACCGACGTGGTCGAGCACATGGCCCGCACCGAGGAGGTCGGCACCACCATCCCGGTCAGCGGCAGCGACGAGATCGCCAGGCTCGCCTCCTCGTTCAACTCGATGAGCACCGCGCTGGCCAACTCCCGCGACCGCCAGACCAGGCTGATCGCCGACGCCGGGCACGAGCTCCGGACGCCGCTGACCTCGCTGCGCACCAATGTCGACCTGCTGATCCGCAGTGACGAGACGGGCCGCCCGCTGCCCCCGGCGACCCGCGCCAAGCTGCTGGGCAGCCTGAAGGCACAGATGCAGGAGCTGACGCTGCTGATCGGCGACCTGCTCCAGCTCTCCCGCCCGGACTCGCCCAGGCCCGGCCAGAACCGCGCGGTGGTCGCGCTGCACGAGATCGCCGGGCGGGCCGTGGAGCGGGCCCGGCTGCGCGGTCCGGGGCTGGCCTTCGAACTGAGCGCCGAGCCCTGGTACGTGCACGGCGACGGCGCCGCGCTGGAGCGGGCGGTGATCAACCTGCTGGACAACGCCGTCAAGTACAGCCCCCCGGGCGGCACCATCGAGGTGCGGCTGTCCCAGGGGGTGCTGACCGTCCGCGACCACGGGCCCGGCATCCCGCCGGAGGAACTGCCGTACGTCTTCGACCGCTTCTGGCGTTCGCCGTCCTCGCGTCAGCTGCCCGGCTCGGGCCTGGGGCTGTCGATCGTGGCGCAGACGGTACGGGACACGGGGGGCGAGGTGGCACTCGGGCCGGCCGGGGACGGCGGTCCGGGGGCGCTGGCGACGGTCCGGCTGCCGGGGCAGCCGAGCGCCGGATGACGCGAACGGGCGGGGCGCCCCGACAGCGCCCCGCCCGTTCCCACCGGCTACCGGTCAGTCGATGTCGACGTCCGGGCCGATGATCTTGATGCGGTCCTGAGCCGGAACGGCCAGCGGCTTGCCCGCCGAGCTGTTGGCACCCAGGTACGCGGCGAAGAGGTCCAGGTCGGACGCGCCGACCAGCTTCTCCGTGCCGGCCGCGAAGGCCGGGAAGCCGTCGCCGCCGCTGGCCAGGAACTCGTTGGCCGCGACGCGGTACTTGGCGGCCTGGTCGATCGCGGTGCCGTTCAGCTTCACCGAGTCGACCACGAGGCGCTCCGCACCCGCCTTGCGCATGTCCAGGGTGTAGGTCAGGCCCTTGGAGGACTGCAGGATCCTCGGCGCCGCGCCGTTGGAGCCGCTCACCTGCTGCTGGAGCAGCTGGATGACCTGAGCGCCGGTCAGCGTCTTGACCTGCATCATGTTGGTGAACGGCTGGACGGTGAACGCCTCGCCGTAGGTCACCACCCCGTCGCCCTCGCTGCCCGAGGCCTTGTAGACCAGGTCGGAGCGGATACCGCCGGGGTTCATGAAGGCGATCTGCGCGCCGCCCTTGTCGGGCGCGGACAGACCGGCCAGCTGGGCGTCGGCGATGACGTCACCGAGCGGCTTCTCCAGGGCGCTGCTGCCACGCCCGTTGATGTCACCGGCGATGTAGCCGAGCGAGCGGCCGGCGACCGGCGCCGCCAGCTTGGAGTAGTGGTCGATCAGCGCGGTCATGTCCGGCGCCTTGGCCACGGTGCGGCGCACCACGTGGTTCGCGGCCTTCACCGACGGACGCACGATGGTGCCGGTGCTCTTGTCGAGCTTGAGGTCGATCTCGGTGTAGAGCCGGCCGAAGGAGGCCGCGCTGGTCACCGAACGCGGCACGCCCTGCGGGTCGGGGATGGTGCAGGCGTACGCGTTGTGGGTGTGGCCGCTGACGATGGCGCCGATGGCCGGGTCGAGGTTCTTGGCGATCTCGACGATCGGGCCGGAGATGCCCTGGCCGGAGGCACCGCAGTCGTAGTTGTACGTGGTGCTGGCCGGGTAGCCGCCCTCGTGGATGAGCGCGACGATCGAGTTGACGCCCTGCTTCTTCAGCTCGGCGGCGTACTTGTTGATCGTCTCGACCTCGTCGCCGAACTTCAGGCCCTTGACGCCCTCGGCGGTGACGACGTCCGGCGTGCCCTCCAGGGTCGCGCCGATGAAGCCGATCTTCACGCCCTGCGACTTGGTCACCCAGTACGGCGCCAGGATCGGCTTGCCGGTCTTCTGGTCGGTGACGTTGGAGGCCAGGTAGTTGAAGTTGGCGCCCTTGAACTTGCGCCCCTTCTCGTAGCAGCCGTCCGTCGGGTGGCAGCCGCCGTCCTGGAGGCGCAGCAGCTCCTTGGCGCCCTCGTCGAACTCGTGGTTGCCCACGGCGGTGACGTCGAGTCCGAGCTTGTCCATCGCCTCGATGGTCGGCTCGTCGTGGAACAGTGCGGAGGTCAGCGGGCTGGCCCCGACGATGTCGCCGGCGGCCACGGTGATCGAGTCGTCCGCGGGGATGCGGGCCTCGCGCAGCGCGGTCGCCAGGTACTCGATGCCGCCGGCCGGGGTGGCGACGGTCTTGCCGGTCGCCGGGTCGATCTCCGTGATGTTGCCGGAGGAGCCGGCCGGGGGCTCCAGGTTGCCGTGGAAGTCGTTGATCGCCAACAGCTGGAGGTTGACGGTCTTCTGACGCTTGGCCTCGGCGGCCTGGGCGGCGCTCGGCACGACCACCGTGGCGAGCAGACCGGCGGCGGCGACTGCGGAGAGCGCCGCGCGGCGGTATCTGACGTTCCTGGACCTGCTGCTGAGCAGGTCGCTACCGGTCTGACCGGCATTGGGCATGTGGGTCCCCTGCACCTGGAGGGCCCCGTTGCGGACGGGGCCGGGCTGGTGGGCAATGTTGCTCGTGATCCGTGCAGCCTAGGGTCAACGCGCGTAGCTGTCAGGTCCCTGGACGTAACGAGAGGGTTACCTACCGACGACGGGAACGCTGCCGGCCGGGCGGATGACCACCCGCCGGTCGATCCGTACACGCACCCAGCCGTGTTCACCGGCGCCACCGACGCTCTGACCGATCGACAGATCGGCCGCCGCCCCACTACCAGTGAGTAGCCTCACACCCCGGGCTCGGCCGCCAGGTGCCGCTCGGCCCGGTCCCGCTCGGCCACCGCGTCCTCCGTCATCGCCCGGTCCGTGTAGACCAGCGGACGCTCCGCCTCGGTGATGATGTGCTTCACCACCTGGACGTTGCCGTTCACGTCCCAGACCGCGATGCCCGGCGAGAGGGTCGGGATGATCTCCACCGCCCAGCGCGGCAGGCCCAGCACCCGGCCGGTCGCCCTGGCCTCCTCCGCCTTCTGCATGTAGATCGTCCGGGTGGAGGCCATCTTCAGGATCGCCGACGCCTCCTTCGCCGCCGCGCCGTCCACCACGTCCGACAGGTGGTGCACCACCGCCACGAAGGAGAGCCCGAGCCGGCGGCCGAACTTCAGCAGCCGCTGGAACAGCTGGGCCACGAACGGGCTGTTGATGATGTGCCAGGCCTCCTCGACCAGGAAGATGCGCTTCTTCCGGTCGGGCCGAATCCAGGTGTGCTCCAGCCAGACACCCACGATCGCCATCAGGATCGGCATCGCGATCGAGTTGCGGTCGATGTGCGAGAGGTCGAAGACGATCAGCGGGGCATCCAGGTCGATGCCGTCCGTCGTGGAGCCGTCGAACATCCCGCGCAGGTCACCGTCCACCAGCCGGTCCAGCACCAGCGCCACGTCCAGACCCCAGGCCTGCACGTCGTCCACCGCCACCCCGAGCGACTCCACCGAGGAGAGTTCGGGGTTGCGCAGGGTGGTGATGATGTCGTCCAGCACGGGCTGACGGTCGGTCACCGTCGCCACCACATGGGCGTGCGCGGCCTTCAGCGCGAAGCCGGCCCGCTCCTCCAGGCCGCGGCCCATCGCCACCTCGATGATGGTGCGCAGCAGCGACAGCTGGCCCGTGGTGGTGATCGCCGGGTCCAGCGGGTTGAGCTTCACCCCGCCGTCACGGGCCGCCATCGGGTCCAGCCGGATCGACTTTATGCCCAGCGCGTTGGCGATCAGGTTCCATTCCCCGACGCCGTCCTCGCCCTGCGCGTCCAGCACCACCACCTGCCGGTCGCGAAAGCGCAGCTGCCGCAGGACGTACGTCTTCTCCAGCGCCGACTTGCCGTTGCCCGACTCGCCGAGCACCAGCCAGTGCGGCGCCGGCAGCTGCTGGCCGTACAGCTGGAAGGGGTCGTAGACGTACCCCTTGCCGCTGTACACCTCCCGGCCGATGATCACCCCGGAGTCGCCCAGCCCCGGCGCGGCGGTGGGCAGGTAGACCGCCTGCGCCTGCCCCGTCGAGGTGCGCACCGGCAGCCTGGTGGTCTCCACCTTGCCGAACATCAGGCTGGTGAAGGAGTCGGTGAGGTTGCCGAGCGCCATGACGGGGGGCCTCCAGGGGGAATCAGCGAGGGATCAGTGGCGGATCAGCGGCGGATGCCCGTGGCGAACGGGAGGGTGTTGACGAACGCCCGGTGGTGCTCGCGGTCGCACCACTCCAGCTTGAGGTAGCTCTTGCCGGCCGACGCCCGGATGGTCCGCTTGTCCCGGGCCAGTGCCTCCGGACTGCGCGAGGACACCGTGATGTAGCCGACCAGGTTCACCCCGGCCGCGCCCGAGGCCAGGTCGTCACCGCGCTGGTCCACCCGGCCGGTGTGGGCCAGGTCGCGCGGGTCGACCGTACGGTTCATCTTCGCGGCCCGGCTGGCCTCCGCCTCGTCGTTCGTCTTCTCCGTCAGCATCCGCTCGATCGCCACGTCGGTCGGCTCCAGGTCCATGGTCACGGCCACGGTACGGATCACGTCCGGGGTGTGCACCAGCAGCGGCGCCAGGAAGTTGACGCCGACCGGCGTCAGCGGCCACTCCTTGATCCAGGCCGTCGCGTGGCACCACGGCTCGCGGGTCGCCGACTCCCGGGTCTTGGCCTGGAGGTACTGCGGGTGCGTGGCGTCCAGCTCGGCCGGCCAGGCGTTGCGCTGCGACATCGCCTGGAGGTGGTCGATCGGGTGGTCCGGGTCGTACATCGAGTGCAGCAGCGAGGAGAGCCTGGCGTGGCCCAGCGGCTGACGCACCCTGATGTCCGCCTCCGCCAGCCGCGCACAGATGTCGGTCAGCTCACGCGCCATCACCGAGGCCAGCCCGTCGTCGTCCCTGGCCCGCCGGCCGTTCGCGGTGCGGCCCATCGCGTGCGCCTCGGCCGCGAGGTCCCGGGTGTAGTGCATACAGGCGACCAGGTAGGCGCGATGCTGCTCGGAGGAGGTGGAGACCATCGACTGCAGCTGGTCGTAGGAGTCCTGGAGCCAGCGCGGCGCGGCGTGGTCACCGCGCCGTTCGACATCCTTGGCGTGCGCGTCCGGGTCCGCGGGCAGCGTCCGGGCCAGGATCTGCAGCCTGGTCACGAAGCCGTCGCCGTTGGCGACATGCTTGAGCAGCGTGCCGAACCGGTCGACCAGCGTCTCCTGGTCCTCGGAGTCCCGCAGGCCGACGCCCGGCCCCTCGATCTCGATCGCCGCGGTGACCGTCCGGCGCTCCAGGTGCATCAGCACCCCGACCTCGTCCGGCCCGAACGGCGCCGACAGCCACCGCAGCCGGCCCACGCCCGGCGGCGGGCCGACCTCGACCTCGCGGCCGTCCAGCCCCGTCCCGGCCTCGACCACGTTCGACTGCCAGACGGCCCGCCCACTGCGCACCGTCCGGCGGTAGGTGCGGTTGATCTCCACCCACTTGTAGAAGGTCCGCCGGCGGTACGGCACGTACACCGCCATGATGGCCAGCAGCGGCAGCCCGACCAGGCCCGCGATGCGCAGCGGCAGGATCGGCATCAGCAGGCCCCAGAGCATGCCGAGGAACGCCCCGAAGATGATCAGCACGACCTCGCCGGACTCCCGGTTGCGGCCGATCGGGGCGTTCGGGCGGGACTTGCCGATCAGATAGGTGCGGCGCTGGTGCACATACGGCTGGGCGTACTGGGCGCCGTACTGGCCGTCGCTGCTCACTTACCCCTCACCCCCCCTTCGCTGGATTGCTGTCGCGGATCGGGGCCGGAGCGGCCGCCTGCGGCGGGGGCGCCGGGGCGCGGGTGGCGTGCGCCGCGATGCCCGGGGCCACCGAGGAGCCCCCGGCGCCGCCGGAGCCCGAGGCGTTGGCGGCCTGCGGGCCGCCGCCGCGGGCGCCGTGGGTGCTGATGCCCTGCTTGACCAGGTTCGCCGTGCCGTTGATCGTCGCCGAGCCGGCCCGGACCGCACTGGCCCTGGCCTGGCGCATGTTCATCATCTCGTCGCCGAAGCCCGGCACGAAGCGGTAGACGGTGGCGCTGGCGAAGATCGACAGGAACAGGATCGACAGCCCGGACAGCACCTTGGCGAAGTCGTCGGTGGCGCCGGCGCCGGTCGCGACCGCCCCGGCCAGCCCGAGGATGATCACGATGATCGGCTTGGCCAGGTCCACCGCGACCATCACGCCCGCCCAGCGGCGCACGTGCTTCCACAGCTGCTTGTCGACCAGCCCGGCGTAGACGGCGGTGCCCAGCAGCGCGCCGACGTACAGCATCGCGGCGCGGATCAGCAGCTCGATCCAGAGCACGGCGGCGGCCAGCACGGCCACCAGCGAGACGATGATCAGGATCAGCGGGCCGCCGCCCGTGTCGCCCTTCTCCAGGGTGTCCGCGAAGCCCCCCAGGTAGGTGCCGGTGTCGGACTTGGTACCGGCGGCGATCGCCGCCGTCAGGCCGTCGGTGGCGCTGACCACCGTGTACAGGATCAGCGGGGTGAAGGCGGAGGCCACCACCGTCAGCCAGAGGAAGCCGATCGCCTCGGAGAACGCCGTGGTGAGCGGAGCCCCCCGCACGGCGCGCTTGGTGACGGCGAGCAGCCAGAGCACCAGGGTGATGATCGTCGAGCCGGCGAAGACCACCGCGTACTGCTGGAGGAACGAGGCGTTGGTGAAGTCGACCTGGGTGGTGCCGTCGATCGCGCCGGAGAGCTTGCGCACCACCCAGCCGGCCGCCTGGGCGCAGCCCTTGGCGAGCGAGCCCAGCGGGTCGGTGACGCTGCCGACGGTGCCGCTGCCGGGGATGACGACGGCGCCGTTCGGGGCGCATCCCGCGTCGCTGCCGGGGATCGGCAGGCCGACCGTCTGGCAGGGCGCGGGGGTCGGCGTCGGGGTCGGCGTCGGGGTGGCGGTCGGCGAGGGCGGCGCGGCGAACACCCGCTGGGCGCCCAGCAGCGCCGCCAGCTGGACGGCGGCGAGCGCGCCGGCCAGCGCGCCGGCCCTGCGGGCGGCCGGCCGCACCGCTGGTCGCCCGGCGGAACCGCCCGCACGGCCGGCGGGACGGCGGACGGTGGGCCGGGTCGCGGTGGGCCGGGTGGCGGTGGGCCGGGCCGCGGTAGGTCGGGTGGCGGCGGTTCGGGTGGCGGACGGGTCAGCGGGCAAAGCGGAACCCCCCGTACTGCTGGACGGCACCGGTGATCTCCTCGGCGGTAGCGGCCTGCTGGTCGCCCGGCACCGGGGCAGGGCCCTCCCGGCTGGCGTAGTCGGTGAGCTTCCAGTCGCTGCCGGTCCAGCGCAGGCTGAGCGTGAGGGTGAACCAGTTCGCCGCCACCGGCCGGGTGGAGCGCTCGCCCGCCAGACCGGTCAGCCTGGTGCTCCAGACCTCGACCTTGGTCTCGGCGTCGCCGTAGCCGACCGACTTGGTGCCCACCGGGATGGTCCGGCTGACGAAGGTGAGGCCCTTGGGCGCCCTGCCCTGCGCGTCCAGCCCGTAGCGGGCGGCGGTGTCCCCGTTGAAGCCCTGGTCCAGCCGGCTCTGCAGGGCGGGCTCGGCGGCCGGGTCGGCGACGGTGCTGACGGTGGTGTGCCGCGCGTCGGTGCGGAACATGTCGGCGCTGCCGAGCGCGACGGCGAAGTTGGCGGCCGCCGACTGGGCGCCCTGGTCGGTGTGCGGGTAGCCGTTGGCGATCCCGTTGCTGGTGGTGCTGACGGGCTCCTGCCCGCTCGGCTCCAGGCTCGACCCGGCGCCGGCCGCGCCGCTCGCCCGGTCACCGGAGGGCGCGGTGGCGCCGCCGCCCCGGTCGGCCTTGCCCCGGTTGGCGATCGAGATCGCCACGACCAGCAGGGTGACCACCGCGAGGACCGTCAGCAGGGTCCGCACCGGCCTGGCCTGACGCGCACTCACCGGGTAGGAGGACTGTTCTCCGACCGGTAGCCGCGTACGGGTGTGCGGCTGGTCGTCGGACAACGGCACGGCGGCCCTCCTGGTGCGGGGAGCCTGGTGGCGGCTCCGGTTGGGCTCCTCCGGCCCGCTGGTGGGCTAGGAGGGCGGACTCCTGGCGGGACTCCTGCTGGGACTCCCGGCCGGCACGGCCGGGCCGACGGCGACCGGCGCGGCAGCCGGACTGTCCGATCGTCAGATGGCCATGCCGTACACAATGGTGAACAGGGTGCCCAGTGATCCAATGATGAACACGCCGGTCAGCCCGGCGATGATCAGCCCCTTGCCCTGTTCGGCGCTGAAGGTGTCCCGCATGGCGGTGGCGCCGATCCGCTGCTTGGCCGCGCCCCAGACCGCGATGCCCAGGCAGCCCAGGATGGCCACGGCCATGACGACCTCCACCATCACCCGGGCCTCGGACCCGAGAGTGGCGAACGGCCCCCAGTCCGGGGCGATCCCGCCGATGATGGTGTCGATATTGGCTTTCTTCGGTGGGTCCTCGGCCAGGTGGCCGATCGCAAAGCTGTCCACGCTGCTCAGGTTCATTTCCATCTCACCGCCCGATCAGGCAAATTCAAGGCCCCCGACCCCTTCGCGCGAAGGGCCGGTACCTATTCTTGGCCAGATCTGATGTCGACTTGGCTGCTTCTCGCGGATTGGGTCGTGAGGTATGGGACACGTACGCCAGGATGTCCATCGTACGAAGGATAGCGCTCACTCTTTGTATCTCTGATGATTGCGCTGAGCAACGCCTTCCGGGACACTTCGACTGACGACTCGTCGGGATGGTGCTGATGGTACTCCGGAAGGCCGGTACGGCCGCCGCTGCCGCAGGAGTTGCCGCCTTCGGCTTCGTCGGGCTGATCACCATGGGCACCTACGCGGCCGGCGGCACCCCACCGGCCTCGTCCAACCAGATCGGCCTCTCCGCCGGCACCGTCCCCGCCGCCTACCAGGGCCTGATCCAGCAGTGGGGCACGCACTGCCCCGAGATCTCCCCGCCGATGCTCGCGGCCCAGCTCTACCAGGAGAGCGGCTTCGACCCCTCCGCCCGCAGCCCCGCCAAGGCCTACGGCATGGCCCAGTTCCTGGAGAGCACCTGGGCGACCTACGGCGTGGACGCCAACAACGACGGCAAGAAGGACATCTGGGACCCTGCGGACGCGATCGCCTCCGCCGCGACGTACGACTGCGCGCTCGCCCGGGACGTCGCCAAGGTCCCCGGGGACCGCCAGTCCAACCTGCTCGCCGCCTACAACGCGGGCCCGTACGCGGTGATAGAGGCCGGCGGGGTGCCGCCGTTCAAGGAGACCCAGGGCTACGTCCGCAGCATCAAGGCCCTGGCCCGCAGCTTCGCCGCGCCCAGCGGCACCCTGGAGGTCTCCGCCCAGGCCGCCGGCGCCATCTACTTCGCGCAGAACGTACTCGGCACCCCGTACCTCTGGGGCGGCGAGGGCCTGCCCTCGCAGGGCGGGCGCTTCGACTGCTCGGGGCTGACCCAGGCGGCGTACGCCAGCGTGGGCATCACCCTGCCGCGCGTGGCCAACGACCAGTGGTACGCCGGGCAGCACCCCTCCCGGGACCAGCTGCGCCCGGGGGACCTCGTCTTCTTCGCCAACGACCTGAACGACCCGCGCAGCATCCACCACGTCGGCATCTACGTCGGCGGCGGCTACATGATCAACGCGCCGCACACCGGCGCGGTGATCCGCTACGACAAGATCGACACCAGCGAGTACATCGGCGCCACCCGGGTGACCGCCGACGGCGCCGAGGCCCTGCCGGTGCGCGGCGCCGACGGCAGCATCACCGGCAAGGGCTGGCCGGGCACCCAGGGGACCCCGGCCCCCGCCGCCACCACCCCGGCACCCGCCGGGCCCGCCGCGGCGGCGGCCGCCGCACCCCCCGGCGCGCCGGCGGCCCGCGCGAAGACCTGAGCGGGCCGAGCGGGCCGAGCGGGTCATCGTGTGAGTACGACGTGGACGCTGAGTCAAGTTTCCATAACCGCGCGTTTCCGTGGAACGCTGTGCCCCGGCTATGACGTTGTGTCCGGTGGTTCTGTGTCAGCTCGCTGAGCTGGGCCGACCCCGGCGGGAACCACAGGTGCAGCAGACCAGAAGGAGGTGCGGCGTGCCGACGCCGCTTGCCGACCCGAGCAACCCGGACCTCGGCCTGCTCTACGCCATCAACGGCCTCGCCAAGTCCTCACCCGCCTGGCTGGACAGCCTGGTCTCCTGGATCGGCGAGTACGGCATCCTGCTGGGCCTGGCCGCGCTGGGCCTGACCGGCTGGCTCCAGGCCCGCCGCCGGCCCGACGCCCCGGTGGCCGTCGCCGGGCTGCTCTGGGCGCCGCTCGCGGTGGCCGTCGCCGAGCTGGCCAACCTGCCGATCGCCGCTATCGTGCACCGGCCGCGCCCCTTCGTGGACCACACCGGCCTGGACGTGCTGGTGGAGGGCAAGGAGGGCACCTACTCCTTCGTCAGCGACCACTCGACGATGTCCATGGGCATCGCGGTGGCCCTCTTCCTGGTGAACCGAAGACTCGGCTGGATCGCCGGCGGCCTGGCGCTGCTCCAGGGCTTCTGCCGGATGTACATGGGCGTGCACTACCCCACCGACGTCATCGGCGGGTTCGCGCTGGCCACCGCCGTGGTGCTGCTGCTCGCCCCGATCGCGATGGCCGTCCTGGTGCCGCTCTGCCACGCGCTGGCCCGTACCCCCGCCGCCCCGCTGATCAGGGCCAAGGGCAGCGGTGGCAACGGCGGTGGCGGTAGCGGCAGGTCCGGCGGGAACCGGCCGGGTGGGGGCCGGCGACGGCGCGCCGCCCGGCCCGCCCCCGCCGGGGAGAAGCCGCACGAGTCGGACCTCGCGGCCTAGGCCTGGCCCCGGGCACGACGGCACGGTCCTGGGGGGAGCCGCCGACGGGCCCGCTCGCGGCGGCTCAGACGTGACCCGGGGCCCCGGACGCGGCGAGGTGGGCCGCGCCCTCGCGGCGGGCGAGGTCCCGGGAGCGTCTGGCCGGGGAGTACCAGCCGCAGCTGCATCTGGCGAAGCAGAAGGATCCGCGCTCGGAGATCTCCACGCGGTGCTCCGACGTGAGGGCGGCGCCGGACAGCGGCGGCAGCTCGATGTGCACGTGCCTCACCGTAACGCGCTACCCACCCGGCGCGCGACGGCGTCCGCGCGCCGGGTACCGCGTAACCGGCTCGCGCCCAACTCGTTTGACCGGCAAGAGCTCTGCCCACCCGGGGTGGTGGCTTTCCGGGCAGTCGGGCCCGAGGGGGTTGTCGCGCGAATGAACAAGCCGAACCAGCGCCGGCTGGTGTCACAGCTCCGGTCGGCGGCCCGGGCCGCCGTGCTCACCGCCGCCATGGGCGGCCTCGCCGCCTGCGCGGGCGGCCCCGGCGCGGCCTCGGCGGACGAGCGGAGCCCCGTCGCCGACCAGCTCGCCGCGGATCCGCTGGCGGCCGTACGCGGCACCGCCGACATCACCGGCCGCACCGGCTCCGCCCGCGCCGCCACCGAGCTGGTCACCGAGTCCGCCGAGAAGAAGGCCTCCTTCACCGGCGCCGGCGGGTACGACTACGTGAAGCGGATCGGCCGGCTGGAGGTCGCCGTGCCGCCCGGGGCGGCGACCTCGGGCAAGATCGTCGAGGTGGTCCTGCCCGGCACGGTGTACCTGCAGAACAGCGGGGCCAGGATCCCCGAGGGCAAGTGGGTGAAGCTGGATGTCCGTCAGCTTCCCGACGGGAACCTGGTGAGCAGCGGCGCGACCGACCCGGCCAGCGCCGCCGGAGCCCTGCGCGGCGCGCAGAAGGCCGAGCTGGTCGGCTCCGAGACGGTCGCCGGGGTGGCCCTCAAGCACTACCGGGGCACCCTGGACCTCATCAGGGCCGCCGAGGCGACCGGCGGGCGCGGCGCGGACGGCCTGCGGACGGCGGCCCAGACCTTCACCGCCAAGGACGTCCCGTACGAGGCCTGGCTGGACCCGCAGGGGCGGCTGCACAAGGTGGTGGAGGTGTTCTCCTTCGCCGGGGTGGCCGGCTCCAAGGAGGCGAAGGACCAGGTCAAGGTCACGTCGACGGTCTCCCTCTCGGACTTCGGCAAACCGGTGGACGCCGCCGAGCCGGCGCCGACCGACATCTACTCGATGAAGCCCACCGAGCCGGCCAAGTAGTCCACGCGGGCCCGCCGGGGCGCCGTCCCACCCGTTTCGGCTGCACGGAGATGGCCCGTCCGTGCCATGTGGACGCGCTCCGGAATGCCTAGGCTGGCTGACGGGTGGCTGCCGCCCGGGCTGTCAGGGCGCTGAAGGGGTGGTGCAGGTGGTGTCGTCCTCAAGCGGCCGGGAAGGCGGCCACGACGACGCGGCCCTCGACGAGATCGAGCTGGCCGGTGAGTTGATGATCGCCGCGACCGCCAGCACCGGGGAGCGGCTGCCGACCGAGCGGATCGACGAGGTCCTGCTGGAGCGCCCCGGCCAGGCCGCCGCCGGGCCCGCCGACCCATCGCGACCAGCACAACCGGTGGAGCCGGTACGGCCGCAGCAGCCCGGGCGGCCGCCCGCGGGCTGACGCGCCGGCGCAGCCGACGCCGCCCGCCGTCCAGGCCTGCCGACGCCGCGGCCTCAGCTGCGCAGCAGCCGGCCGATCGCGGCCGTGGCCTCGGCGACCTTGGCCTCCAGCTCGGCCCCGCCCTCCTCGGCCGCGGCCGCCACGCAGTGCCGCAGATGCTCCTCCAGCAGCGAGAGCGCGAAGGCCTGCAACGCCTTGGTACTGGCCGAGACCTGGGTGAGCACGTCGATGCAGTAGACATCCTCGTCGACCATCCGCTGCAGCCCCCGGACCTGCCCCTCGATCCGGCGCAGCCGCTTGAGGTGGGCGTCCTTCTGCGCGCTGTACCCGTGCGGCCCGGCGGGTGTACCGGAGTGCGGCCCCGGGTGCGCGCCGGTGTCCGCGGCCGGCTGCGGCACCGGCTGCGCCTCGGGCTGCATGTCGGGTTGCGTGTCCGTGGTGGTCATCCGGCCCGCCTTCGTAGGGGTGGCTGCGTCGGCCTCCAGTGTCCAACACCGGAGGTCCGGACGGTGTTCCTCCGTACGGGCGGCGCCCCGCAGCCCCGGCGCAGCGCAAGGGTGTTCCGGGCGAGGTTCCGTCAGACTGGTGGCTCATGTCGCCAGCTGGGTATACCGTCCGGCAGACCGGCCGCGGCGGAGTGGAAGAGGAGTCTCCGGTTCACCGCCGTCACCCCGTTTGCGCAGTTCCGGCCGCTTGCACCTAGCATCGTTCAGTCCCTACCCCGCACATCGGAGATTTCCGTGCGTTTTAGCCTGACCCCGAAGGAGACGAGCTTCTACGACATGTTCACCGCCGCGGCGGAGAACCTGGTCGTCGGATCGAAGCTCCTGCTGGAACTGCTGGGATCAGACGTGTCGGCCCGCGCGGAGATCGTCGAGCGCATGCGCGCCGCCGAGCACGCTGGTGACGACACCACCCATGCCGTGTTCCACCAGCTGAACTCCTCCTTCATCACGCCCTTCGACCGTGAGGACATCTACAGCCTGGCGTCGTCGCTGGACGACATCATGGACTTCATGGAGGAGGCCGTCGACCTGGTCGTGCTCTACGACATCGAGACCCTTCCCAAGGGCGTGGAGCAGCAGATCGAGGTGCTCGCCCGGGCCGCCGAGCTGACCGCCGGGGCGATGCCGAACCTGCGCACCATGTCCAACCTCACCGAGTACTGGATCGAGGTCAACCGACTGGAGAACCAGGCGGACCAGATCCACCGCAAGCTGCTCGCGCACCTGTTCAGCGGCCAGTACGAAGCCATCGAGGTGCTCAAGCTGAAGCAGGTCGTGGATGTGCTGGAGGAGGCGGCGGACGCCTTCGAACACGTCGCCAACACGGTGGAGACCATCGCCGTCAAGGAGTCCTGACCAGCGTGGACACGGCAGCACTCATCGCCGTCATCGGCGTTGCCTTCTTCTTCACGTACACCAACGGCTTCCACGACTCGGCGAACGCCATCGCGACCTCGGTCTCCACCCGGGCGCTGACGCCCAGGGTGGCGCTGGCGATGGCCGCGGTGATGAACCTGGCGGGCGCCTTCCTCGGTACCGGCGTCGCCAAGACCGTCTCCGAGGGCCTGATCGAGACGCCGTCCGGCCCCCAGGGCATGACCGTCCTGTTCGGGGCCCTGGTCGGCGCGATCACCTGGAACCTGACCACCTGGTACTTCGGCCTGCCCTCGTCCTCCTCGCACGCGCTCTTCGGCGGCATGGTCGGCGCGGCACTGGCCGGCGGCACCGAGGTGATCTGGAGTGGCGTGATCGACAAGATCATCATCCCGATGATCGTCTCGCCGATCGTGGGCCTGCTGGCGGGCTATCTGGTGATGCTGGCGATCCTGTGGATCTTCCGCCGGGCCAACCCGCACCGGGCCAAGCGCAACTTCCGGGTCGCGCAGACCGCCTCGGCCGCCGCGATGGCGCTGGCGCACGGTCTGCAGGACGCGCAGAAGACGATGGGCATCGTCGTCCTGGCCCTGACCATCTCGGGTCACCAGACCACCCAGGAGATCCCGGTCTGGGTGAAGATCTCCTGCGCCACGATGCTCTCGCTGGGCACCTACGCGGGCGGCTGGCGGATCATGCGCACGCTCGGCCGTAAGATCATCGAGCTGGACCCGCCGCAGGGCTTCGCGGCCGAGAGCACCGCGGCCACGATCATGTACATCACCTCGTACGTCTTCAAGGCGCCCATCTCCACCACCCACGTGATCACTTCGGCGATCATGGGTGTCGGGGCCACCAAGCGGATCCGCGCGGTCCGCTGGGGCGTCGCCAAGAACATCGTGCTCGGCTGGTTCATCACCATGCCGGCCGCCGCGCTGGTCGCGGCCGTGGCCTACTGGATCACCGATCTGATCTTCGGCTGACGCCGCCACCACAGCCGGAAGGGCCCGCCCCCACATCTCGGGGGCGGGCCCTTCCTCACGCTCCGCGGCGGCACCGCCATGCAGCACCACGGAGCAGTCCTGGTACGGCGCTCGGCTCAGCCGAAGCGACCGGAGATGTAGTCCTCGGTCGCCTGCACCGAGGGGTTGGAGAAGATCCGCTGGGTGTCGTCGAGCTCCACCAGCTTGCCGGGCTGGCCGACGCCCGCCAGGTTGAAGAAGGCGGTGCGGTCGCTGACGCGGGCCGCCTGCTGCATGTTGTGGGTCACGATGACGATGGTGAACTGGGACTTCAGCTCGCCGATCAGGTCCTCGATGGCGAGGGTGGAGATCGGGTCCAGGGCCGAGCAGGGCTCGTCCATCAGCAGCACCTGGGGCTCGACCGCGATGGCGCGGGCGATGCAGAGCCGCTGCTGCTGGCCACCGGAGAGGCCGGCGCCCGGCTTGTTCAGCCGGTCCTTGACCTCCTTCCAGAGGTTGGCGCCCTGGAGGGACTTCTCCACCACGCCGTCCAGCACCGACTTCTTCTTCACGCCGGCGAGCTTCAGCCCGGCCGCGACGTTGTCGTAGATCGACATGGTCGGGAACGGGTTCGGGCGCTGGAAGACCATGCCGACGGTGCGGCGCACGGCCACCGGGTCGACGTGCGAACCGTACAGGTTCTCGTCGTCCAGCATCACCTTGCCCTCGACGCGGGCGCCGGGGATGACCTCGTGCATCCGGTTGAGGGTGCGCAGGAAGGTCGACTTGCCGCAGCCCGACGGGCCGATGAAGGCCGTCACCGAGCGGGGCTCGACGGTCATCGAGATGTCCTCGATGGCCTTGGTGTTGCCGTAGTAGGCGGACAGTCCGCTGACGTCGATGCGCTTAGCCATGATCGTTCGTCTTCTCTCGTCTTCTTCGTACGTCAGTCGGTCGTCAGTGCCCGGCCTTGGGCGAGCGCCACCGTGCGATGCCCCGGGCGATGAGGTTGAGCCCCATCACGAAGGCGATCAGCACCAGTGCGGCACCCCAGGCTCGGGCGTACCCGAAGTCGTTGTTCACCACGGCGTACTGCTGCCAGATGTACATCGGCAGCGACTGCTGCGGGTCCTTGAACGGATTGCTGTTGATCACGTCCGAACCGAACACCAGCATCAGCACCGGGGCGGTCTCGCCCGTGATGCGGGCGACCGCCAGCATCACGCCGGTGGTGATACCGCCGATCGCGGTCGGGATCACGACCCTCAGGATGGTCTTCCACTTCGGCAGACCGAGCGCGTACGAGGCCTCCCGCAGCTCGTTGGGAACGAGCTTGAGCATCTCCTCGGTCGAGCGTACGACGACCGGCATCATCAGAATGGCCAGCGCGAGGCTGCCCGAGAAGCCGGAGTAGTTGAAGCCGAGGGCGAGGTTCCACAGCGAGAGGATGAACAGACCGGCGACGATCGACGGAACACCCGTCATGACGTCGACGAAGAAGGTGACCGCCTTGGCGAGCCGGCCACGGCCGTACTCCACCAGGTAGACGGCCGTCAGCAGGCCGATCGGCGCAGCCATCGCGGTGGCCAGCGCGACCTGCTGCAAGGTCCCGATCAGGGCGTGGTAGATGCCGCCGCCGGGGCCCGCGGAGCGCACGCCCTTCATGGAGTGCGTCAGGAAGTAGGCGTCGACGACCGCGATGCCCTGCTGGATCGTGTAGAACGTCAGCGTGGCCAGCGGGACGACGGCCAGCACGAACGCGACCCAGACCACCGAGGTGGCCAGCCGGTCCTTGGCCTGGCGGCGACCCTCGACCCGGGCCGAGATCACATAGCTGATGATCACGAACAGGATGGCCGAGATCAGGCCCCACTGGATGTGGCTGGCCAGGTCGAAGCCGACGCCGATGGCGCAGCCCAGCCCGATGGACAGGGCGGCGATGGCGGGCGGGGCCCACTTGGGCAGCCGCGCGGCGGTCAGGCTGCGAGGCAGCGGCCGGGAGTCGGCCGCCGGAGCGGTGGTGGTCACAGCACTCATCCGTTGGCCCCCGAGTACTCCTTGCGGCGCGCCACGATGATCCGGGCGGCGCCGTTCACCACGAGGGTGATGACGAACAGGACGAGGCCGGAGGCCATCAGCGCGTCGCGGCCGAAGGGCTGGGCCTCGCTGAACTTCAGCGCGATGTTCTGCGCGAAGGTGCCGCCACCCGGGTCGAGCAGGTGCAGCGAGAGGATGCTGTTGGAGGAGAGCACGATCGCCACCGCGATGGTCTCGCCGAGCGCGCGGCCCAGGCCCAGCATCGAGGCCGAGATGATGCCCGGCCGGCCGAACGGCAGCACGGAGGTGCGGATCATCTCCCAGCGGGTCGCGCCGAGCGCGAGCGCCGCCTCCTCGTGCATCCGCGGGACCTGCCGGAAGACCTCACGGCTGACCGCGGTGATGATCGGCAGGATCATGATGGCGAGCAGGATGCCGACGGTGAGCAGGTTGCGCGGCGTGGTGCCGACCCGGCTCTGGTCGAAGATGTACGTCCAGCCCAGGTACTGGTCCAGCCAGCTGGTCAGGCCGTCCAGGTGCGGGACGAGGAACAACGCGCCCCACAGGCCGTAGACGATGCTCGGCACGGCGGCCAGCAGGTCCACCAGGTAGGCGAACGGCTGGGCGATCCGGCGCGGCGCGTAGTGCGAGATGAAGAGCGCGATACCGATCGCCACGGGAACGGCGATCACCATGGCGATCACCGCGCTGACGATGGTGCCGAAGGCCAGCACCGCGATGCCGAACACCGGCTTCGGCGCGTCCGGCGTCCACTCGAAGGTGGTGAGGAAGTTGCCCTCGTTCTTGGACAGCGCGATACCCGCGCGCCAGGTCAGGAAGCCCGCGATGGCGGCCATGATGACCAGCAGCAGGATGCCCGAGCCCCGGGCGGCGTTGAAGAAGATCTTGTCGCCGAACCGGCTGTCTTTCCGGCGCAGGCGGGCCCTGCCGGGTGCGGCAGGGGGAGATGAGGTCATTGGTGTACTCCGGTCTGGTGGTGCTGCCCCGAGGGGGCGGCACCATGGCGGCGGTGCCCCGGACGTTGTTCTCGGTCGATGTTCACCGGCGGGCGGCCCCGGCCCCCCTCACCCACGGGGCCGCCCACCGGTAGCACTGCAGGGTCAGGCCAGGGTCGGGATGACCGCGTTGACCTTGCCGGTGAGCTCCTTCGGCAGCGGCACGTAGCCGGCCTCGCCGATGGCCTTCTGACCGGCGTCGCTCGCGCCGTAGGTCAGGAAGGACTTCAGGGTCTCGAGGGTCTCGGCCTTGTTGCCCTTGTCACACACGATCTCATAGGTGACCAGGACCAGCGGGTAGGAGCCCTCGTCCTTGGTCGCGTAGTCGAGGGTCAGCGCCAGGTCGCTGCCGGTGCCCACGATCTTCGCCTTGGCGAAGGTGTTGGCGGCGTTGGCGGCGGTGGCCTCGACCGGTGCGGCGGCGCCGGTGTTGATGGCGGCGCTCTTGAGGTTGTTGGTCTGGGCGAAGGAGAGCTCGGCGTAGCTGATCGAGTTCTTGACCTGCTTGACCTGGGCCGCGACACCGGCGCTGCCGTTGGCCGACTGGCCGCCCTTGCCCGCCCAGGTCTTGCTGGCGGGGTAGGACCAGGCGCCACCGGAGGCCTTGGCCAGGTACTTGGTCAGGTTGTCGGTGGTGCCCGAGTCCTCCGAGCGGTGGAACGCCTGGATGTCGGCGTCCGGCAGCTTGGCGTCCTTGTTCAGGGCGACGATCGCCGGGTCGTTCCACTTGGTGATCTGCGAGTCGAAGATCTTGGCGACGGTCGGGCCGTCCAGGACCAGCTTGTCGACACCCTCGACGTTGAAGACGATCGAGATCAGGCCCGCGACCATCGGCAGGTTGATGCCCTGGCCGCCGGTGCAGACCGCCTTGGTGGCGTCGGCCTCGGCCGGCTTCAGCGCCGAGTCGGAGCCCGCGAACGCGACCTTGCCCTGGGTGAACTGCTGGATACCCGCGCCCGAGCCGCCACCGCCGTAGTTGATCGTGCTGCCGGAACAGGCGGCGCCGAAGTTCGTCTTCCACACGTCGATGGCGTTGGCCTGCGCCGTGGAACCCGCGGCGACCAGCGAGCCCGCCTTACCGCAGGCGATGGCCGCGGCCGAGGTGGACGAACCGGTGCCGGAACCGGTGCCGGCGTTGTTGCTGGTGTTGTCGTCCGAACCGCAGGCCGCGAGCGACAGCGAGCTGACGAGCGCCATGGCACCGATGGCGAGGGCCTTGGAGCGGCCGTTCCGCTGGAGCTTCACAGGGTGTCCCTTTCTGAGGCAATTCCGGCGCCCGGAGCGTGTCTGAACACGTGTGACGGCGCTGGTGCTGCTGTGGTCCGGGGCCCGTTCGGCCCTCCGGTAGACCCGAAGTTAGGGCGGGCAGGTGACGCGTCACCCGGTCGCAAGTGAACGGGGAGTGAACCTCGCACGGATGGCAGGAAACAGGGCCAGGTAGTAACGGTTGCGTCACGAGCAGGGTGCGGCTAGATCACCGCGCCGCCGGGTCCGCCCACCACGCCACCGGGGGCGCCCCGGGCCGGAACTCAGGCCCCGCGGGTCTTCCCGGCCTTCTCCGCCTTCTCCGGCCGCTCCGCCTTCTGCCGCACCGGCCGCGCCCCCAGCACCTCCAGCAACGCGTCCACCAGCACCCGGTCCCGCTCATGCGTCAGCCGCGCCCGCGCCTTGCCCGCCGGCAGCCACTCCAACCGGTCCACCTCACGGTTGGGGGTGAACGACCCGGCCACCGGCACCGCCGCCCAGTACCGCACCTCCTTCGGCCGGCCCTGCGCCAGGTAGTGCTGGGCCGGCAGCTCCACCCCCAGCACACAGCGCATCCCGGTCTCCTCCCACACCTCCCGCAGCGCCGCCTGGGTCCATCCCTCGCCCGCGTCCAGCTTGCCCTTGGGCAGACTCCAGTCGTCGTACTTCGGCCGGTGGATCAGCGCCAGCCTCGGCCGGCCGATCCGCTTGCCGCCCTTCTTCGCCCGCCCCGGCAGCCACAGCACCGCCCCCGCCGCCAGAATCGTCTGGCCGCGCCCCGACTTGCCCGCACCCCGCGCCGCGTCCTGGTGCGACTGCGCCGCCGACGGCGGCCACCCGGGCGCCCCCTGCTTGGCCTCCCGCAGCCTGCGGCGCTGCTCCGCCCCGCCCGCGACCGAACGCCGGCCGGCCACCGCCATCCGCGCGGCGCCCATGCTGCCGTCGTCGCCGTACTCACTGCTCAGGCGGTTGCCCATTCATGCCATCCGTGGTGCTGGGGGCTCCTCCCAGCCGTCGATGCTGGGCGAGATGTCCGGCCACTGGCGGCCGAAGGCGTACCGAGCCGCCTCCACCTCCAGTCGTTGATCAGCATGCACCACTCCCAGGACGTACGCCGTTGCCGGGGTGATCCTCGGCGTGCGCGCCGCCGTCGCGGCGTGCGCGGCCGCGTCCGCCGCGTCCTGGTGCAGGGCCAGCGTCACGTCCAGCGCGTCCAGCCCCTCGGCCGGGCGCGCACACACCTCCAGCGCGTAGCGGGCGCGTTTGAGCAGGATCCGCACCTGGTGCCAGGGCTCGTCGTCGGCGGCCATCAGCGCGTCCGCGTCCAGCGCACCCCGGGCCGCCGGCACCGAGCCGAGCCGGCGCATCCCGTCCCCGCCGTACGGCGTGGCGGCCCGGTGCAGCGGCAGCCGCTCGGCGCCGGCGCCGAGCGCGGCCAGCGCCGCCGTCGCCTGCGGCAACAGCACCACCGCGGCCCGGCCGTCCGCCTGCGCCAGCAGCGGTACCTCCCCCACCAGCAGGGTCATCCGGTCCGCCAGCGCGTGCAGCCGCGCCGAGCGAAGCTCCTGGAGAACGCTGGAGTGCACCCGGGTACGGGCCAGCGTCAGCTGTCGGTCGAGCAGCGCCCTGGCCTTGGGCGCCCCCGCGTGACCCGCCAGCATCCCCGGCCCGCGCAGGCCGGAGCCCGGCTCGGCGCCGCTCAGGGTGTCCAGTGCGCCCAGCAGCCGGGCCGAGCGGCGGACGTAGCCCGGCTCCTGCGCCAGCAGATTGAGCAGCCAGCGCAGCTCCGTCCGCGACTCCTGCGCCCAGGCGGGCTCGAAGGTCGCGGCGAAGGTGTGCAGCACGCCGCCGATCCGCCGGACCGCCCGCAGCAGATCCTCGGTACCCGCCGAGCTCGCCGCCACACTGCCGGGTCTCGCGCCGACCTCGCCGACCGCCTGCGGCAGGGCTCGCAGAAACGCCCCCGCCTGGGCGGTCAGATGGCTGGAGAGGATCTCCCCGGCGGTCGCTGTGGACGCCGCCAGGGCCGTCATCTGCGCATCGGTCATGGCTTGGTGAATCCCCGTCCCCCCGAGGACGCTCGCCCCGGGGCTTGGTGGCCGACTGCTCAGCCGTCGGTAGGGCCTGCGAAGAAGCCTGCGATGGAGCCCCCGGCCGGCCTCACCGGCTCACCGCCGACGCCCGGCGGCGCTGGCGGGAGTCGATGAGCAGGTCCTGCACATGCCGCAGCCGCCGTCCGTCGGCGTCCTGCGAATGCCGCGTCCAGGACCCGTCGGGCCCCAGATGCCAGGACTCCGTCTCGTCCGAGACGCCGAGGTCGATCAGCTCGGAGAGCTCGGCCCGGTGCGCCGGGTCGGCGACCCGCACCAGCGCCTCGATCCGGCGGTCCAGGTTGCGGTGCATCATGTCGGCGCTGCCGATCCACACCTCCGGATCGCCCCCGTTGCCGAAGACGAAGATCCGCGAGTGCTCCAGGAACCGCCCGAGCACGGACCGGACCCGGATGTTCTCGCTCAGCCCCTCCACGCCCGGCCGGATCGCGCAGATCCCGCGCACCCACACGTCCACCGGCACCCCGGCCTTCGCGGCGCGGTACAGCGCGTCGATCACGGCCTCGTCGACGATCGAGTTGACCTTCATCTTCACCGACGCCGGGCGGCCGGCCCGCAGGTGGTCGATCTCGCCGTGGATCCGCGCGATCAGCCCGTCCCGCAGCCCGCGTGGCGCGGTCAGCAGCCGCCGGTAGGACTCCCGGCGGGAGTAGCCGGAGAGCCGGTTGAACAGGTCCGAGAGGTCCGCCCCGACCTGCGGGTCGGAGGTCAGCAGGCCGATGTCCTCGTACAGCCGGGCCGTCTTGGGGTGGTAGTTGCCCGTCCCCACGTGCGAGTAGCGCCGCAGCGTGTCGCCCTCCTGGCGCACCACCAGCGACAGCTTGCAGTGCGTCTTCAGCCCGACCAGCCCGTACACCACGTGGCAGCCGGACTCCTCCAGCTTGCGCGCCCACTTGATGTTCGCCTGCTCGTCGAACCGCGCCTTGATCTCCACCAGGACCAGCACCTGCTTGCCGGACTCGGCCGCGTCGATCAGCGCGTCGACGATCGGCGAGTCACCGGAGGTCCGGTAGAGCGTCTGCTTGATGGCCAGCACGTCCGGGTCGCCGGCCGCCTGTTCCAGGAAGGCCTGGACGGAGGTCGAGAAGCTGTCGTACGGGTGGTGCAGCAGGACGTCCCGTTCACGCATCGCGGCGAAGATGTCCGGCTGGGAGGCCGACTCCACGTCGGTCAGGCCGCGGGCGGTGCCGGCGATGAACTTCGGGTACTTGAGCTCCGGACGGTCCTGGTCGGCGATCCCGAACAGCCCCGTGAGGTCCAGCGGCCCCGGCAGCGGGAACACCTCGGCCTCGGTGATGTTCAGCTCGCGCACCAGCAGGTCCAGGATGTACGGGTCGATGGACTCCTCGACCTCCAGCCGGACGGGCGGGCCGAAGCGCCGGCGCATCAGCTCCTTCTCCAGCGCCTTGAGGATGTTCTCGGTGTCGTCCTCCTCCACCTCCAGGTCCTCGTTGCGGGTGACCCGGAACGCGTGGTGGGCGAGCACCTCCATCCCCGGGAACAGCTCCTCCAGGTGCGCCCCCATCACGTCCTCCAGCGGCACGTACCGCTGCGGCGAGGCCTCCAGGAAGCGCGAGAGCGACTGCGGCACCTTCACCCTGGCGAAGTGCTTGTGACCGGAGACCGGGTTGCGGACGACGACGGCCAGGTTGAGGCTCAGCCCCGATATGTACGGGAAGGGATGCGCCGGGTCCACCGCGAGCGGCGTCAGGACGGGGAAGATCTTCTGCCGGAAGAGCGTGTGCAGCCGCGCCTGCTCCTTGTCCGCCAGCTCCGACCAGCGCACCAGCTCGATGCCCTCGGTGGCCAGGTCCGGCAGCACGTCCTGCTGGAAGGCGGCGGCGTGCCGGGCCATGAGCTCCCGCGAACGCCTCCAGATCAGGTCCAGCACCTCGCGGGGCTGGAGCCCGGAGGCCGAACGCTGGGCGACCCCGGTGGCGATCCGGCGCTTGAGGCCCGCCACCCGCACCATGAAGAACTCGTCCAGGTTGCTGGCGAAGATCGCCAGGAACTTCGTGCGCTCCAGCAGCGGGATCTGGGGATCCTCGGCCAGTTCCAGCACGCGCTCGTTGAACGCGAGCCAGCTGCGCTCACGATCGAGGAAGCGTCCCTGCGGCAGCTCCTCGAACTCCTGCTCGCCGTCCGGCAGGGGCTCCGTGGGCAGCCCCAGCGCGGAGGACATCCGTGCCGGTGACGGCAGCGGGACAGAGACGGGGCGGGGAACGCTCATGGGCTCCAGCTCCTCCAGCAGGTCGCAGTCCGGGTGACTCGGTCGGTCCTCGTCCTCATGCAGTACCGGCTCCCGCGCGCCCGGCAGAGCCGGGTGCGGGGCCTGGTCAGGGTCGGCCTCCGGTGTGAGGCCTGCCTGCTGCCGGCCGGCCACGGGGTTTCGGCCGACGCTGCGCGAGCGAGACACTACGGACTTCATCCTGTGATCTTCGCGGCGGTAATTGAATCCACGGTAAACACCGCATGGCCGGGAGGAAAGCTGAGTCGGTCAGGGCCGGGGCCGCCGGGTGGCGGACTCGCGATCCTCGCGGTGCTGCACGCGGTACATCAGGTCCACCTCGTGGATGGTGAATCCCAATCGTTCATATACCCGCACAGCGGCCGGGTTGTCGGCATCCACGTAAAGAAGTACGGTCTCCAGCCCGCGGTCCACGGCCAGGTGCCGAAGGCCCGCCGCCGTCAGCGCGCGGCCCAGGCCGCTGCCCTGCTCGGCGGGGTCGACCCCGACCACGTACACCTCGCCCAGGGCCGGCTCGGTGTCGGTCGCCGGGTGCACCTTCGTCCAGTGGAAGCCCACCACCCGTTCGCCGCGGGTGGCCAGGAAGAAGCCCGCCGGGTCGAACCACGGCTCGGCCACGCGGTCCGCGAGATCGCGCTCCGTCCAGGCGCCCTGCTCGGGGTGGTGGGCGAAGGCCAGCGCGTTCAGCCGCAACCACTGCGCGTCGTCCGCCCCGGGACGGAAGGTACGCAGGGTGATGCCCTCGGGCAGCGCCACCCCGGCCGGGCCGGCCTCGGCCTCCCCCGCGCGGGAGAGCCCGCGGCGCATCTGCCGGAGCTCGCGGACGAGCTCGGCGCCGTAGTGCTCCGCGAGGTGGCGGGCCGCCGGGTGGCCGCCGTGTGCCCAGAAGTCCACGTACTCGCCCTCGGCCTCGTCGAGAACGGTGTCGATCAGGTGCCGCCCGAAGCCCCGGCCGCGGAAGGCCGGCGCCACCGCCAGCTCCGCACTCGGGACCGCGCCGGGGGCGGACTCGTCGAGCTGCGCATAGCCGGCGTCGGCCTGGAGCGGGTCGGCGAGGCCGTTACGGCGCTCCTCGAACTGGATGAAGTGGGTGACGCCCGGCCTGGCGACGTCCGAGGAACGCAGCCGCAGCCGCCCCTGCTCGGAGACCGCCTCCCGACCGTCCTCCACCTGCGCGGCGGCCAGCACGTGCAGCGCGCTGTCCCGCCAGCCCGACCGCAGCACCGGACCGGCGACGATCCCGCTCTCCCCGATCCCCGGCGCCCTGAAGTAGAACCGTTCCCGCGCGGGGCTCGCCCCTGTCTCAGCATCCATGACCTGACCCTACGTCACGGCCGCCGGACGGCTGCCGGGGGCGGATTCGCCGGGATTCCCGGCCGGAAAGCCTCCGGAAATGCAGCCCCCAAACGCAGCAGAGCCCGGAAACGCAGAGAACCCCCACCCGGAATCGGGTGGGGGTTCTCTGTGAATGATTGTTCGGCGGCGTCCTACTCTCCCACAGGGTCCCCCCTG